>NZ_JARJMT020000113.1 GCF_029335975.1 Tepidimonas sp.
GTGTCATGGGGTGGGCGGGGGCGCCGTGCGCGACAGCCAGGCAGCGCGATTATAGGAAGCGGCTGCTGTCGGGTGTGGGCAACGAGACCCGGCACAACCGTGTCTCGCGGCGCGAGGTTTCCCTGGGTGAAGCAGGACTGAACTGCTAGTATTCGAACCGATGACGGTATGGGAATCGTTATTTCGCCGTGAGCCCGCACCGCTGCTCGGCATCGACATCAGCGCCAGCTCGCTGAAGCTGGTGGAGTTGGGGCGCGCGCGCAATGGCGACTGCGCCTTGCTGCACTGCGCGATCGAGCCGTTGGAAAAGGGTTGGATGGCGGAGGGCAATATCGAGCAGTTCGACGAGGTGGCCGAGGCCCTGCGCCGACTCGTGCGCAAGGCCGGCACCCGGACCAAGAATGTCGCGCTGGCTTTACCCAGCTCCGCCGTGATCACGCGCAAGGTCAGCCTGCCCGCCGGTTTGACGGAGGACGAGCTGGAAATCCAGGTCGAGGCGGAGGCGGCGCAACTCATCCCCTTTCCGCTGTCTGAAGTCGCGCTGGATTTTTGCCTCATCGGGCCGTCGCCCACGGCTGCCGGATACGACGAGGTGCTGGTGGCTGCCTCGCGCAAAGAAAAGGTCTCGGACCGTCAGGGGCTGGCCGAGGCGGCAGGCCTCAATCCGGTGATCATGGATGTCGAGTCCTACGCGTCGCGCCTGGCTGCACGGCGGGCCATCGAGCGGCTGCCCAACCCGGGCAGCCCACTGCTGGTCGCCTTGTTCGAGATTGGCTCACACTCCACGGGTTTGCAGGTCATCCGCAACGACGAGTTGATCTACGAGCGCGACCAGCCGGTCGGAGGCGCCGCGCTGACCCAGATGATTGCGCGCCAGTACGGCATGGCCTTGGCAGAAGCGGAGCAAAAAAAGAAAACCGGCGTTGGCCTGCCGGCCGACTATGCGCAGACGGTGCTGCAGCCGTTTCTGGAGACCCTGGGGCAAGAACTGGGTCGGGCGCTGCAGTTCTTTTTTACCAGCACCCCGCACAACAAGGTGGATCACATTTTGTTGTCTGGCGGTGCGGCCAGTCTGCCTGGGCTGGCCGATGTGGTCATGACCCAGACGGGTTTTGCCACCCGGGTGCTCAATCCCTTCGAGGGCATGGCTTTGCCGCCCACCCTGCCTGCTGCGCGCCTGGCCCTGGAGGCGACGTCCTACCTGGTTGCCACGGGGCTGGCCTTGCGGAGGTTTGCGCCATGATCGCCATCAACCTGCTGCCCCACCGGGAGTGGGCGCGCAAGAAGCGGCGCGAGGCTTTCTTCACCCATCTGGGCCTGGCTGCCTTCGCTGGGGTGGCCCTCGCGGGCGTGGTCTATATGGGGTTCGAGGCACGCATCGCTGTACAGGAGGGGCGCAACCACCAGTTGCAGTCCGAAATCGCCAAGCTCGACCAACAGATCAAGGAAATCGCCACGCTGCAAACCGAGCTGGATGCCCTCAAGGCGCGCCAAGACGCTGTGCAGAGCCTGCAGGCCGAGCGCAACCTGCCGGTCCACTTACTCAATGAACTGGTGCGGCGCTTGCCCGATGGGGTGTATTTGCGCTCAATCAAACAGGAGGCCGATGGGATTGCGATCACCGGGGTGGCCCAGTCGCAGGAGCGGGTGTCCGAGTTGCTGCGCAATCTGTCCACCCAGAGCCCCTGGTTGCGCCAGCCACAGCTCATCGAGATCACGGCTGGCACCCAGAATTTCACCCCGGGCGGGCAGCGGCGGGTCTTCCAGTTTGCGCTGCGCGTCGTGCAGGGCAAGAGCGGGGCTTGACCTAGCCACCGGATGACGCCATGGCCTCCAAGCGCAAGTCCTCATCCATTGACTGGGCCGATCTGCGGCAGACTTTGCAGCAACAGTTCAGCGGGCTCGATCCCAATGACCCCTCCCGCTGGCCGGCGCTGCCACGGACCTTGTTGCTGGTGGCGGTCGCGTTCTTCATCGTCGTGGTGCTGTGGTTCGTCTGGCTGTCCGATCGCCTCGACGCGCTCGAAGCCGCCCAGCAGCGCGAGAACGAGTTGCGGACCCAGTTCAGCCGAAAAGTGGCCATGGCCGCCGCCCTCGACATACTCAAGGCACAGCTCGAGCAGGTGCGGCTGCATGTCGCGCAGCTGGAAAAGCAGCTACCCAACCGGGCCGAGATGGATGCCTTGCTGTCCGACATCAACCAGGCGGGTATCGGCCGGGGGCTGCAGTTCGAGCTCTTTCGCCCCGGGCAGGAGGCGGTGCGCGATTACTATGCCGAGCTGCCCATCACCGTGCGGGTGAGCGGCTCGTACCACGACATTGGCATGTTCGTGTCGGACATTGCCCACTTGTCGCGCATCGTGACGCTGAACAACCTGTCGATCAACCCGGTGGCCAACCGCAACGATCTGCTGACCATGGAGGCCACGGCCAAGACCTTCCGCTACCTGGATCCGGACGAAGTGCTGGCCCAGAAAGCGGCCAACAAAACGGCCCAGGGGGGCAAGAAATGACCCGCGGTGCGCACCCTCTGCGCGGCCTCTGGGCTGGCTTGGGTATCGCGGCCGTCTCGCTCGGGCTGCTGGCGTGCTCCAGCGGCCACGACGGCGGGGATCTGGCCCAGTGGATGGCGCAACAGCGGGCCTCTGCGCGCCCGCAGGTGCCCGAGATTCAGCCCCCTGCTGCCTATCAACCCCAGCCTTACGAGGGAGTTGATGCGCCCGCGCCTTTCAGCGAAGAAAGGCTGGTTCGTGTGCTGCGCAGCGACGCGGCCAGTGGGGCCTCGTCCCGCCTGATCGAATCCGAAATGCGCCGGCGGCGCGAGCCGCTGGAGGAGTTTCCCCTGGACGCCATCACGATGGTGGGCCTGCTGGACATGGGGGGACGGCGTGTGGCCCTGGTCCGCGCCAATGGGCTGCTCTACCAGGTGGCGACCGGTCATTATCTGGGGCAAAACTACGGGCGGGTGACCGCTGTCTCCGACCATCAGATCACGCTGCGCGAGATCGTGCAGGACGCGGCCGGCGAGTGGGTCGAGCGTACCGCCACTTTGCAGCTACAAGAAGGAACTGGCCCATGAGCTTCGCCCATCGTTCACACGGTGATGCCTTTGAGTACAGGGGCTGGTGCCAGCGCTGGGTGGCGCTTGCCCTGGCGGCTGCGGCTGTTCTGGCCAGCGGCTGGGCGCATGCGCAAGGGGCCATCCGCTCCGTCACGGCAGGCCTGAGCGGTGGCAACGAAGTGATTCGCATCGAAGCCACCGAACCGCTCAAGGCCCAGCCCAGCGGGTTTGCCCTGCAGACGCCCGCGCGCATCGCATTGGATTTTGCTGACACCACCAATGCCACCGGGCAAGGGATCATCGAGGTCAACCAAGGCAATTTGCGCTCGATCCGCGTCATCGAAGCCGCTGGCCGCACCCGCTTGGTTCTCAATCTCTTGCGCGCCGTGCCCTACGACACCCAGATCCAGGGGCAGGTGCTGCTCGTGACCCTGCACAGCGGTGCGGCAACTGGTGGGCCCGCCGCCGCTGTCGACAGCGGCGTGACGGCCCTGAGCGACATCGATTTTCGCCGTGGTGGGGATGGCGCTGGCCGCCTGATCGTGGAGCTGGCCCACCCCCAGACCAGCGTGGATGTCCGGCCGCAAGGGCGCAATCTGGTGGTGGAGTTTTTGCGCACCTCGCTGCCCGAAGGCCTGCGCCGGCGATTGGATGTGACGGATTTTGGCACCCCAGTGCACACCGTGACGGCCACCCAGATCGGCGATCGCGTGCGCCTGCTGGTCGAAAATGCCGGCGCGTGGGAACACAGCGCCTACCAGAGCGACAAACAGTTCGTGCTGGAGGTGCGCCCGGTCAGGCCCGACCCCAACCGGCTTGTGCAGGGGCCCAAGTACAGCGGCGAGAAGCTCTCCCTCAACTTCCAGAATATCGATGTGCGCTCGCTGCTGCAGGTGATCGCCGACTTCACCAACTTCAACATCATCACCACCGACACCGTGCAGGGCAGCCTGACCCTGCGTTTGAAGGATGTGCCCTGGGACCAGGCGCTCGACATCATCCTGGAAGCCAAGCAACTGGGCATGACCAAGACCGGCAACGTGATTCGGGTCGCCCCGAAGAAGGAGTTGGATGACGAGGCGCTGGCGCGGCGCGAGGTCAGCAATAAGCTCGAGGCGCTCGAGGCAGTGCAGACCGAGATCTTCCGCCTGAACTTCGCCAAAGCGCAGGAGGCCGCCGACGCTCTGCGGCAGGGCGTCAATACGGGCTCGGGGCAGAGTGCCGGCACCAACCGTTTGCTGTCTGCCCGCGGCTCGGTGATTGCCGATGCCAGGACCAACCAGGTGTTCGTCACCGACGTCGCCTCCCGCATGGAAGCGGTGCGCCAGTTCATGGCGCGCATCGATACCCCGCGGCGTCAAGTCATGATCCAGGCCCGTATCGTGGAGGCGCGCGAGGGTTTCAGCCGCTCGCTGGGGGTGCGGTTGGGCGGTGCCGATCTGCGCACCATCCGCGGCGGCGATGCGGGCTACAGTCTCGGGGGGACAGCACGAGCAGCGATCGGCGCCTCGTATGACGCCATCACCTCCACCACCGGGCAGACGGCCAACCTGATGAACAACGCCAACACCTCTTTCGTCAGCCTGCCGGCACGCAGTGGGCTGTCGGGCGCAGAGGTGCCCCGGTTTGCGATTTCGCTCTTCAGCCCAGCGGCCAATCGCTTCCTCAACCTCGAGCTGTCGGCCCTGGAATCCGACAACCAGGGGCGCATCATCTCCAGCCCCCGCGTGCTCACCGGGGATTTGACCAAGGCCACCATCAAGCAGGGCGATCAGATCCGCTTCGTCCGGCGGCGACAGGCGGCCAATGGCCAGATCGAGGATGTCATCGAGTCCATCGACGCCAATCTGCAACTCGAGGTGGAGCCGCAGATCACGCCCTCTGGCCAGGTGATGGTCAAGCTCAAGGCAGCGAAGAACCGGCTGCTGCGCATCACCGATGCCGGGCCGCAGCTCGATGTGCGCGAGGTTCAAACCGATGTCATGGTGGAAAATGGCGGTACCGTGATGATCGGTGGCATTTTTGAACACGAAGAATCCACGGCTGAGGACAAGGTGCCCGTTCTGGGCGATGTCCCGGTGCTGGGTAATTTGTTCAAGAGTCGCAACCGCGATACGCAAAAACGCGAAATGGTGATCTTTCTTACCCCGTATATCGTTGACAGTGCGGCGGCGCCGCTCCTCAACCGAGACACAACCCGATGAAGCAGCGCGAAACGGCTAGGCGCATGGCACCGATGAGGATGGTCTTGTCGATCCTCGTCGCCTTTTTGACGGTGGCGTGCGGGGGCGGAGGCGGCTCGCCAGGGGCGAATCCCACCACGGGGGGGCTGTCGTTGGGAGGGGTGTCGGCCCTCACCGTGCTGCCGGGCGAATCGAAACGATTGCCCGTCAGCGGGGGCGTGCCACCCTACCGGGCCGTGAGCACCGAGTCGGCGGTGGCCGTGGCGGCGATCGATGGGCAGACGCTGGTCATCGGCGGGGTGGCGCCCGGGGCGTCGACGACGGTGGCGGTGAGCGACCGCGCAGGCACCACGCAAACCGTGTCGGTCACTGTCGGCACGAGCGTGCCGCTCTACACCACCGCGCCGGCGGCGCTCACGCTCGGGGTGGGTGCCGCCGAGGCCCGCACCTTCCGGGTCAGCGGCGGGCTCAAGCCCTACACCATCGTCGGCAGTGCGCCGTTGGTGGCGACGGTCACCCCGCTCGATGAGGAGCAGTGGCGCAGTCAGGGGGTGGCCATCGGCGATATGCAGGTGCGCATCCGCGCTGCGGCGGGGACCGAGCTGTCCCGGGCGGTGACGGTGCGATCGCCCGAATTGCGCATTACATCCGCTGCCCTGACGCGGCCCATCGGCATTCCGGCGACGGTGGTGCACTCTGGGGCGCACAAGCCCTCTACCGACGCGGGGGGGATTCCTGCGGCCATCCAGGTTCGTCAGGTGCCCGGCTCCGACAGCGCCTACGAGATCGTGGGTTTGTTGGCGGCCAACGATGTGGATGT
>NZ_JARJMT020000183.1 GCF_029335975.1 Tepidimonas sp.
TGGCAGCGCGCTGCGCCGGCGCAATGCCGATATCCGGCCCGGCCGTCCCGCCGCTGACCGCTTTGGTGATGCTTTTTTTGCCCATGCTAGAACTCCGAATCAAAAAAGGAATTGGCGCCACATGCCGTTGTGCGGCGCAGACCCGATAATAGTTGCATGGAAGTCGACTCAGTCCGGCGGCTTTGCTTGCGCTGGGGTTCTGCGGTAGGTGCGGCGCTGGCCACGGCGGGTGGCTGGGGGCCCGCGCTCGCCCGCCTCTTGCCCGGGGGTGGAGCGGATGCGCGCTGCTGCGTGGCCGATCCCTCGGTACGGTTGGACTGGGTGCGCACTCGGCTGGCGGCCCTGCCCGATGGGGTTGAGTGGTTGCTGTTGGGCGAACAACACGACGCGGATGCCCACCAATGGCTGCAGGCCGCCGCCGTGCAGGCGCTGGCAACGCAAGGGCGCCTTGCCGCGCTGGTGTTGGAGATGGCCGAGCGCGGTCGCGACACCGAAGCGCTGACCTCCGACGCTGACGAGGCCGCCGTGCGCGCAGCGCTGGCGTGGCACGATGCCGGTTGGCCGTGGCAGCGCTATGGGCCGGTGGTGATGGCTGCGGTGCGCGCTGGCGTACCGGTGGTCGGTGGCAATTTACCGCGCCATCGGCATAGCGAGGTGATGCGCGACGCTGCCTGGGACGATACGCTGACCGATAACGAGCAGCGCGCCGCGCTTCACCGCGCACTGCAGGAGGGCCACTGCGGCCTGCTGCCCGCAGCGCAGCTGCCGATCATGGCGCGCATCCAGCTGGCGCGCGACGACGCGATGGCGACGACGCTGCTTGATCGCCGCGCCGCAGGCCGCATGGTACTGCTGGTGACGGGGGTTCAGCATGCACGGCGCGACCGCGGGGTACCCCACCATCTGATGCGGCGCGTCGGGGTCGGCGCCGCACGGGCCTGTTACAGCGTCGAATTGCGCGCCACCGACGCGATCGAGCCGGCGCAGGATCCCGCCTACGATGCGTTATGGCTGACCCCGGCCGTGCCACTGGTGGACTACTGCGCCGAGTTGCGCCGCCGCAGCTGACGGTTGCAACGGGCTTGCGGCCGGCGCCGTCAGGCCGACGCCGCCAGTGGCTCGTAGGGCTGCGCGCCAGCCGCGTCGAGCGCTTGCGCGATGATACGCAGCACCTCGGCGCCATAGGCGGCGCGTTTTTTTTCACCCAGGCCGGGGATGCCGACCAAATCGCCGTCACGCGCCGGCAGGCGCTGCGCCAGCGCCACGAGGGTAGCGTCGTGAAAGATCACATAGGCTGGCAGGTCATGGGCGCGCGCGATGTCGGCACGCCAGCGCTTGAGTGCCGCCAGCACCTCGCGCTGGCGCAAGGGCAAGCGGGCCTCGCTGAGCAGCGCCCGCGCGGGCCGCTGCGGCCGCACCGAGCGGCCCTCGGCGATCACGCGCAAGCGCAGCGCTTGCTCGCCGCGCAGGATCGGTCGCGCCGCCGCTGTCAGGTGTAAGGTGTGCAACTCCCCGGCCACCTCCACCGCGCCGCGTACCACCAACTGGCGCAGCACGCGCCGCCAGGTGGCTTCGTCCAGTTCACGCCCAATGCCCCAGGTGGATAGCCGCTCGTGGCCGTGCGCGCGCACCTTGTCGCTGACCTGGCCACGCAGCACGTCAATCACGTGGCCGGCACCGAAAGCCGCACCGCTTTGCTGCAGACGATAGATGCACGACAGCAGCTTGCGCGCCGCCTCAGTCGCATCCCAGGTCTGGGGCGGCTGCAGGCAGTTGTCGCAGTTGCCGCACGGCGCACTATCCTCGCCAAAGTAAGCCAGCAACTGCTGGCGGCGGCAGCCGGTCGATTCGGCCAGCGCCAGCAGCGCCTCCAGCTTGGCACGCAGCATATGCTTGAACGCATCGTCGGCACCGCTGTCATCGATCAGGCGGCGCTGCTGCACCACGTCCTGCAGCCCGTAAGCCATCCAGGCGTTGGCTGGCTCGCCATCGCGGCCGGCGCGGCCCGTCTCCTGGTAGTAACCCTCGATGTTCTTCGGCAGATCCAAGTGCGCGACGAAACGCACATCGGGCTTGTCGATGCCCATGCCGAAGGCGATGGTGGCCACCATCACCAGCCCGTCCTCGCGCACGAAGCGATCCTGGTGGCGCTGGCGCGTGGAGGTGTCCAGCCCGGCATGGTAGGGCAGCGCACGCAGCCCGGCGGCCTGCAGCCGCGCGGCCACCTCCTCCACCTTGCGCCGCGAGGCGCAGTAGACGATGCCGGCCTCGTGGCGGCCGTCCGCTAGGGTATGCTCAGCGGCCACGAATCGCAGCAGCTGGCGCAGCGCGTGGTCCTTCTCGACGATGGTATAGCGGATGTTGGGACGGTCAAAGCTCGCCACGAAGGTGCGAGCCCCATCCAGCCGCAGGTGCGCCGCGATATCGGCGCGCGTCAGTGCATCCGCCGTGGCGGTCAGCGCAATGCGTGGCACGCCTGGGCAGCACTCGGCCAGCCGCGCCAACTCGCGGTATTCGGGGCGAAAGTCGTGCCCCCACTGACTGATGCAGTGCGCCTCGTCGATCGCCAGCAAGGCCAGTCGCCCAAACTTGTGCAGGGACTGCAAGCGTGCGAGGAAGCGCGGAGTGACGATACGCTCCGGCGCGGCATATAGCAGGGTGAGCTCGCCGCGCATCAGCTGCTGCTCCACCGCCTCGGCGGCCTCTGGCGCGAGGCTAGAGTTGAGGTAAGCCGCCTCGACACCCGCCTCGCGCAGTGCGCCAACCTGGTCGTGCATCAGCGCGATCAGCGGCGAGACCACCAGCGTCACGCCCATCCCCGCGCGCTGGCGCACGATGGCCGGGATCTGGTAGCACAACGACTTGCCGCCCCCGGTGGGCATGAGGACCAGCGCATCCCCGCCGGCCGCCACATGCGCGATGATGTCGGCCTGCTGGCCACGAAAAGCCGTGTAGCCGAACACCTCGGCCAGCACGCGCCGGCCCTCGGCCAGGGCTTGCGCAGGCGTCAGCGTCACATCTGTTCCCAGGGCAAACCCTCGAAGCGCCAGCCGTTGCGGCTGGAGCGGTGGAAATGCTCGTCCAGCTCGCCCTCGAAGCCGTGCACCACATGCGCCACGTCGGTAAAGCCCGCCGCCTCCAGCGCCGCACCGGCGTCCAGCGTGCGCTTGCCGCTGCGACAGATCAGCAGCACTGCACGGTCCAGGCTGCCGGCTTCCTCTAGCACCTTGCGCGCGAAGCCCTGCGGATCGGGCGTCAAATCCGGATACTCGTACCACGGAATGTTGACCACGCCCGGCGGGCGGCCCACATAGAGCGACTCGATCTCCATGCGCACATCGACGAACAACGGCGCTCGCTCGGGGGCGGCCTGCGCGCACGACTGTAGCCAGCGCCACGCCTCAGTGGGTTGCAGATGCCTCATGGATCCGCGCTCAATACCGATGCAGCAGGCGAGCCGCGTCGCGCGCAAAGTAGGTCAGAACGCCATCGGCACCCGCGCGCTTGAAGCCCAGCAGGCTTTCCATCATGACCGCATCATGATCCAGCCAGCCGTTTGCCGCGGCGGCCTTAAGCATCGCATATTCGCCGCTGACCTGGTAGGCAAACGTCGGCACCTTAAATGCGTCTTTGACGCGGCGCACCACATCCAAGTACGGCATGCCGGGTTTGACCATGACCATGTCGGCGCCTTCGGCCAGGTCCAGCGCCACCTCGCGCAGCGCCTCGTCGGTGTTGCCGGGGTCCATCTGGTAGACCTTCTTGTCGGCCTTGCCCAGGTTGGCCGCGCTGCCCACCGCGTCGCGGAACGGCCCGTAGAAGGCACTGGCGTACTTGGCGCTATAGGCCATGATGCGCGTGTGCACATGGCCGCACGCCTCCAGCGCCTGGCGGATGGCGCCAATGCGACCGTCCATCATGTCACTGGGCGCGACGATGTCCACACCGGCGGCCGCCTGCACCAGCGCCTGCTTGACCAGCACATCCACCGTCGCATCGTTGACGATATAGCCGGTGTCATCCAGCAACCCGTCCTGCCCGTGGCTGGTGTAAGGATCCAGCGCCACATCGGTCATGATGCCCAGGTTGGGCGCGCGGGCTTTGAGCTCGGCTACCACACGCGGGATGAGTCCGTCGGGGTTGCAAGCCTCACGGCCATCCGGGGTCTTGAGCGCGGGGTCGATCACCGGAAACAGCGCCAGCACGGGGATACCCAGGTCCACGCATTCTTGCGCCACCGGCAACAGCTGATCGAGGCTCAACCGCTCCACTCCGGGCATCGAGGCAACCGGCTCCCGCCGGCCGCGCCCGTCGAGCACGAACACCGGGTAAATCAAGTCGTGTGCCGTCAGATGGTGCTCGCGCACGAGGTTGCGGGTAAAAACGTCACGGCGCAAGCGGCGCGGGCGTGACAGCGGGTAGGGGGCTGGAAGGCCGAAGGAAGCGCTGGTCGGATTCATGATGCCATATTGTGACGCGACTGAACGGCTCGTTGCGCCGCGCCTACTCAGGCCAGCGGCACGGCTTCGACGACATCGACCTCGCAACGGTTACGCCCCGCGCCCTTGGCGCGATAGAGGCAGCGATCGGCGTGCACAAGCAGGCCACGCAGTACGGCCGCAGCTTGCTCAGCCTGGGATGCAGCCCCAGGGGTAGGGGTCGGCTGCCACACGCATACACCGATGCTGACCGTCAGCGTCAGCCCAGCCAGCGGCTGCTGCGCGACCGCCTGCCGAAGCCGCTCGGCAAGCGACTCGGCCGCCCCGGCTGCCAGCCGAGGCAGCAGCAGCGCAAACTCCTCGCCGCCGTAGCGGACCAGCACATCCTCGGGTCGCACCTGCTCACGCAGCCGATTCGCGAGCTCCTGCAACACCCGATCGCCGCGGTCATGGCCGTATCGGTCATTGACGTCTTTGAAATAATCCAGATCCAGCATCATCGCCGCCAGCGGCTCGCCGCCGCGCCAAGCGCGGCGCACATAGCGCGGGCCCGATTCGTCGAGCAGGTAACGGTTGTGCACGCCGGTCAGCGCGTCGGTGACGGCCTGGCGCGCCAGCAAGGCGTGTTGATGGCGCACCTGCTGCAGCAACCGCCAGTAGCGCACCAAGTTGCTTGCGCGCGCGCGCAACTCCTCCGCGTCGATCGGCTTGGTGACATAGTCGTTGGCGCCGCGGCGCAGCATCTCGACGCGGCGTACGCGCTCGTCAAAGCCGGTATAGGCCAGCACCGGCAACTCCGCCAGATCGTCGCGCCGGCTACGGATGGCCGCCAGCAGCCCGAGTCCGGTCAGCGGTCCTGGCAGCACGACGTCGACGATGACGAGGTCAAAGGGCCGTTGCTCGAGCCGCTCCAGCGCCTCGTGCGCCCGCAGCGCGTGTTCCACCTCCATGCCCATCGGGGCCAGCGCTTCCGCGGCGAGCGCGGCCATCGCCGGCGAATCCTCCACCAGCAAGATGCGTGCGCGCTGCAATACAGCCTGGCGGCGCAGCAGTGCGCGCAGGTGCGCTGCCATCTGCTCCGGCGCAGCGCGCCACAACACATCGGTGAAGCCCCCTTCGAGCGCACTCAAACGCAAAGGCTCTTCCACATCGCCAGTGATCAGCACCACCGGCAGCAGCGCCCCACCGGGCATCTGCCGCACGCGGCGCAAAAGGTCGAGCGCCCCCATATCGGGCAAGTGGCGCGACACCAACACGAAATCGACGTTCAGTCCGCCGGCCAGCGCTTGCAGCGCCTCTTCACCGAGGCCGAAAGCGCGCACATCGGCGCCCTCGGCCTGCAGCAAGCCCTGCATGACCAAGCGCGCCGCCGCATTGGCGTCAATCAATATCACTTTCCTCGGGGGAAAATCAGAAACGGACGCGTCCATGCTGTTCGGCTCGATTTTCGGGCTATATTCGGCCCCGGATTATGCGCGCACCGCTTTGCGGACATTCCATCCGGCGCCAGAACGTGACTCAGTCCACCCCCGCTTTCATGCTGCGGCCGATTTGTCCCCGCGGGTAGATGGGCGAATGGCCGCACATCGCCTACGTTGTCGAATCCGTACTGCAGGAGCCATGCGAAACCCTGGTCGGGCAAGGAATCACGGTGCGGCAGCAGCTGTGCCCTGTCGAGCTGCTGATCGATCCGACCGTGGCCCACGGCTGGGTGCGCGCCATGCTAGAGTGAGCGATACAGCAGGGTAGCCGGCTGGAGTTGCGCGTCGAATCCCGCATGGCGCGCGACGCTACCGTCGCAACCGGCGAGGCCGCGTGGGCGCGGAGCCGGTCCACACCGACGGCGTGCTGTGGCTGCTGGCGCAGCAGCTTGCCGACATGGACGACGGTATCGCGCTGCAGCGGCAGGCAATGCCCGACCGGATGCAGCTGACGGCGCAGTTTCGGCGCACGGCCGGATCGGTCCGCATCGGAGCTGCCGCTGGCTGCGGGAGCGGCGACGGCAGCGACCGGGGCGTGGTGAGCGAACACGCCTAGACCCCGCGGTGATATTCAGCCCCTCGACAGCGACGTGGCGGCCGCGCAACGCGCGCAGATGCAGGCCAATCCACGGGCATTTGGGGGTATCCGGTCCAGCATTTCGGCGCTGAACTGCACCTGGGTGCACCAGCACGGCGGTTGGTCAAGCCCAGTTTGCCGTTTGCGCTCCATCGCGCAGGCATTGCTGCCACCGCAAATGGGGCAGCGAGCGGGATCGGCCCGCCCAGGCGTCTCGTTCACTGCCCGCATCGACACCGTTGCGGCCTCAGGCCGCCGCAGCCTTGACCTTCTGCCGCCAGGCGTGCAATAGCGGCTCGGTGTAGCCGCTGGGCTGCGCCTTGCCCTTGAACACCAGGTCCAACGCCGCCTGAAATGCCATACTGCTGTCGAAGTGGGGTGCCATCGGACGGTAGTTGGGGTCGCCGGCGTTTTGCTGGTCGACCTTGCGCGCCATGCGCTCGAAGGTCGCGCGTACCTGCGCCTCGGTCACCACGCCATGGTGCAGCCAGTTGGCCACGTGCTGGCTGCTGATGCGCAGCGTGGCGCGGTCCTCCATCAGACCGACGTCGTGGATGTCGGGCACCTTGGAGCAGCCGATGCCTTGTTCCACCCAGCGCACCACATAGCCGAGGATGCCCTGGATGTTGTTGTCCAGTTCAGCCTGCTTATCGGCCTCGCTCCAGTTCGGCTGGGCCGCCACCGGCACCGTCAGCAAGCCGGCCAGCAGCATGTCGCGCTCGGCGTCGGCGTCGATCTTCTCCAGCTCCTGCTGGATCGCGGCCACATCCACCTGGTGGTAGTGCAGGGCGTGCAGCGTCGCGGCGGTGGGGCTGGGCACCCAGGCGGTGTTGGCGCCCGCCTTCGGGTGTGCGATCTTCTGCTCCAGCATGGCCGCCATCAGGTCCGGCATCGCCCACATGCCCTTGCCGATTTGGGCGCGACCGCGCAGCCCGCATTTCAGGCCCACCAGCACATTGTTGCGCTCGTAGGCCTGAATCCAGGCGCTCGTCTTCATGTCGTTCTTGCGGATCATCGGGCCGGCCAGCATGGCGGTGTGGATCTCATCCCCCGTGCGGTCCAGGAAGCCGGTGTTGATGAATGCCACGCGGCTGGCGGCTGCAGCGATGCAGGCCTTCAGGTTGACGCTGGTGCGGCGTTCCTCGTCCATGATGCCGAGCTTGACCGTGCTGTCGGGCAGGCCCAGCATTTGCTCCACGCGGGCAAACAGCTCTGCCGCAAACGCCACCTCGCGCGGACCGTGCATCTTGGGCTTGACGATATAGACGCTGCCGGTGCGGCTGTTGCGGATTGGCTCGCCGCTGGGCAGGCGGCCGCGACCCTGCAAATCGTGCAGGGCAATGGTCGTCGTGACGACGGCGTCCATGATGCCCTCGGGAATCTCGCGCACCGTGCCGTCGGCGTCAGTGTAGAGGATGGCCGGGTTGGTCATGAGGTGACCGACGTTGCGCACGAACAGCAGCGAGCGGCCATGCAGCACCACCTCGCTGCGGCCGTCCGGTGCCGTGTAGCGGCGGTCGCCGTGCAGGCCGCGCGTGAGCGTGCGTCCGCCCTTGTCGAAACTTTCGGTCAGCCAGCCCTGCATCATGCCCAGCCAGTTGCGGTAGCCCAGCACCTTGTCTTCGGCGTCCACCGCGGCGACCGAATCCTCCAGGTCCAGGATGGTGGAGAGGGCCGCCTCCACCACCACGTCGCAGACGCCCGCGGCGTCGGCGGCGCCGATCGGGTGCGTACGGTCGATGCGGATATCCAGATGCAGCCCGTGGTGGCGCAGCAGCACCGATGACGGCGCCGCCGCCTCGCCCTGGTAGCCGACGAGCTGGGCCGCATCCTTCAGGCCCGTGGTCACACCGCCGCGCAGCGTGACGCGCAGCGCGCCGTCCGCCACCGCGTAGGCTGTGGCGTCGGCGTGCGAGCCCTGCGCCAGCGGCGCGGCCTCGTCCAGCATGCGGCGCGCCCAGGCGATCACCTTCTCGCCGCGCTTTTCGTTGTAGCCGGGGCCTTTGGCACAGCCGTCGTCTTCCGGGATGACATCGGTGCCGTAGAGCGCGTCGTACAGACTGCCCCAGCGCGCGTTGGCCGCATTGAGCGCATAGCGGGCGTTGAGGATGGGCACCACCAGCTGCGGGCCGGCCTGCGTGGCCAACTCGGCATCGACATTGGCGGTCGTCACGCGCACCTCGGGGGGCGGCGGCACCAAGTAGCCGATCGTCTCCAGGAACTGGCGGTAGGCGGCTGGATTCTTGATCGGCCCCGGATTGGCGCTGTGCCACTTGTCCAACTCGGCTTGCAGGCGATCCCGCTCGGCCAACAGTGCGCGGTTTTTCGGCGCCAGGTCGGCCACGATGGCGTCGAAGCCGCTCCAAAAGCGATCGCTGGGAATGCCGGTGCCGGGCAGCACCTGGTCTTCGATGAAGCGGTACAGCACCTCGGCCACCTGCAGCCGGCCGACGTTGATGCGCGGTGTCGTCATGATCCATGAACCTCCAATGGCGGCCCACTGCCGGGGGTGCGGGCCAGGATTGTCGAATCTCGTCACTGTAGGGGAAATTCGGGCCCGGATCGACGGCACGCCAACCGTTTCAGCCGTGACTTTTTGTTCAATAATGCAGACATGGACCGCCTCAAGACCATGGAAACCTTCGTCGCTGTGGCCCAGCGCGGCAGCTTGGCTGCGGCCGCACGTGCCGAAGGGGTGGTACCGGCCATCATCGGCCGGCGGCTGGACGCGCTGGAGGAGTACCTGGGCGTCAAGCTGATGGTGCGCACCACACGCCGCATCACCCTCACCCCGGAGGGCAACGCGTTTCTGGAAGACTGCCAGCGGCTGTTGGCAGAACTGGCGCAAGCCGAGGCCAATGTGAGTGCCGGTGGCAGCGCGGTGCGCGGGCATCTGCGCGTCACGGCCCCGGCGGGCTTTGGGCGCCGTCACATCGCAGCGCTGGTGCCGCGCTTTCGCGCGCTCTACCCCGACGTCACGATCTCGCTCAATCTCAGTGACCGGCTGGTCGACCTGGTGGCAGAAGGCTACGATTGCGCAGTGCGCGTGGGGGACCTGCCCGACTCCTCGTTGGTGAGCGTGCGGCTGGCCGACAATCGACGCTTGGTCGTGGCCACACCGGCCTACCTGCAGCGTCGCGGCGTGCCGCGCCATCCGCACGACCTGCTGCAGCACGACTGCCTGGTGCTGTCGTCGGAGGCATCGCAAACACGCGGCTGGGCGTTTGCCGTGCCTGGCCCGGGCGGGCGCCGAGATCTGGTGCATGTGCGCCCACGAGGCCCGCTGGACTGCAGCGACGGCCAAGTATTGTACGAATGGTGCCTGGCCGGTCTCGGCCTGGCCTGGCGCAGCACCTGGGAGGTGCAAGCTGACATCGACGCTGGGCGCCTGGTCAGCGTACTGGACGACTATGCCGCTCCGCCGAATGGCGTCTTTGCCGTACTGCCCAGCATGCGGGGCTGCCCGCGGCGTACCCGGGTGTGGATCGATTTTCTTCGCAAACATCTCGAAACAGGGCCGAACTGATGCCGCAGTGTCTTTGCACCAGCGCTCGGCCAGCCGCAGCCCCGTAAGCTTTGATCCGCTCTCGACCTGTCGTTGCACTGAGTGGGTGATGAAAAAACACCCCGTTCGCACGGCCTCAGCCACTTCGGTGAGCTCATGAGTTTTTTGATGGTGCTCAGCGACGTGCCCTGTATCATTTTAGGAGCGATTACGTATCAGCCGATGACATCCAATTTGGAAACAAAATTTCAAGAAGAGCTGCAGCGACACAGCCAAGACGTCACTTTTTTGCTGGATGAATTTATGTTGTCCCGAGGTCGCGAGCTCCAGGTCGCGGCCGCAAATCCAATATTACTCAACGCAGACAAGGACAGCATAGAAAACGCCCAATGTATACCTAAAACAGCTGGAACAATTCGGTTGGATCGGCGTCATAGATGATTCGGGTCAACTGCATGGCAGCGCGGGCCAACTGATACTCGATGCCAATCAAAACAGCAACGATATGTTGCGCTCATGGTCTGAGCAGGCCCCCATGGGCACCAAAATCATGACACCATCGACCAAGCCGGCGAAGCGCTAAAGCGATATGTGATTTACTCGATTCCCATCGCATCATCAACGGCAATCCCTTCGAGCGCAGACTGATTGCACAGCTTGCTATGGATGAGGCTGTTGTTATCACCAACCGCATTCAAGTCGGCGAGATCGGACGAGCCACCCTGTTCAATGGCAAGGGTAGTTTGATTGGCCATCCGAACAAAAACACGGTATGACTACGACATGTCGACACAAATCGCTCAAGGAAAGAAAGACTTGACCGATCGAACCCAAATACAAGCTGCCGCCATCCAACAGGTCAGACAGGCAGTAGAGAGTTTGACCGACACCATCAAGCGCAATGCCCAGCAAACCGAAGAGGCCAGCTCCGCGGCCCTGCACGCCAGTCAAACTGCCAATCAGGGGGCGCAATCGGTACGTCTGGTGATCAACACGATGGAAGACATCAAAGCATCCAGCCGCAAAACTAGTGCGATCATTTAGGTCATCGATGGGATTGCTTTTCAAACCAACACACTGGCACTCAACGCCGCTGTCGAGGCAGCCCGCGCCGGGGAAGCGGGCCGCGGCTTTGCTGTCGTCCCCAGTGAAGTTCACTCATTGGCACGACGCAGTGCAAATGCGGCCAAGGAAATCAAGCAACCAATTTCAAGCAGTGTCGAGACGACGACGCGCGGCGCCTAACAAGTCGTAGAATCCGGCAGCACCGTCGAACAAGTCGTACACACGATTGACAATGTGGTTGCGATGATCGAAAAAATGATTGCTATCAGCCAAGAACAATTGCAGAATGTAGGCCTCGTCGCTTTTGAGATCGACCGCATCGATGCCAGTATCCAGCAAAACAGCATCTTGGCCGAGGAAATTGCAGCAGCTTCCGAGCAATTGCGCCGTCAAGCCCGCGATTCAATGAATGCGGTCGGCTACTTCCGCAAGGCGCGCCAGCAGCCGGCAAGGTCTCATCCGAAGGAGTGCAATCATGATCGTACGACTGCACAAGCTGGCGCGTACCACGCCGGCGATCCGCGCCGAGATTGCCGCCAGCAAGGAGTCGATCCAGACGCGGGCCGATCGCCGCGCGTAGGGTGTTCAAATGGGATGGTGGAGCGCTTCAACAGCCGTATCGAAGAGGTGCTGCGCAGCCATCATCTGCCCCAGGCTGCCCTCCATGCCCGCACGCCCATGCAGGCCATGAGGGAATGGTATCGGCGAAGTCCGGACTTGTTCCAGAAGCGACCACACAATCATCCGGGATATGACGGCTACAACGTTGCGCCAGCTGGATTGGATCAATCCGGGCTATCGGCCATGAGCAATGCCTCCCCCCGCCTCGCTGCAGCCACCACGCGCCCGTCGGGCCCCACCAGGCGACTCAGCCCGCCGTAGTGCGTATCGCCTTCTGCGCCGCAGGCGTTGGCGTAGGCGATGGCCACACGCGACTCGGCGGCCAGACGCGGCAGCGTCAGGCACGGCGCGTCGTCATACGGCAGCATGTTGGCGGTGGGGGCGAGAATCAACTGCGCCCCTTGCCGCGCCAGCGCCCGCACCGCCGCGGGCTGCTCGACATCGAAGCAGATCAACAGGCCGATGCGCCAGCCGCCGCATTCGAACGGCGCGGCCAGCGCCTCGCCCGCCGTGAAACGCGTCCGGTCCGCCACGCCGAACAGGTGCGCCTTGCGGTGCACTGCGAGCCGCTGGCCGTCAGGGCCGATGGCCTGTACGGCATTCCAGGGCTTGGCGCCGTCCGGATGGCGCTCGGGCCAGCCGTAGGCGATACCCAGGCGGTGGCGCCGGGCGATGGCCGCCACCGCCTGCGCCAGCGGCCCGTCGGCGGGTTCGGCCAACGCGGCCAGGTGCTCGGGTGCGATCAGGTAGCCGGTCAGCGCCATCTCGGGCGTGACGAGCCAGTGCGCGCCCTGCAGGGCTGCGCGCGCGGCGGCGTCCTCCAGCCGGTGCAGCGCTGCGGCCCCGTCGCCAGCGCTCGGGTGCGGGGTTTGCCAGAGGGCGATGCGCATGGGATCGGGCATCCTTCAGTCTGGCAGCGCCACCGGGCCGATGTGTGGGTACCAGTCGCCGGGGCCGGGGTTATCGGGGTGGCTGGCGCCACCCAGGTGGCGCAGGATGCCCCAGACGGCGTTTAACGCCGTCTGCACCGCGCCCTCCACCCAGGCGGGAGTAAAGGAGATGTCATCCCCGGCGAGGAAGATGCCGCGCTCACGCTCGGGCAGCGCATCCTGCATGAAGTGGCCGTACATGCGGTAGTTATAGCGGTAGTGGCCCGGCAGTGCGCCCTTGAAGGCGCCGAGGAAATAGGGGTCGGCCTCCCACGAGATGGTAATCGGGTCGCCGATGATGTGGCTGGCGATGTCCACGTCGGGGTAGATCTTGCGCAGCGCCTCCAGCGCCAGCTGCACACGCTTGCTGCTGTCGTATGGCAGCATTTTCAGCGCGTCGCTCATCCACGCGTAGGACAGGCAGATCACGCCCGGCTGATCCGGACCGTTGTCGAACAGATAGGTGCCACGCGTCAGGCGATCGGTCAGCGTCATGCCCATGACCGGCCAGCCGTTGGCGCGCAGGTCGTTCCAGAACGGGTGATCGACCATCACGAAGGTCTTGGACGACTGCATGTAGCGCGTGCGGTCCAGCGCCATCCACAGTTTTTGCGAAAACAGCGACTCCTCGCACGCGATCTGCGTCGTCAGCAGCCAGCTCTGGCAGGTGACCAGCACCGCATCGTAGCAACGCGTGTGCCCCCAGGCGTCGGTGATCTCCAGCTGGCCGTTGCCGGCGCGCTGGATGGCCTTGACCGCCGGCCTGGGTGCGCCGTGGTGCAGCCGGGCCAGCGTCGTGCCTTGCGGCCAGTGGACCAAGCGCTGCGGCGCATGGTGCCACAGGCCCAGCGGCACCTGCTGCACGCCGCCGACGATGAGGTGCTGGTTCTCGTCGCAGCCGGTCAGCACCACGCGCAGGATCTCCAGCATGGAGTTCGGAAAATCCGAATCCCAGCCGCCGGTACCAAAGCCCACTTGGCCGAAGACCTCGCGGTGGTGAAAACTCAGGCGCTGGAAGGCGCTGGACTGCGCGACGAAGTCGTAGAAGGTGCGGTCGTCCCAGCGCGGCACCAGTGCGTTCCACAGCGCCTTGACGCGCTCGACGTCGCGCTGGCGCATGGCCGTCTGCAGCTCGGTAAAGCCGGCGCCCTCTTCCAGCGCGTCGGCCCACGCTTGCGCCACCTCACGAAACAGCGGCGGCAGATCGTCCAGCGTGCGCGCCCAGTGGGTCTGGCCCTCCAGGTCGATCACGGTGCAGTTGGCCGCCGGCGTCAGCGGGTTGGGGAAAGGGCGGCTCTGCAGACCCAGCGTGCGGACGTAGTGGTAGAAGCCCGTGGACGACAGCGGGAAACGCATGCCGCCCAGCTCCGCGATGACGCCGCTGCCGCCTTCGAACGGCTGCGAGCGCAGCCGGCCGCCCATGCGCGAGGCCTCGTACACCACGGGCTTCAGGCCCAGCTTCATCAGCTCGTAGGCTGCCGTTAACCCGGCCATGCCAGCGCCAACGATGGCCACCTCGCTTCCGTGACGGTTGGCGGGCAGTGTGCCCAGCCCCGCAGGATGCGCCAGCCACTCGTCGTAGGCGAACGGAAAGTCGGGGCCGAACATGGTGATCGACGCATCCGCGGCGCGGCGCGCGGGGGGTGTCAAGGTCACGGTCATGGGGGTCTCCTGGAGCACTGCTTGTTGTGCAAGAGAGGGCGGGTGGGAGCAGGCTGGGCAAGGCCCCGCGCTCAGCGCAGCAGGCTGGCGATCAACGCCGCTGCCGTGCCCCACATCAGCAAGGCCACCAGCCCGTCCAGCGCGCGCCAGACGTGCAGCGAATTGAGGCGCCGCCCGAGCCAGAACGCCGCGCCGCCCAGCAGCACAAACCACAGCACCGAGCCGGCCGCCGCGCCCAGCCCAAATACCGGCTGCTGCGGCCCCCAGGCCAGCGACGCGGTGCCGATCAGCACCGCCGTATCCAGCCACGCGTGCGGGTTGAGCCACGAGAACGCCAGCGCTTGCAACACGGCCTGGCGGCGCGTCAGCGGCGCCGGGACACCCGACTGCACGCTTGCCGCGGCCCTGTCCGCCACCGGCACGGCGGTCGGCGGTTGCCAAAAACGCCGCGCCGCCTGCCAGCCGTACACCAGCAGGAATAACACGCCCGCGCCGATCAGCGCGCCGTGCACCTTATCCGACAGCCCACCCAGCTGGGCCAGCCCCGCCACGCCGAGTGCGATCAGCACGATGTCGGCCAGCGCGCAGGTCAGCACCGTCAACCACAGGTGCTGGCGCTGCAGGCCGGTGCGAATGACGTGCGCATTCTGCGGGCCGATGGCCATGATGAGCGACAGGCTCATCACCAGACCGGCGGTGAAGCCCGGGGCGGCCAGCCCCGGCAGGGTGGCGGTGAAGATGGTCATCGTGCGTGCTCCCGGTGGTCGTCGTCGATATTCGTGGTGGGCAGGGGCCGACGCAGGGCGGCCTGCTTGGGGCGCAGTGTCGCCGCAGCGGCCCTTGGTTTAAACGGTTTTGACGAAAACTCGAACACTTCAAGTTTGGCTAAACTGACGCCATGCTGGACGCGCGTCAACTGCAAGCCCTGGCCGCCGTGGTCGAGCACGGCAGCTTCACCGCCGCTGCCCAGGCGCTGGCGCTGACGGTCGCTGCAGTGTCGCTGCGCGTCAAGGCGCTGGAGGCGCAGCTCGGCCAGCGGCTGGTGGTGCGGGGCAAAACGGTGCGCGCCACGCCGGCCGGGCAGGCGCTGCTGGCGCACGTCAAGCAGGTGCAGCTGATGGAGGCCGATCTGCTGGAGCGGCTGGCCGGCGGCGCCGGGCAGCGCTGGCAGAGCGTGCCGGTGGCGATCAACGCCGACTCGGCTGCGGCATGGTTTCTGCCCGGGGTGGCGCCGCTGCTGGCGCGCCAGCGGCTGCTGCTGGACCTGACCATCGATGACCAGGACCACACCCATGAGCTGCTGAAAAACGGCAGCGTGATCGGCTGCGTGACCACGCGCGCTGACGCTATGCGCGGCTGTGTGGCCGAGCCGCTGGGCGTGATGCGCTACCGCTGTGTGGCCACACCGGCGCTGGCGGCGCGCGCACGCACGCCGCAGGGGCGGGTGACGCCACACCGGCTGCTGGCGCTGCCGGCGGTCATCTTCAACCGCAAGGACGCGCTGCAGGATGTCTGGCTGGCGCAGCACTTCGGACTGCGCGGCGCGCGCTACCCGCGCCACTTCATGCCAGCGGTGGACGCCTTCGAGCGCGCCATCGAGCTGGGGCTGGGCTGGGGCATGGTGCCGGACATGCACCTGCAGGCGCGTGCTGGCCGACCGCAGCTTGCCGAGGTGCTGGCCGATGCGGTGGTGGATGTGGCGCTGTACTGGCAGCACTGGGAGCGCGAGCCGCCCACCGCCCAGCGGCTGACGCAGGCGATCCGCGATGCGGCGCGCGCACGCTTGACGCCCCTGCCGTGACTGGCCGAGCTGGGCAACCCCGCAAATCAGCAGGGCATCGCATCCGTCGTAGCATTGACGACGCGAAGCGATCTTCTCACGCATAGATTTTCCCCCCTTGCCAGCCAGGCTGCACGACCATGATCCCGAATGCGCGCAACGTCCTCGCTGGCCCGCTGCGGGCCTGCTCCTACGATCCGCTGACCGGTTATTTGCGCGACGGCTGCTGCCACACCGGGCCGCACGACGTCGGTCGCCATGTCGTCTGTGCCAAGGTGACGGCAGAGTTTCTGGCGTTCTCGCTGCAGCGCGGCAACGACCTGATCACACCGCGGCCCGAGTGGCGCTTCCCGGGCCTGAAGCCCGGCGACCGCTGGTGTCTGTGCGCGATGCGCTGGAAGGAGGCGCTGGACGCCGGGGTGGCACCGCCGGTGATCCTGGAAGCCACACACGAGGCTGCCCTACAGCTGCTGAGCCTTTCCGACTTACAGGCACACGCCTGGCAACCGGCAGGCACCTGACGCTGGCTGCAACCGCGCCAGCGGCGCCACGATAGTATTGCCTTGATGGACATACATACCCCCCCACCCGAGGCGCCGCCTGCCGGCGATGGCGCCATCCGCCGCCCAGGCCTGCTGGGCTCATGGCCGGAGATGACCTATGCCGGCGTGCTCAGCTTCATGCGCCGCACCTACACGAGGTCGCTCGAAGGTGTTGACGTCGCCGTCAGCGGCATCCCGCTCGATCTGGCCACCACCTACCGCCCCGGGGCGCGGCTGGGGCCGGCGGCGATTCGTGCCGCCAGTGTGCAGCTGGCAGAGCTCAAACCCTTCCCGTGGGGGTTCGACCCGTTCGAGACACTGGCGGTGATCGACGCGGGCGACTGTTGGCTGGACGTGCACCAGCCGCACACCATCCCCGGGGCGATCCGCGACCATGCGCGGCGCATCCTGGCCAGCGGCGCGCGTATGCTGACCTTAGGCGGCGACCATTACGTCACCTACCCGCTGCTGCAGGCGCACGCCGAGCGCTTCGGCGCGCCGCTGGCACTCATCCACTTCGACGCGCACTGCGACACCTGGCCCGACGACGCGCCCGATTCGCTCAACCATGGCACGATGTTCTACAAAGCCGTGCGCGAAGGGTTGATCGACCCGGCGCACTCGGTACAAATCGGCATCCGCACCTGGAACGACGACTGGATGGGCCTGACCGTGCTGGATGCGCCGACCGTGCATGCGCGCGGCGCCGACTGGGCGCTGCAGCAAATCCTGGCCATCGTGGGGCAGCGGCCGGCCTATGTGACGTTCGACATCGACTGCCTAGACCCCGCCTTTGCCCCCGGCACGGGCACCCCGGTGGCGGGGGGCCTGAGCAGCGCGCAGGCGCTGCACATCGTGCGCGGGCTGGTGCCGCTGAATCTCGTCGGCATGGACGTGGTGGAGGTCAGTCCCCCGTACGACCAGGCGGACGTGACCGCGCTGGCGGCTGCGCACCTGGCCTGCGACCTGCTGTGCGTGCTGGCGGCACAGCGCAGGGCGCAGGGCTGACGCAAGCGACGGGGCACGGACGGGGCGCACTCAGGATCCTACAATCCGGCCCCATGCAAACCGTCAAGACTGAGCTGCTCGGCGCGCTGGCGACCGAGCTGGAGGCGTTGCTCCCCGGCGCATCGGCGCGCGCCGTCTTTGAGCAACCCAAGGCGGCTGCCCATGGCGACCTGGCCATCACGGCTGCCCTGCAATTGGCCAAGCCGTTGGGCACCCATCCGCGTGCCGTCGCGCAGACCCTGGTGGAGCGCTTGCGGGCCCAGCCTGCGTTCGAACGCTGGGTGGCCGCGCTGGAGATCGCCGGCCCCGGCTTCATCAACCTGCGCCTGCAGCCCGCTGCCACGCAATCGGTGGTGCGCGAGGTGCTCGCGGCGGGCGAGCGCTACGGGCACCGAGCGCCCAACGGGCAGCGATTGATGGTGGAGTTCGTCTCGGCCAACCCGACGGGGCCGCTGCACGTGGGCCACGGCCGCCAGGCCGCCCTGGGCGACGCCATCTGTAACCTGTTCCAGACCCAGGGCTGGTCGGTCCACCGCGAGTTCTACTACAACGACGCCGGGGTGCAGATCGAGACGCTGGCGCGTTCGGTGCAATTGCGCGCCAAGGGCATCCGCCCCGGCGATCCGCAGTGGCCCGAAGCCGCCTACAACGGCGACTACATCCAGGACATCGCTGACGATTTTTTAGCCCGCAAGACCGTCCAGGCCGACGACCGCACCTTCACCGCCAGCGGCGACGTGGAGGACCTCGACGGCATCCGCCAGTTTGCGGTGGCCTATCTGCGGCACGAGCAAGACCTGGACCTGCAAGCCTTCCAGGTGCGCTTCGACCAGTATTACCTGGAGTCCAGCCTGTACAGCAGCGGCCGCGTGGCGCAGACCGTCCAGCGCCTGATCGAGGCCGGCAAGACTTACGAGCGCGACGGTGCGCTGTGGCTGCGCACCACCGACTACGGCGACGACAAAGACCGCGTGATGCGCAAGTCCGACGGCACCTACACCTATTTCGTGCCGGATGTGGCCTACCACATCACCAAGTGGGAGCGCGGCTTCACCAAGGCCATCAACATCCAGGGCACCGACCACCACGGCACCATCGCCCGCGTGCGTGCCGGCTTGCAGGCGGTGGGGTTGGGTATCCCCGAAGGCTATCCCGACTATGTGCTGCACACCATGGTGCGCGTGGTGCGCGGCGGCCAGGAGGTCAAGATCAGCAAGCGCGCGGGCAGCTATGTGACGTTGCGCGACCTGATCGAGTGGACCAGCAAGGATGCGGTGCGCTTCTTCCTGCTGTCGCGCAAGCCCGACTCCGAGTACACCTTCGACGTCGATCTGGCCATCCAGCAAAACAACGACAACCCGGTGTACTACGTGCAGTACGCCCATGCGCGCATCTGCTCGGTGCTGGCGCAGTGGCGCGGCCAAGGGGGCGACCCAGCCACGCTGCTCGAGGCGGACTTGTCGCCCTTGGACACCCCTGCCGCGCAGGCGCTGATGCGGCAGCTGAGCCGTTACCCCGAGGTGCTATCGGCCGCCGCCGCCGACTTTGCGCCACACGACATCACCTTTTACCTGCGCGAGCTGGCCGCGGCTTACCACAGCTACTATGATGCCGAGCGCATCCTGGTCGATGACGAGACCACCAGGCGCGCCCGGCTGGCGCTGGTGGCCGCCACGGCGCAGGTGTTGCGCAGCGGGCTGCGCGTGCTGGGCGTGGATGCGCTCGAGTCGATGTAAGCTGCGTTGACCGTCTCCTTGGAGTCCGTGTCGATGGCGTTTCTCACCGCTTCCTTGCACCGCCTGAGCACCAGCCAGCGCGGCGGCACCTTGCTGGGCTTCATGCTGGGGCTGGTGGTCGGTGTCGGCCTCGCCCTGGCCGTGGCCGTCTACGTAACCAAGGTACCCATCCCTCTGGTCAACCGCGACGTCCAGCGCAAGCCCAGCCACCCCGAGACCGAAGCCGAGCGGCTCAAGCGCTGGAACCCCAACGCCGGCCTGTCGTCGGCCCAGCCCAAGGGCCTGAGCGAGTCCGGCGGCAGCGCCACCGACGCCCCCGCGGCAGCCGAACCCCCGAAGGGTGACCCCCCCCGCGCCGACACCGACGCCGAAGGGGGCAAGGCAGATGCCGGCAAAGGCGAGGCTGGGCGCGACCCGATTGCCGAGCTCATCCGACAGCGAGCCGGCCTAGCCCAGCCGGCGCGCGGCGAATCCGACACCGTCACTGCAGCGACCGATCCCTTCAACTACTTCGTGCAGGTCGGCGCTTTCCGCAACGCCGAGGAGGCCGAAGGCCAGCGCGCGCGCCTGGCGCTGCTCGGTTTCGACGCCAAGGTCAGCGAGCGCGAGCAAGCTGGCCAGCGCATTTACCGGGTTCGGCTGGGGCCGTTTGGCAACAAGGTGGAGGCCGAAGTGATGCAAGAGCGCTTGCGCGCCAAGCAGATCGACACCGCCTTGGTGCGTGTGCAGCGCTGAGCCGCCCAGGAACTGCCGCCGCGAGCGCGCCTCCAATATCGACCGCAACACCCTGCACTGTCCGTCGCCCATGCAACGCCGCCACTTCCACACCGCTTTGCTCGGCCTTGGCGCCGCCGCCACCCTGCCTGCCGCTCTCGCCCAAGCCCCGGATGATCTGCGCGAAGGCACCGACTACCGGCGCCTGAACAAGCCGGTCCCGGTGGACACGGGCCCTGGTCAGGTCGAAGTGTTGGAGTTCTTTGCCTACAGCTGCATCCACTGCTTTCGCTTCGAGTCGTTGATGTCCGCCTGGATGCGCAAGCAGCCCAAGGAAATCGTCGTGCGCCGGGTGCCTGTCGGCTTCAACGCGGCGTTCGAGCCGATGCAGCGGCTGTATTTCACGCTCGAGGCCATGGGCCGCCTGGGCGATCTGCACGAGAAAGCCTTCAAAGCCCTGCACGAGGAGCGCGAGCGCTTCAACTCGCTCGACGCCGTAGCAGCCTGGGCCGTCAAACAGGGGCTGGACCGGCAGGCGTTCACACAGACCTACCAGTCCTTTGGCGTGAGCGGCAAGGTCAGGCGCGCCCTGCAATTGCAAGATGCCTACGAGGTGGAGGCCACCCCGTCGCTGGGCATTGCGGGTCGCTTCATTGTGCCGGGCCAAGCGGCCCGTACCCTGGTCGTGGCCGATGCCTTGATCGCGCGCGTGCGCCAGGCTTGACCCCCGGCCCCTCGAGGAGGCCGTCGGGACCAATCGTGGCACAATCGATGCCCCTCCTAGGAGCAAGTTCCGTGCCTGCTGCATCCCCACCGCCGCGCCCCTGGGCTGCGCCTGTTGCGACCCTGATCACCGCTACCCTGCTCGGCCTTGGGGCACCAGCGCAGGCCGAGCGCGCCGACCGCAGCGCCCCCATGAACGTAGAGGCGGACGCGCTGCGCTACGACGACGCCCGCCAACTCAGCGTCTTCACGGGCCGGGTGGTGATCACCAAGGGCACGATCCGCATCCGCGGCCATCAGGTCGAGGTGCGACAAAACGATCAAGGGCAGCAGTTCGGCGTCGCGCTGGGCGATGACTCACAGCGCGCTTTTTACCGCCAAAAGCGCGACGGACTGGACGAATACATCGAAGGCGAAGCCGAGCGCATCGAATACGACGGACAGGCCGATCGCGTGACTTTCCGCGGCCACGCCGAGCTGCGCCGCTACCGGGGCACGGTCCTGAGCGACCGCACCAACGGTGCTGTGATCGTGTACGACAACCGCAACGACACCTTCACCGTGGACGGCGACCGCGCACAGTCTACCCCCGACAACCCGGGCGGGCGGGTGCGCGCGTTGCTGACGCCACGCGGCGCCGACCCCGCCTCCACCCGACCTGCTCCAGAC
>NZ_JARJMT020000199.1 GCF_029335975.1 Tepidimonas sp.
CAATACGCACCGTACAAAGGGATGTACAGCCCAAACGGATGCACCTGCTCGAACACCGCGCGCAGCTCGGCGTTGATGCGGCGCACCTGCTGCGGCTCGAACACCGGCGTGCCGGTGTGCAGCACCACCGCGCCGCCAGGGTTTAGGATGCGCTTAAGCGACCGGAAAAACGACTCCTGGTACAGCGAGCCGGCCGGCGTCTCCGGGTCGGTCAGATCCAGCAGGATCAAGTCGAAGCGCTCCGCGGTCTCGGCGACGAACGCCAGCCCGTCGCCGATGCGTACCTCCAGCCGCGGATCGTCGAAAGCGCCGCGGTGCACCGCGCGCAGATGCTCCTTGGCGATCGCGACCACATCGGCGTCCAGCTCGGCCAATACCACCCGCTCGATGCTGCGATGCTTGAGCACCTCCTCGGCCGCGCCACCGTCGCCGCCGCCGATGATCAGCGCACGCCGGGGCGCGCCGTGCGCCACCGCCGCCGGATGCACCAGGCACTCATGGTAGAAGAACTCCTCGCCTTCGGAGGTCATGAAATGCCCGTCGATGCGCATCGCCAAACCAAAGCGCGGTGTGCGCATCAGCTCGATCGTTTGGTACGGGCTGCGGCGGCTCAGCACGCGTTCCGTGCTGGTGTAGCCGTAGACTGCGTCGCCTTCGTCGTTGAGCGCTTCCAGGATCGTCTCTGCTGGCGGCCGCTGCTCGCCACCGCGCTGCAGGCGGTGAATCTCACTGCGACCGGGCTCGAACGCGGCCACGATCTCGCGCAGCAATGACTCGGCTTTGGCCGAGTTGTCGGTGGTGAAGTTGCAGACGTAGACATCCAGCGTCACTGCACGGCGCTCTGGCCAGGTGTGCACCGCCAGGTGCGACTCGGCCAGCAACAGCATGCCGGTCACGCCACCCGGCTGGCCGTTGTACGGCGGAAACGGATACCACGTCTCATCGACCAGGGTCAGTCCCACCCCGATCGTGTGGCGCCGGCACAGCTCGGCCAGCGCCGCCGCATCGGTCAGCAGACCGTCGGCCCCTCGGCAGTCGTACAGATCAGCCGTCAGATGAAGCCCTTGCATGGCTCGATCCCCCATCCAATCGTGTTGCACCACCAGACCGATGCGGCCTGGACGAAACCTGCTATTTTAACCCGTGCGACATCATGGCTTTACCCTGCTGTGGCGGGCGCGGCGATACCAGGCCCGCCACGGGCGTTGGGCCGCCCCAAATAAAAAGGCCCCGCGCGGGGGCCGAAGGGTTGGGCAGCCGCGCCGAGCGCGACACAGGCCTGAGATCAGCGGAAACGCGACTGCGGCTTGGTCGCCAGCTCACCGGGCAAACCAGCCAGATAGTTGGCGATTTGCTTGAGCTCGGCGTTGCTGAATTGCTGCGCGATGCCGCCCATGATGGGGTTGGCACGGCCGATATGGGGGTTGCCCTGCACGTTGTACGACTTCAGCGCCACGTAGAGGTAGTCGGCATGCTGACCGGCGATCTTGGGATAGCTCGGATCGATGGGCTTGCTGAAGTTGGCCCCGTGGCACGAGGCGCAGGCGCCTTTTTCGAGCAGCGCAGCGACGGCCGCCGGTGCCGCCTTGGGCTGTTCAGGGGCGGTCACCCCGGCGTTGTGCCCGGCGTAGAACGCCGCCAGATCGGCAATATCCTGGTCCGACAGCGAGCCGGCAATGCCGCGCATCGTGGGATGCTTGCGCTCGCCCTTGCGGTACGCCTGCAACGCAGCGGTAATGTACGGCGCCGACTGGCCGGAGATCTTGGGGACTTTGTGGACCTCTGGAAAGCTGTTCTGGTAGCCGGGGATGCCGTGGCAGCCGATGCACATGGCCGCCCGGGTCTCGCCAGCCAAGGCGTCCCCCGCCAGCGTCTGGGCTTGCACGCCCAAAGCAGTCACAACCGTCGCGCTTGCGACAACGGATTTCAGCAGAGAGGTTGTCTTTTGGTTCATGATGCAAGCTGGATCGAGAGGACATTTGACAAAAATCAATAGCCCATTATATAGACTCGCTTCATCCGTGTACCCCCATGAAAACCATGCGTTTTACCGGCTCCTCCTCCTACGTGGCAACCCCCGATCTGCTGTTGGCCGTCAACGCTGCCATCCGGCTGCAGAGACCGCTGCTGCTCAAGGGCGAACCCGGCACCGGCAAGACCATGCTGGCCGAGGAGGTGGCGCGGGCGCTGGACATGCCGCTGCTGCAGTGGCACCTCAAGTCCACGACCAAGGCACAGCAGGGCCTTTACGAATATGACGCGGTCAGCCGCTTGCGCGACAGCCAGCTCGGCGACGATCGGGTCAAGGACATCCGCAACTACATCGTCAAGGGCGTGCTGTGGGAGGCCTTTGCCACCGAGCATCCGGTGGCGTTGCTCATCGACGAAATCGACAAGGCCGATATCGAATTCCCCAACGACCTGCTGCGCGAGCTCGACCGCATGGAGTTCCACTGCTACGAGACGCGCGAGACCATCCGTGCACGGCATCGACCGCTGGTGTTCATCACTTCCAACAACGAGAAGGAGCTGCCCGACGCCTTTCTGCGCCGCTGTTTCTTCCACTACATCAAGTTCCCCGAGCCCGCCACGATGAAACAGATCGTGGAAGTGCACTTCCCCGGCCTGAAGGACGAGCTGGTCGGCGCCGCGATGCGGACCTTCTTTGACATCCGGCAACTGCCGGGGCTGAAGAAGAAGCCCTCCACGTCGGAGCTGCTGGACTGGCTCAAGCTCTTGGCCGCCGAAGACATCGCCCCGAGCGCGCTGCAGTCGGCCGACGGCAAGCTGACGGTCCCCCCACTGGTGGGCGCCTTGCTCAAGAACGAGCAGGACCTGGTGCTGTTCGAAAAGCTGGTCTTCATGAACCAGCGCAACCGGTAACGGTTGTGGTGCCATGTTGATCGCATTTTTCTATGCCCTGCGTGCAGCCGGACTGCCCGTTTCGGTCAAGGAGTACCTCACGCTGCTGCAAGCCCTGCAGGCCGGCGTGGTCGGCCCGCTCAATCCCGAGGCCTGCTCGATCGACGATTTCTACTACCTGGCCCGCACCACCCTGGTCAAGGACGAAAAGCACTACGACAAGTTCGACCGCGCCTTCACCGCGTACTTCCATGGGGTGGAGCAGATCGCCGACTTCACCAAAGACATCCCCGCCGACTGGCTGCGCCAGACCCTGGAGCGGCTGCTGTCCGAGGAGCAAAAGGCCAATGCTCCACGGCTGGAGTGGGACCAGTTGATGGAGGAGCTGCGCAAGCGCCTGCAAGAGCAGAAAGAGCGCCACGCTGGCGGCAGCAAGTGGATCGGCACAGGCGGCACCAGTCCGTTCGGCCACGGCGGCCACAACCCACAGGGTGTCCGCATGGGCGGCAAGGGGGGTGGACGCAGCGCCGTCAAGGTGTGGGAGCAGCGCGGCTACCGCGACTACGACGACACGCAAGAGCTGGGCACGCGCAACCTCAAGATGGCACTGCGGCGGCTGCGGCGCTTTGCGCGCGAAGGGTCGGACCTGGAGCTGGACCTGCCCGACACCATCCGCGCTACCGCGGCCAACGCGGGCTATCTGGACATCAAGATGGTGCCCGAGCGGCACAACCATGTGAAGGTACTGCTGCTCATGGACGTGGGCGGCACCATGGACGAGCATATCCAAAGGGTGGAAGAACTGTTCTCGGCCGTGCGCGCTGAGTTCAAACACCTGGCGTTTTACTATTTCCACAACTGCGTGTACGACTATGTGTGGAAAAACAACCGCCGCCGCTACGCCGAGAAGCACCCAACTTGGGACGTGATTCGGCGCTACAACAAAGACTACAAGCTCATTTTCGTGGGCGATGCCACCATGAGCCCCTACGAAATTCTGCAGCCCGGCGGCAGCGTCGAATACCACAACGAGGAAGCCGGTGCCGAGTGGCTGCAGCGCCTGACGCACGCCTTCCCGCGCTGTGTCTGGATCAATCCCGAGCCGCAGGGCCTCTGGGAATACCGACAAAGCATCTCGATCATCCAGCAGCTGGTGGGCGGGCGCATGTTCCCGCTCACGCTCAAAGGGCTGGAGGATGCAATGCGCCTGCTGTCCAAATGACGTTGCGCCAGGCAGCCATACCCCCTCCCCGGTACAATCAGGGCGTGATTGCCCGCCGTAGTTCAATGGATAGAACGGCCGCCTCCTAAGCGGCAAATCCAGGTTCGATTCCTGGCGGGGGGACCCATCGCTGGCCGCGCTGCCTGGGCCTGCTCCATCAGCCAGCAGCCGCCTCGCCACGGCGCATGGCGCGGCTGAGCAGCACCACCGGAATCAAACCCACCGCCACCAGGGCAAGCGCGGGTAAGGCGGCTTCGCCCAGGCGTTCGTCGCGGGCAAGCTGATGCGCTACCACCGCCAGCGTGTCGTTGCCGAAAGGCCGCAGGACCAGCGTGGCGGGCAGTTCCTTCATCACATCGACGAACACCAGCAGCAGCCCGGCCAGTGTGGAGCGCCGCAACAGCGGCCAGTGCACGCGCCACCACAATGCGGCACCCGACACCCCCAGGGTGACGGCCGCATCGTCCCAACTGGCAGGTATGCGGCTGTAGCCGCTTTGCACCGACTGCAGCGCCACTGCCGTGAAGCGCACCAGATACGCCCAGACGATGCCCAGCACCGTGGCCGTCACCCAGTACGACACCGAGCTGTCCGGCCAGCGGGCCTGTGCCCAGCCCACGGGCATCAGCAGACCGACCACGACCACGGCCCCTGGCACCGCATAACCTAGGCCCACCACGCGCACCGCCCAACGGTTGAGTATGCTGGGCGCTCGCCGCCATGCATGAGCCAGCGCCAGCGCCGCCCCCGCGGCGAGCAGCGCGCTACTCCCAGCCAACAGTAGGCTGTTGCGCGCCCATCCGCCAAAGGCGTGCCAGGGCAGCTCATCCCAACCCTCAACCATGGGACGTACCATGAAGACCACTGGCAGCGCGAAGCCGAACACGACGGGCAGCCCGCACACGACCCAGGCCAGCGCTGCCTGCCGGCCTGCCAGCCGCACCGGCAGTGCTTCGCTCCCCTGGCGCTGGGCACGGGCAGCGGAAAACCGCAGCCGCCGCTGGGCTCGCCTTTCTGCCCAGAGCAACAGGGCCACGGTGGCCAGCAACATCAGGGCGAGCTGTGCCGCAGCGGTGCGGTCATCCATCACCAGCCATGCCTTGTAAATACCGGCGGTAAAGGTTTGAACTCCGAAATAGCTGACCACCCCGATGTCGGCGAGCGTCTCCATCAGCGCCAGGGCGATGCCGGCCGCGATGGCCGGGCGCGCCAGGGGCAACGCCACCTCGCGCAGGCGCCGACCCAGCGGTGCGCCCAGCAGCCGAGCTGCCTCCAGCAACTGGGGCGCGCGCTCGGCCAGCGCTGCGCGCGCCAGTAGGTATACGTAGGGGTATAGGGTGAAGGTGAACACCCAGGCTGCGCCCCAGGGATTGCGAATCTCGGGAAACACCCGCCCCTGCCACCCAAACGCCTCGCGCAAGGCGGTCTGCAGCGGCCCGGAAAACTGCAAAAAATCGGTGTAGGCATAGGCCACGACGTAGGCCGGCATGGCCAGCGGCAGCAACAGCAGCCACTCAGCGGTACGCCGTCCGGGGAAATCGAACAGCGTCACCGCCACCGCCGTTGCCGACCCGACCAATCCCACTGCCGCCGCCACGCCCAGACACAGCCAGATGCTGGTCCACACATATCCAGGCAACGCCGTCGCCGCCATCTCGCGCAACACATCGGCAGATGCAGCATCCCACGCCCATGCGGCAATCACCAAGGCGATCACCGGTAAGGCCAGTACAGCGGCAAACAGGGACAGTCCCGTTTGCAGCAGCGACTGGCCGATCGCCCATTGGTGGTGCCATCGGCGGGGCAAGGTCACTGCGCCGTTCGACGCGTAAGCTATGTTGGTTGGGCGATTCATGCGAGGACACAAATGAGAATACGCATTATCTACAATACAGGGATGGATCTCACCGTCACTCAGGTTTCCGTCCGTTACCCGCGCGCACCGCAACCCGCCGTCGATGGCGTCACCCTGGGCCTGCGCGCGGGCGACATTGGCGTGCTCATCGGACCGTCAGGCTGCGGAAAAACCACGCTGTTGCGCGCGGTGGCAGGATTGGAGCGCATTGACAGCGGCATCATCGCGCTGGGGGGCGAGGCGGTCAGCGGTGACGGGGTACATGTGGCGCCAGAGCACCGGCGCATCGGTATGGTGTTTCAGGACTACGCGCTGTTCCCGCACCTGAATGTGGAGCGCAACGTGGGCTTCGGCCTGGCGCACTGGGATGCCCAGCGGCGCCGCGCGCGCGTGGCCGAAGCGCTGGGTTTGGTGGGTCTAGAGGGCCTACAGCGGCGCTACCCGCATGAACTCTCTGGCGGCCAGCAACAGCGCGTGGCCTTGGCGCGGGCGCTGGCCCCGCAGCCACGCCTGCTGCTGCTGGACGAGCCGTTCTCTAATCTGGACGTGGATTTGCGCGAGCGATTGGCACACGAGATCCGGGCCATCATCAAGGCGGCCGGCATTACGGCGCTATTCGTCACGCATGACCAGATGGAGGCCTTTGCCATCGGGGATGTCATCGGTGTGATGCACCAGGGCCGGCTGCATCAGTGGGATAACGCCTACGCGCTTTATCATCGGCCCGCGACGCGCTTCGTCGCCGAATTTATCGGGCACGGCGTCTTCGCGCCGGCGCGTATCTTGACGCGGGGCCAGCAGGTGGTGGTGCAAACGCCCCTGGGCGAGCTCGAAGACATGGCCGAGTGCCCGTTGCCCAGCGCTTTCCCAGAGGGTTTGTGTGAGGTGCTGCTGCGCGCCGACGACGTGGTGCACGATGACGCCTCGCCGTTTCGCGCCGAAATCGTGCGCAAGGCGTTCCGCGGCGCGGAGTTCCTGTACACCTTGCGGCTGGCCGACGGCCAACTGCTCCAGGTGCACGTGCCCTCGCACCACGACCATGCGATCGGAGAATGGATCGGCATCCGCGCTGCGGTGGATCATGTGGTCACATTCGCGCGCGGTGCTGGGGCGGCCGCTCCGCCCGCTGCGGCGGTGCGCCAGCCGGCGCCCGAGCCGGCGTGACGCTGGACGGCCATCGACGGATCAGGCCCCGACCGGCAAGCCCGCAGCGCCGGACAGAGCCTGCGGCTCGCGCGGCAACAATTCGCCCAGCACGCGGCACACCGTTTCGTGTTTGGCGTCCACCAACTCTGCCAACACCCGCAGCGGCGGCAGATGACTGCGCAAGCACGCCAGGCCCTCGACGTCGCCAAGCACATCCGGCCGCGCCAGCAGCCGCAGCAGCGCGGCCAACCGCTGGCGCACCGAGCCGGTGCGCAGCAGCGCCATGGCATGCGCTCGCTCGGGCTGCTGCAGCAGCGCCTCGGTCAGCCAGCGGGCGCGTTCGTCGTCGCTGGCGGGCTGCAACGGCCCCCGCAACGTCACCGGCGTGACTGCCGTGGCGCGCCAGCCATGCGGCTGGCCGGCGAGCACATCCAGCCCCAGCCAGTCGCCTGGCTCGGCCAGCATCACAAGCAGCGGCCCGCTGCGGCCGTCGCGATCCAGCCGCACCAAGCCGCGTTCGACGCGCCAGGGACCGACGCAGCCGCCGAC
>NZ_JARJMT020000001.1 GCF_029335975.1 Tepidimonas sp.
CGCGCTGCTCGTTATCGGTCAGCGTATCGTCCCAGGCAGCGTCGCGCATCACCTCGCTGTGCCGATGGCGCGGTAAATTGCCACCGACCACCGGTACGCCAGCGCGCCCCGCAGCCCTCACCTCCGGCGCATGGCGCTGCCACGGCCAACCGGCATCGGGCCACGCCAGCGCTGCGCGCACGGCGGCCTCGTCAGCGTCGGAGGTCAGCGCTTCGGTGTCGCGCCCGCGCTCGGCCATCTCCAACACCAGCGCGGCAAGGCGCCCTTGCGTTGCCAGCGCCTGCACGGCGGCAGCCTGCAGCCATTGGTGGGCATCCGCGTCGTGTTGTTCGCCCAACAGCAACCACTCAACCCCATCGGGCAGGGCCGCCAGCCGAGTGCGCACCCAGTCCAACCGCATCGAGGGATCGGCCACGCAGCAGCGCGCATCCGCTCCACCCCCGGGCAAGAGGCAGGCGAGCGCGGGCCCCCAGCCACGCGCTGTGGCCAGCGCCGCACCTACCGCAGAACTCCAGCGCAAGCAAAACCGCCGGACCGAGTCGAATTCCATGCGACTATTATCGGGTCTGCGCCGCACAATGGCAGGTGGCGCCAATTCCTTTTTTGAATCGGAGTTCTAGCATGGGCAAAAAAAGCATCACCAAAGCGGTCAGCGGCGGGACGGCCGGGCCGGATATCGGCATTGCGCCGGCGCAGCGCGCTGCCATCGCGCAGGGGCTCGAGCGGCTGCTGGCCGATACCTTCACGCTCTACCTGACGACGCACAATTTTCATTGGAACGTCACCGGGCCCATGTTCAACAGCCTGCACGAGATGTTCATGCAGCAGTACACCGAGCTGTGGAATGCCATCGACCCGATAGCCGAACGCATCCGTGCGCTCGGCTGCGTGGCGCCGGCCTCTTATGCGCAGTATGCGCGCCTGAGCTCCTTGCCGGATGCGCCAACGCAGCCACCCAAAGCGCTGGAGATGGTGCACATTTTGGCCTTGGGTCACGAGGCGGTGGCACGCACCGCGCGCAGCCTTTTCCCGCTGGTGGACGAGGCGCACGACGAACCCACTGCCGATCTGCTCACGCAACGCCTGTCGGTGCATGAGCAGGCGGCATGGATGCTGCGCAGCCTACTGCAGGACTGAGCGCACGGGGCGCCGGCGCGCCGAGATCGCGCCGGACGTCAGTGCACCACCACCGGCGTTTGTGCCAGAGAGGCATAGCTCTCCAGCGTGTCCTCCACCTCTTCCTGGGTGGGGGTGTTTTGTTGCCACGCTTCGATTTGCTGCTGGAACAGCTCAGCCCAGGAGCCGTCCAGGTAGACCTCTTTGCCAGAGCGCTTGTCCACGATCTCGAAACCGTGGCGCGGCATCACCGGCCGTGGGTTGTCCCCTTCGGCTGCGCCCGCCATCTCCTGGGCGTTGGCCAAAATGTGGACCACCGCGAAGCTGTCGGAGTTGTAGAGCATGTGCATGGCCACAATATCCTCGAAATACAAAGCCCCTGCAAGCCGAAGATGATGCCGGCGCTACGGGCTGGAGCCGACATCACCTTTCCTGACGGACATATCGGTGTACGACGGGGTTTTTTCAAGGGGGGGCAGCGGCGGGATACCAGCGGCGCAGCCGCTGTTCTACGCGCTCACCGTTGGGCTGCTGCAGCAGGAGGCGCACGGGCAAACCCGCAATCGCAGGGGTGTACCATGCTTCGACCCGCAGGTCTTGTGCGCCCTCGGTCATACGCCGCAGGTGGAGTGCCTCGAAGCGGCCCGCCGGGACAGTGATGGGTTCGCGTCCGACGACTTCGACCGTCCAGTGCTCCAGCCGTCCCAGACCCGCCACAGGGATATGCCAGCGCTGCCCCGGCTTCATGGCGGCCACCCAGCCGCCCAGTTGGATGAATACCCCCAGCCGGTCTTGAGTGCCCAGGGGCAGGCTCTCGATAAAGGCGTCGCCATCGGTGCGTGCCCGCCCGGGTTCGGGCGCGGCAGACCAGTCGAAAGTCAGCCAGCGCTCGCGCCGTGCCCGGTCTTCGAAGCGGGCGGGTTGCAGGCCCATGGGGGTCAGTGCCCCGCGGCTGATCTGCACGCGGCTGCCCACCAGAAAAGCCCGCAGCGCCAGCTCTAGCCGGTAGCGCCTGCCATCCGGCCGCCAGTCCAACACGGCGTTGGCCCGATAGTTCAGGCCTTTGGTTTCGCCGAGCACTTCGTACTCCATCTGGCCCGCGGGCGGGGACTGCCAGTGGCTGACCCCGACCGGGTCGGGGCCAGGCAGGGCCGCGGCCAGCAGGCCGGCCGCGGTGGCGGCCGACGTGCCCATCGCGGCGGTGTGCAGTGCAGCCACCGCCGTGCCGACGACCAGTGCGCGCGCCCATCGCGATTGCGGTACCCTCATGGACGCGATACTAGCGGCTGCGCACGGCTTGCGTGAGACACCCCCCATGAAACTTGCCACCTACCGCGACGGCAGCCGCGATGGCCAGCTCGTCGTCGTTTCGCGCGATGGCACGTTGGCACACTATGCCAGTGGCATTGCCGACACCCTGCAGCAGGCACTGGACGACTGGAATTTCATTGCTCCGCAGCTGCGTGATCTGGCCCTGTCGCTCGATCAGGGCAAGGCCCGCCATGCGTTTCCTTTCGATCCGCGGCAGTGCGCCGCACCGCTGCCACGCGCCATCGCGTGGCTGGCCCCCGAGGACAACGGGGCCGACCCACGCCCTTGGTGCAGCGACGCCCTGTGGGGGCCGACACGGCCGCTGCCGACCGTGGATGGCGTGGCGGATGTCGGGCCGTCGCTGGCCGTGATCTGCGGCGATGTCTCCCCCGAGGTGGACCCCGCCGCCGCGCTGGATGCGGTTCGCCTGCTGGCCCTGGCTTGTCATTGGCGACATGGCGAGGCGCACTCGCAGCCCGATTGGCCTTGGGGTGTCACCTTGGCGCCGTGCGTGGTCACGCCAGACGAGGTCGGTCCCGCATGGCGCGGCGGCCGACTGGCGGCCTGCTTGACCACGATGTGGAACGGGCGCAAGCTCGGCATTGCCGATGGGGCCGACCAAGAGGTACCTTTTGGGGCGCTGATTGCCCGCGCGGCCCGAATCCGCGGTCTGTCCGCCGGGGCGGTGATCGCTGGCGGTACCCTACCTACCCCGCAGGAGGCGGGCGATCCCCCCACCTGGCCGCGTGGCTACGCCTCTTTGACCATGCGCCGTGCAGCCGAGCGCCTGACCCTGGGGAGCGCCAGCACCCCCTGGCTGGGCCCAGGAGATCGGGTGCACATCGACGCCCGCCTGCCTGATGGTCGGGCACCTTTTGGCGCCATCGACGTCGAGTGGACCCCTGCTCAGAGCGACGGCATCGCGCCGGGGTGGTCGCGCTCGTAACGGGCCTGGCAGTCGATGCAGCGCTGTGCAGTCGGGGCGGCATGCAGCCGAGCGGCTGGGATCTCCGCCCCGCAGTCCGTGCACAGCCCGAAGGTGCCGTTGGCGATGCGCAGCAGGGCCTCGTCGATGGCACGCAGCGCCGCGGTCTCGCGCTCGTCCAGCGCTTGCGCCAGATCGCGCTCACTGTCGGCTTGACTCCAGTCGCCGCTTTGAATGTCGTGCGGATCCATAGCTGCCTCTGCGCGGCCGATCTTGCCGCCCCGTTGGGCTCGGATCTGCGCAATCAGGTCGGCGCGCATCTGTTGTAATTGCTGGGCGTAGGTGTCGGAGATGGGCAGGCTCATGATCGTCAGCTTGTGGAAGCGGCCCGTGCGCGGGTCAATGCTCGACATTGTGGCGCCGATTCCCGCCGGTGACCAAGGCCAGCCGAGTCGCGCGCACAGGCCTTTGATGCGGATCAAGGGCTGGCGGCGCGCCGCCGGGTGCGGCGCGCTGCTCACAGGCAGCCAGGCGACGGCTGCCCGAAGCCGCGTGGCTGTGGCATGCTACGGCGTACGCGGCCTGATATGCCGCGCACAGGACCTCCATCATGACCTCGCCCAATTTCGGCCCTTTCCAGGCGGCTTTCGCGCCCTACGCCCAGTACATCCCTGGGTTTGCCTTTCTGCAGGGCTTGGCCGGCAACGGTCCGGCGGCGGATATGCCGTCCATGTCCCAATGGGTAGCCCCGGTGTTCGATGTCAATGAGCTCGAGCAGCGCATTCGTGACCTCAAGGCGGTTCACTTCTGGCTGGAACAAAACGCCCGCGCACTGCAGGCGACGATCCAGGCGCTGGAGGTGCAGAAGATGACGCTGGTCGCGCTCAAGGGCATGAACGTCAGTCTCAACGAAATGGCTCAAGCTTTTGCCGGTTCCGGCGCCCAGGCCAGCCCAGGCACGGAGGCGCGAGCGGCTTCGGCGGGCTCGCCCTCGGCCAGCGATGCACCGGCAAACGGGCCCGCCGTGGCGCCCGGAGTGGATCCGCTGCGCTGGTGGCGGTCGCTGACGGAGCAGTTCCAGACGATTGCCGCCAACACCCTGCAAGAGATGGCGCAACACTCACCTACGCCCAGCGCCCCGCCTAGCCCGCCCGTGCCGCCGACCAGTCGGCCCGTGCGTGCCGCCCAACCGATCCAAGCCCCCACGGATGGCAGCGCCACGAGCAAGCGGCGGCCGGGGCCACAGGCAGCCGCCGCCGGGGGGGCAACGCCCGTCCCCGCGGCGGCGGCTCGGACACCGCGCGGGCGTACCGCTGCGCCCAACCCGCGAACCGCGCCGTCAAGGGGGCCGCGCGGGTGAAGCGCTTTCTGCACGCCCACGCCACCCATCCGAACTGGCCCATGGCCGCCGCGTTGGTGCTGGCCCAACTGCGCGGCCAATTGGCTGCGGCAGCGCCTGCCGATCCGGCTGGGCACGGCCGCCTGTCCAGCCGCCAATCAGCGGGCCAGGGCCAGGCCGTCACCCCACTGGGGCTGTTGTACCTGACCGATCACTATGCCGGTGCGGCGGCCGATATCCTGGATCACCTGAGCGCCGAGCTGCCGCAGGTGACGGACTGGGTGGGGGCGGTGGGTGTCGGTATCTGCGCCAGCGGGGTGGAATACATCGACGAGCCGGGACTGGCGGTCATGCTGTGCGACCTGGCGCCCACCCGTTACCGCGTCTTCAGCGGCTTGGCCCCCTTGGGGGCCACCCGGGGACCGGAAGGCTTCGTGCCGCAAACCGCGCTGGTGCATGCCGACCCTGCCGCGCCCGATGTGGCGGAGCTGGTGCAGGAGCTGGCCGAGCGCACCCTGGGCCACTATCTGTTCGGGGGTCTGGCGGCCAGCCGTGCCGGCTCGTTGCAGATCGCACGCTCCAGCCGGGGCGGTTTGGCCGGGCATGGGCGCGAGGCGGCCGCCCGCCTGTTCCGAGGGGGTTTGAGCGGTGTGGCCTTCGGCCCGGACGTGGGCATCGTCTCGCGCGTGACGCAGGGGGTGCGCGCCGTCTCGCCCACCTACCGCGTCACGGCCGCACAGGATCACCGTGTGGACCAACTGGACGGTCAGCCCGCTCTCGATGTGCTCCTGCGCACACTGGGCCTGTCGCTGGAGGATTTGCCGGCGGTGATTGCGCGTCTGCGGCAGACCCTGGTTGGTTTGCAGGCGCCAGTATCGCGGCTCCCAGCAGGGGTCTCGACCCTTCCGATGGGGCAGGCGGCGCGCGTGCCGCTGCGCCTGGGCGATGACCTGTTGGTGCGCCACCTGGTGGGCCTGGATCCGGCGCGGCGTGCTTTCGTGGTCGCCGACGAGGTGCCCGTGGGGGCGACCCTGACGCTGTGCGTGCGCGATGTGCAAGCCGCCCGGGCCGACCTGGTGCGCATTTGCGCCGAGATCCGCGACGAACTCAGCCCCGAGGAGGGGCAGACCGCCGACGACCCCGTGCAGCGCATGGCAGGTGCGGTGTATGTGAGCTGCAATGGCCGAGGCGGGCCCCACTTCGGTGCCCCTGGCGCCGAGCTGCAGATCGTGCGGCATGCCCTGGGCGAAGTGCCGCTGGTCGGTTTTTTTGCCGCAGGCGAGATCGCCCACCACCGCCTGTATGGCTACACTGGGGTGCTGACGGTGTTTGTGGCCGACGGCAGCGCTCCCGCTTGAAAGGGCGCTCGCCCAGCCCCACCTGGAAGCTGAGTGCATTGGGCAGGAAAGGACCGCGGTGGAATTCAAAGACTATTACGCGGTGCTGGGCGTGGCACGTGACGCCAGTGCCGATGAGATCAAAAAAGCGTACCGCAAGCTGGCGCGCAAATACCATCCGGATGTCAGCCAGGAGCCCGACGCGGCGCAGCGCATGAGCGAGGTCAACGAAGCCTACGCGGTGCTGTCCGACCCCGACAAGCGGGCCGCCTACGACCGGCTGGGGCGGGGGCAGCGGGCGGGGCAGGCGTTTACGCCACCGCCCGACTGGGATGCCGGGTTCGAATTCCACGGCCCGCCGCAGGGGATGGACGCCACCGAATTCAGCGACTTTTTCAGCGAGTTGTTCGGCCGCATGGCGGGCGCGCGTGCCGCCGCCCGGGGCCCGCGTCATGGCGCGCCGTTGCGCGGCGAGGACCACCACGCCAAAGTGGCGCTCGAGCTGGAGGAGGCCTGGCGTGGTGGCACGAAGACCCTGTCTCTGCAGGTGCCACAGCTGGATGCGCACGGACGACTGGCCTTGCGCACCCGTACGCTGGAGGTCAAGATCCCGGCCGGTGCGCGCGCCGGCCAGATGATCCGCCTGGCAGGCCAAGGTGGGCCGGGCGAGCCGCCCGGTGACCTCTACCTGGAGGTGGTCATCCGGCCGCACCCGCGTTTTCGGCTGCAGGGCAAGACCCTGATTGCAGAGCTGCCCTTGGCGCCCTGGGAGGCGGCACTGGGCGCCGTGGTACCCGTGGAGTTGCCCGATGGCAGTGCACTGAAGGTGCGTGTGCCAGCAGGCAGTCAGGGCGGTCAGACGCTGACCGTGCGCGGCAAGGGGCTGCCCGCGCGCGAGCCAGGAGACCTGGATTTGCAGTTGCGCATCATCTTGCCCAGCGCCTACGATCCGCGTGCCCGCGCGCTGTATGAGCGCATGGCGGCCGAGTTGACCGATTTCGATGCGCGCAAAGTGGCCGCCGCGGAAGAGGAAAGGAGTCGCTGATGGAGCCGGACGTATTGCGGGTGGAGGTGACCCTGGAGACGCCAGGGTTGGATGCCGAGGCGCTCTGCCGCGCTGCCGGCGTGGCGCCGCAGTGGTGGGAGGCGGCCGTGCGCACGGGTTTGGTCGTGATCGACACGCACGGCGCCGCCGATTTCGACGCCGCCACCCTGCGCCGTGTGCGGCGGCTGGCGTGGCTGCAGCATCACTTCGATGCCGACCCAGAGCTGGCCGCTTTGGTGGTCGATTTGGAGGAAGAGGTGGCGCGCCTGCGCGCCCGTCTGCAGCGGCTCAACGAGCGCATATGTGAATGACGCTGGCATGCACCCATCTGCCGTCGCGGGTGCCGTGTCGCGGGCTCACACCCCCTGCGCCCGCTCGGCGGCAAAGCGCTGCCGAAACGCCCCGAAGGTGCCGGCGTCCAGCGCATCGCGCACCTCCTGCATCAGGTTCAGGTAATAGTGCAGGTTGTGGATGGTGGTGAGCATGGGGCCCAGCATCTCCCCGCAGCGGTCCAGATGGTGCAGATAGGCTCGCGAGAAGCCCTCGCGTCCACCGTCGTTCCAGCTCACGCCACTCGTGCCCGCACAGGCATAGCAGGTGCAGCTCGGGTCGATCGGGCGCGGATCGGTTTTGTGGCGGGCGTTGCGCAGCTTCAGGTCGCCATAGCGGGTGAACAGGGTGCCGTTGCGGGCGTTGCGCGTCGGCATCACGCAGTCGAACATGTCCACGCCGCAGGCCACGCCCTCCACCAGATCCTCCGGCGTGCCCACGCCCATCAGGTAGCGCGGTTTGTGCGCCGGCAGCCGGTGCGGCGTGTGTGCCATGATGCGGCGCATCTCCTCCTTGGGCTCGCCCACGCTCACGCCGCCGATGGCGTAGCCGGGTAAGTCCATGTCCACCAGCGCCTCCAGCGACTCTTGTCGCAGGTGCTCGAACATGCCGCCCTGCACGATGCCAAAGAGCGCATTGGGATTGCCCAGGCGCTCGAACTCCGCCTTGGAGCGTACTGCCCAGCGCAGGCTCAGTTCCATGCTGGCGCGGGCCTCGGCCTCGGTGGTGACGTGGCCGCTGGCCTTGTCGCCCTGCCAGTAGGGTGTGCATTCGTCCAGCTGCATGACGATGTCGCTGTTGAGCATGGTCTGGATCTGCATGCTCACCTCCGGCGACATGAACAGCTGGTCGCCGTTGACCGGCGAGGCGAAGTGAACCCCCTCCTCGGTGATTTTGCGCATCGCGCCCAGGCTCCACACCTGAAAGCCGCCGGAGTCGGTCAGGATGGGCTTGTGCCACTGCTCGAAGCCGTGCAGGCCGCCGAAGGCGCGGATTACCTCCAGCCCGGGACGCAGCCACAGGTGGAAGGTGTTGCCCAGGATGATCTGGGCCCCCATGTCGTGCAGGCTGCGCGGCATCACGCCCTTGACGGTGCCGTAGGTGCCCACGGGCATGAAGATGGGCGTCTGCACCACGCCGTGGTTGAGCGTGAGGCATCCCCGACGGGCGTGGCTGCCGGCATAGCCTGCGCGCGCTGGGTCGGTCTGGAGAACGGAGAACTGGAGCATAGGATCAAGCGCAAGCAGGGACGGTCGGACAGCGCTGCAGCAGCATCGCGTCGCCGTAGCTGAAGAAACGGTAGCGCTGCTCGATCGCGTGGCGGTACACCGCCGTGATGTGTTCGTAACCGGCGAACGCCGACACCAGCATCAGCAGCGTGCTGCGCGGCAGGTGGAAGTTGGTGATCATCAGGTCCACCACGCGAAAGTCGAAGCCTGGCGTGATGAACAGATCGGTGTCGCCCTCGGTGGCGCCGCTGCGCGCCCAGCTCTCCAGCGTGCGCACGGTGGTGGTGCCCACCGCCAGCACGCGTCCGCCGCTCAGGCGCGTGCGCTCCAGCGCTGCCAGCGTCTCGGCTGGGATGTGGTAGCGCTCGTGGTGCATGCGGTGGGCGCGGATGTCCTCCCCCTTGACCGGCTGGAAGGTGCCGGCACCGATGTGCAGCGTGATGCGGGCGCGCTGTACGCCGCGCGCCTGCAGCGCTGCCAGCACCGCCTCGTCGAAGTGCAGCGCTGCGGTCGGCGCGGCCACCGCACCCGGGTTGGTGGCGAAGACGGTTTGGTAGCGCTGCTCGTCCTCGGCGGTATCGGGGTGCGTGATGTAGGGCGGCAGCGGCACATGGCCGTAGCGCGCCATCAATGCGTAGGGATCGCCGGACAAGCGCAACCGAAACAGCGGCCCATCCGCTTCAGGCCAGCGGCCCAACAGCGTGGCGGTGAAGGCCGGCTGCCCATCGGCCTGTGGCGCCATGCGCAGCACCGTGCCGGGGATGGGCTTCTTGCTGACCTTCATGTGTGCGACCACCTCGCCGTTGGCCAGTACCCGCTCGATCAGCAGCTCCAATCGCCCGCCAGAGGGTTTTTCACCATATAGACGCGCCTTGATCACCTGAGTGTCGTTGAAGACCAGCAGATCGTTGGGCTCCAGCAGGTCGGGCAGATCGCGGAAGATGCGGTCGGCCGGCGGCCAGCGGCGAGCATCGAGCAGGCGCGCGGCGCTGCGCTCGGGCGCTGGGTGCTGGGCGATCAGTTCAGCGGGCAGGGGAAAATCGAAATCGCTGGTGGTCCAGGTGCGCGCCGATGCGCCGCAGGGTAAAAAGGTTGTCATCTCGCTCGAGGGCCGGACAGGCCCGTGCCAAGTCCAAGGGACACGCATTGTCCCACGGCGCGCGGCCGTGTCAGGCCGGTGTCTGGCATGCCGATTAGTATGCGGGTCTCGGCTGGCGCGGGGCCGGTCGTCAGTGGTACGGGGGGTGTGGTTATGCCGTTGGTCGTCTTCAATCAGAAGGGCGGGGTGGGCAAATCCACCATCGCTTGCAATCTGGCCGCCATTGGGGCGGCGCGGGGGCAGCGCACACTGGTCGTGGACTTGGATGCGCAGGGCAATGCTTCGCGCTATCTGCTGGGCGAGGCCGTAGCGCAACCCGGTCCGACGGTGGCGGATTTTTTCCAACAAACATTGTCATACAGCCTGCGCAGCGATGCGCCGCAATCCTATGTGCGCCGCACGCCATTCGATGGTTTGGATGTGCTGGTGGCCAGTCCCGCGTTGGAAGAGCTGCAGACCAAACTGGAGGCGCGTCACAAAATCTACAAGCTGCGCGAGGCGCTGTCGGTTCTGCGTGCGAATTACGACACCATCGTGATCGACACGCCACCGGCGCTCAATTTCTACACCCGCAGTGCCCTCATGGGTGCCAGCGGTTGTTTGATCCCCTTCGATTGCGACGCCTTTTCGCGCCAGGCGCTCTATGCGCTGCTCGACCACGTGGCCGAAATTCGTGCCGACCACAACCCGGCGTTGGCGGTGCGCGGCATCGTGGTCAACCAGTTTCAGGCCCGGGCTGCGCTGCCGCAGCGGCTCGTGCAGGCTCTGCGCGATGAGGGGCTGCCGGTGTTGGAGCCGTACCTGCCCGCCTCGGTCAAGGTGCGCGAGTCCCATGAGGCTGCCTGCCCCCTCATCTACCTGGATCCGCGGCACCGCCTGACGCAGGCCTTCGTGGCCCTGTACGAGCGTTTGGGCTGATCGAGCGTGCCGGGCCCGGATCGACTACAGTCACGCCCTGCTGCCGAGAGGGATTGAAGCATGTGGGTGCAAGCGGTGTGGTTCGTGGCGGGCTTGATTGCCCTGGCGGTGGGGGCCAACGCGCTGGTGCGCGGGGCGTCCAAGCTGGCGCTGTCGCTGGGCATCTCGCCGCTGGTCGTCGGGCTGACCATCGTGGCGTTTGGCACCAGCGCGCCCGAGACGGCGGTGTCCACCGGGGCAGTGCTGGCGGGACAGACCGACATCGCCGTGGGCAACGTGGTGGGCAGCAACATCTTCAATGTGCTGTTCATTCTGGGTGCCAGCGCGCTGATCACCCCGCTCGTGGTGCATGTGCAGCTCATTCGGCAGGAAGTGCCCATCATGATCGGCGCGTCGGTGCTGCTTCTGGTGCTGGGACTCGACGGCCGCATCGCTTGGTGGGAGGGCGGACTGCTGTTGGGCTTGTTGATCGTCTACACGGCGTTTCTGATCGTGCAGTCGCGCCGCGCCTCGGCCGCCGACGCCGCGGCGTTCGACGCCGAGCTGCAGCCGGCCAATGCGGCAGCGTGGGACGCCCGCTGGCCCGTGCAGGTGGCGCTGATGGTCGTTGGGTTGGCACTGCTGGTCCTGGGCTCGGACTGGCTGGTGGGGGCGGCCGTCACCTTTGCCAAAGCCCTGGGCGTCAGCGATGTGGTGATCGGTCTGACCATCGTGGCCGCCGGTACCTCCATGCCCGAGGTGGCCACGTCGATCGCCGCCGCCTTCAAAGGCGAGCGCGATATCGCCGTGGGCAATGCCGTGGGCAGCAATACCTTCAACATTCTGGGGTGTGTGGGCCTGAGTGGCTTGGTTTCGGCCAGCAGTGGCATCACCATCGTGCCGTCGGTGCTGTCGTTCGACATTTGGGTGATGTTGGCGGTGGCACTGGCGTGTTTGCCGGTGTTTCTGACCGGGCGCGAAATCGCGCGCTGGGAAGGGGCGGTCTTTTTGGGTTACTACGTCGCGTACACGGCGTATCTGATCTTGGCGGCGCAGTCCCACGCGGCGCTGCCTGCGTATTCCGCGGCGATGCTGGGCTTCGTGCTGCCGCTGACGGTGATCGCCCTGGTCACGAGCGTGCTGCGTTCGCCCGGCACGCCACCGCCTGGCTGACCGGCAGGCGTGCGCGCAGGCGGCGTTTTCGGCACAATGGGCGGCTTGTCACGGACGCCACCCGAAGCATCCGGACGGTTACCGAGGAGACCCGCTGGCCATGTCTGTCGCATCCCCCCTGTTGCGCGATAACCCGCAGCGCGCCGAATGGCGTGATGCCCTGCTCAACGATTACACCCTGGCCGTGATTACGCTCGGTGGCGTGGTGGCTGTGGTGTGGCTGGCACCCTTTGCGGTCTATCGTGCCCTGACCGCCAACTGGTTGGCGGCTGTTACGGATGCCTTTTTGGCTGTCACCATCGGCGCAGCGGCCTGGTATGCGTGGCGCACGCGCGACACGCGCTGGCCGGGTTGGGTGATGGCGGTGGCCATCGTCACGGGTCTGTGGGCGATCGGGTTTGCTGCCCAGTTCGCGGCGCTGTTTTGGGCGTACCCGGGTGTGCTCATGAATTTTTTCCTCGTGCCCGCGCCGGCGGCGGCACTGCTGGGGGCGGCTGCGGTGGTGGGGGCCGCGGCGCTGTCGTGGCAAGAGCTGGGTGGCACCGAAGGCCTGCCTTTTTTCGTCATCACCAATGTGCTCACCGGACTCTTTGGCTATCTGGTGTCACAGCAGGCGCATCGGCGCATCGAGCGCTGGCAGGCCCTGAGCCTATTCGATCCGCTGACGGGCGTCGGCAACCGCCGCTTGATGGAGGCGGAGTTTGCGCAAGCCTTCGGCTGCGGATGCCCCGCCGGCGTGCTGGCGGTCTTGGATGTCGATCACTTCAAGGCCATCAATGACAACCACGGTCACGAGGCCGGCGACGCCGTGCTGCGTGATATCGCCGCAGTGCTGCAGTCGTCCTTGCGCAAAACGGACCGCCTCTACCGCTTCGGTGGCGAGGAATTCGTCGTCTGGCTGGGGCAGGGCGATGCCGCCGCCGCCGCGGCGGTGCTGGAGCGCATCCGCCAGGGGGTGCACGAGCGGGTCTGCATCGCCGAGCGGGCCGTCACATTGTCGGCCGGCGTGGCCGTGCACACGGCACCAGAGTCCTGGCAAAGCTGCCTGGCCCGCGCGGACGCTGCACTGTACCGGGCCAAGCGCGAGGGGCGGGACCGCGTGTGCTGGGCGCTGCCGGGTGAGGGCGAGAAGGGTCGCACCTGAGACAGGCGGCCCGCGGGTGGCTGGCGGTTGCTTTCGCGCATCGCCGCCAGAGGCGCTGCTAGGATCGGTCCATGACCCGCGCTACGCCAGCAATCCGCCCCCGCTCTTCTGCGGCGCCGACCGCTGCCGGCGCAGCGCCGGTCGGCCCGGGGCGCGAGCGGCTCAGCGGCCCGCAGCGGGCGCTGCGGCGCTTGGGCCTGGTGCGGCCCATCGATCTGGCGCTGCATATGCCCTTGCGCTACGAGGACTGGACACGCCTGCGCCCGCTGAGCGACGCGCGCGATGGGGACGAGGCCCTGATCGAGGGCGAGGTGCTGGCCTGCGAGGTGCAGCTGCGGCCGCGCCGCCAGCTCGTCGCCACCCTGGCCGTGGTCGGCGGGGGGCGCTGCACCCTGCGATTTTTTACCTTTTATCCCAGCCACCAAAGGGCGCTGGCTGTCGGCGCGCGCGTGCGCGCCCATGGAGAGTTGCGCGGGGGCTGGGCGGGCTGGACGCTGGTGCATCCCCGCCTGCTGTCGCCGCAGGCGCCATTGCCAGCGGGCCTGACCCCGGTCTATCCAACCACGGCCGGCCTGCCGCAGGCTTATCTGCGGGCGACGGTTGCGCGTGCCCTACAGCAGGCCGATCTGGCCGAGACCATCCCCCCCGAGGCGCTGGCCGATCTGCCGGGGGCCAGCGGCGAGCCGTGGACGCTGCAGGCGGCGCTGCGGTTTTTGCACCATCCGGACCCCTGCGTGCCGCGCGCGGCGTTGGACGATCGCACCCATCCCGCGTGGCTGCGTCTGAAGGCCGAAGAGCTGCTGGCCCAGCAGTTGGCCCAGGTGCAAGCGCGCCGCGAACGCGACGCCCTGCGCGCGCCCGTGCTGCGCGCGACCGATGACGGTCTGCCGTTGCGCCTGCAGGTTGCGCTGCCCTTTGCGCTGACTGGGGCGCAGCGGCGGGTGGCGGCCGAAATCGCCGCCGATCTGGCCCGCCCCACCCCCATGCACCGCTTGCTGCAAGGCGATGTGGGCAGCGGCAAAACGGTGGTGGCCGCGCTGGCCGCCGCTGTTGCGATCGATGCTGGCTGGCAGTGCGCGTTGATGGCGCCGACCGAGATCCTGGCCGAGCAACACTTTGGCAAGATGGTGCAGTGGCTGGAGCCATTACTCGCTCCGTTGGGCCGGGGGGTGGCCTGGCTCACCGGTGGGCAGTCCCGCGCTCAGCGCCAGGCCATGCTGGCGCGCATCGCCGCGGGGGAGGCGGCGCTGGTGGTCGGCACCCACGCCGTCATCCAGGAGCAGGTCAGGTTCGAGCGGCTGGGCCTGGCCGTCATCGACGAGCAGCACCGCTTCGGCGTCGCCCAGCGGCTGGCGCTGCGTTACAAGGCTGGGTCCGCTGCCGGGGCGGTGGAGCCCCACCTGTTGATGATGAGCGCCACCCCCATCCCGCGCACCCTTGCCATGAGCGTCTACGCCGATCTGGACGTCTCCACGCTCGACGAGCTGCCGCCCGGGCGCAGCCCTATCGTGACCAAGGTGCTGGCCGAACACCGCCGGCCCGAGGTGATAGAGCGCATCCGCCAGCAGGTGGCGCAGGGCCGGCAGGTGTACTGGGTGTGCCCCTTGATCGAGGAGAGTGAGGCACTCGATCTGCGCTCTGCCACCGCCACCCATGCCCAGCTGGCCGCCGCCCTGCAGGGCGTCACCGGTGCGGATGGCCGCCCGGTCCAGGTCGGCCTGCTGCACTCGCGCCTGCCGCCCGCTGAAAAAAAAACCATCATGGCCGCCTTTGCCGCAGGTGCCCTTGCCGTGCTGGTCAGCACCACGGTCATCGAAGTCGGTGTGGACGTGCCCAATGCGTCGCTGATGGTCATCGAGCATGCCGAGCGCTTTGGCCTGAGCCAGTTGCACCAATTGCGTGGGCGCGTCGGACGCGGCGCAGTGGCTTCGGTCTGTTTGCTGCTCTACAGCCCCGGCGAGTCGGGCCGCGTCAGCGAATCGGCGCGCGAACGCCTGCGGGCCATGGTCGAGACGCAAGATGGCTTCGAGATCGCGCGCCGCGATCTGGCCATCCGTGGCCCAGGTGAATTTTTGGGGGCGCGCCAGTCGGGGACGCCCCTGCTGCGGTTTGCCGATTTGCACACCGACGAAGCCCTAATCGAATGGGCGCGCCGCTGGGCCCCGCGTCTGTGGCAGCGCGATCCCGCATCGGCACGGCGGCACCTCGATCGCTGGCTGGGGGGCAAGTTAGACTATCTGAAGGCTTGATCCGATAATCCGATGGGTGGCCTGCGGCCTAGCCGCTGCGCAGACAGGCCAACCGTGCCATGGAGTCAGCCCATGACCTTGACCGAACTCAAGTATGTCGTCGCGGTGGCGCGCGAGCGCCACTTCGGCCGGGCGGCCGAGGCCTGCTTCGTTTCACAACCTACCTTGTCGGTGGCCATCAAAAAACTCGAGGAAGAGCTGGAACTCAAAATCTTCGAGCGCAGCGCCAGCGAGGTCACCGTCACACCCCTGGGCGAGGAAATCGTGCGTCAGGCCCAGATCGTATTGGAGCAGGCCGCCGCGATCAAAGAAATCGCCAAGCGCGGCAAGGACCCCTTGGCCGGCCCGCTTCGACTCGGGCTCATCTACACCATCGCGCCCTATCTGCTGCCCGATTTGGTGCGCCAGGTCATCGACCACGCGCGCCAAATGCCGCTCATCCTGCAAGAAAATTTCACCGTCAAGCTGCTGGAGCAATTGCGGTTGGGCGAATTGGATGCGGCCATCCTGGCCGAGCCTTTTCCCGACACCAACTTGGCCATCGCGCCGCTGTATGACGAGCCTTTCGTCGCGGTGGTGCCGCGCGACCATCCGCTGGCCGCGAATGACAGCGTCACCGTGGAGGCGCTCAAGCGGGAGACCATGCTGTTGCTCGGCAACGGGCACTGCTTTCGCGACCATGTGCTGCAGGTCTGTCCGGAGTTCGCGCGCTTTTCCGACAATGCCGAAGGCATCCAAAAGAGCTTCGAGGGCTCGTCGTTGGAAACCATCAAACACATGGTGGCCGCGGGCATGGGGGTGACGCTGGTGCCGCGGCTCTCGGTGCCCGACGGGGCGTTGGAGCCAGCCGGGCGTCAGACCGTCGCCGCCCGAGCGCCAGGCGATGGCGCCTATGTCCGCTATATTCCTTTTGCTGGCGAGCCGCCGACGCGGCGTGTCGTGCTGGTGTGGCGACGCAGCTTCACCCGCTACGAAGCCATCGCCGCCTTGCGCAATGCGATCTACGCTTGTGAGCTGCCTGGATGTCAGCGTCTGACCTGATGCCTGTTTCGCCGCCTCCCGCCTGGCGCAAGCGCTTGGCCCTGTACCTGGATCTGATCCGTTGGGATCGCCCGGCCGGCTGGTTGCTGCTGCTGTGGCCGACGTTGTCGGCGCTGTGGCTGGCTGCCGGCGGCTGGCCTGGGTGGCATCTGCTGCTGGTATTCGTCGCCGGCACGATCCTGATGCGCAGTGCCGGCTGCTGTGTCAATGACGTGGCCGATCGCGAATTCGACCGCCATGTCAAGCGCACCGCGCAGCGCCCAGTGACCAGCGGACGGCTCAGCCCGCGCGAGGCGCTAGCGGTTGGCGCAGCGCTGGCGCTGCTGGCGTTTGCGCTGGTGCTGACCACCCATGCGGCTGCCGTGGCGTGGTCATTCGCGGCGTTGGCCGTGGCGGTGTTCTACCCGTACACCAAGCGCTTCTTTGCGATGCCGCAGGCGGTGCTGGGCGTGGCGTTCAGCTTCGGCATCCCCATGGCTTTTGCTGCCGTGCGTGGCGAGGTGCCCGCGCTGGCCTGGGGGCTGCTGGTGGCCAACCTGTTTTGGGTGCTGGCTTACGACACCGAATACGCCATGGTCGACCGCGACGATGATTTGCGCATCGGCATCCAGACCTCGGCCATCACGCTGGGCCGCTGGGATGTGGCAGCGGTGCTGCTGTTTTACGTCCTGCACCTGGCGCTGTGGACAGGGCTGGTGTGGCCGCATGCGGGCGGACCGTGGTTTGCCGCTGCCGTGGCCGCGGCGGCGGCGCAGGTGCTGTGGCATGCCTGGCTGATCCGTGGCCGCACACGCGAAGGGTGTTTTCGCGCCTTTCGCCTCAACCACTGGCTTGGTGCCACCCTGTTTGCCGGGCTGGTGGCGCAGCAGGCGCTGGGGTGAAGCACAGCCGTGCCCTCGGCCTCAGGCGCCGTAGGCGTCACCCAGTTCTTGCGCGCGCTGGCGCGCGGCGTGCATCGCGCCGATGAAGGCATCTTTCACCCCGGCCGCCTCCAGCGCGGTCAGCGCAGCAGCGGTCGTGCCCCCCTTGGAGGTGACGCGCTCGCGCAGCACCTCGGGGGGTTCACCGGCGTCCTGGGCCAGCCGGGCGGCCCCGATGAAGGTGCCGATGGCCAGCTCCAGCGCCACCTTGGCAGGCAACCCCATGGCGGTGCCGGCGTCGCGCATCGCCTCCAGAAAATAAAACACATAGGCTGGACCGGAGCCGGACAGCGCGGTGACCGCATCCAGCGCGGCCTCGTCGCTCACCCACACCCAGCGCCCGGTGCCGGCGATCAGCGCCTCGGCCAGCGCTCGGTCCTCGGCCGTCAGGCCCGGCAGGGCATACACCCCGGTCATGCCCTGCCCGACCAGTGCCGGTGTGTTGGGCATGGTGCGCACGATGCGCTCGCTGCCCAGCCACGCCTGCATGCTCGCGCAGCGGATGCCAGCGGCCACACTCAGGTGCAGCGCGCCGCCCAGGTACGGGGCCGCAGCGGCCGCGGCTTCGCGAAAGCTCTGGGGCTTGACCGCCCACACCGCCAGCCGACAGCCCGTCAGTGCCGGGCCTGCGCTCGATAGCGTGTGCACGCCAAAGCGCTCG
>NZ_JARJMT020000003.1 GCF_029335975.1 Tepidimonas sp.
CGTGCTCTGACTACGATACGACAAGGGGGACATGGAGCGGTCCTCCGTCGACTTTCAGAGGGAGACCTAAGAGTGGCTCTGGGATGCTTTTCATGGTAGAGAGCGCGTCTTCAGGGTCTCAGCTTGTGAGCGTGTGACGCGCCAGCGTGCGTTTGTGCTGGAGGTCGACGGGGTGGACTCCCGTCGCGTCGAGGTGGGCTCTCCCGGGATCGATCGTCCGTTGCTCCACGCCCGAGACTACGAGCGCTTCGTCGGCGAAACCGTCGACGACATCCTGCGCGCCCCCATCGGGGCCGCGGGCGCAGGGGCGGTGGCGCCGGGGCGCAAGAAATTTCGTGGTGTCTTGCGCCGCGGCGAGGCGCCCGGTGCGTGGCAGCTCGAGCTGGTCGAGGACGCGCCCGCCCAGCTCCCTGCCAAGGCGCAGCGCCGTGCCGCCGAGCCCGCGGCCGTGCAAGTGCTCGGCTTCACGCTCGACGAGGTGCGCGAGGCGCGGCTGGCGCCGATCGTGGATTTCAAGGGGCGTCGCCCGCGCGGCGCCGCCGGTAATGCATAAGAGTACGCAGGCAGTGAAAGGCAGGCCAGAGCAATGAACCGCGAAATGTTGATGTTGATCGATGCCATCTCGCGCGAGAAGAACGTGGAGCCGCGCGTCGTGTTGGGCGCGGTAGAGTCCGCGCTGGCGTCGGCCACCAAAAAGCTGCTGGGCGGCGAGGTGGATGTGCGCGTGTCGATCGACCCCGATACGGGGGCGTACGCGACTTTCCGGCGCTGGAAAGTGGTACCGGACGAAGCCGGGCTGCAAAACCCCGATGCCGAGGAGCTGTACTCCGACGCCGTGGAGGACCACCCCGGCATCCAGGTGGGCGACTTCATCGAAAAGCCGGTCGAGAGTGTACCGATCGGCCGCATTGGCGCCATGGCCGCCAAGCAGGTCATCCTGCAAAAGATTCGCGATGCCGAGCGGGAGATGCTGCTCAACGATTTTCTGTCGCGCGGCGACAAAATCTTCGTGGGGGTCGTCAAGCGGCTGGACAAGGGGGATGTGATCGTCGAGAGTGGCCGTGTCGAAGGACGCCTCAAGCGCAGCGAGATGATCCCGAAGGAAAATTTCCGCTCGGGCGACCGCGTGCGCGCTCTCATCATCGAGGTGGATCCGACCTTGCGTGGCGCACCCATTCTGCTGTCCCGCGCCTCGCCCGCCTTCATGATCGAGCTGTTCCGCCAGGAGGTGCCCGAGATCGAGCAGGGTCTGCTGGAGATCAAAGCCTGCGCCCGCGATCCGGGCAGCCGGGCCAAGATCGCCGTGCTGTCGCATGATCGCCGCATCGACCCCATCGGCACCTGTGTGGGGGTTCGTGGGTCGCGTGTCAATGCCGTGACCAACGAACTGGCCGGCGAGCGCGTGGACATCGTGCTGTGGAGCGATGACCCGGCCCAGTTCGTGATCGGCGCGCTGGCGCCGGCCAATGTGCAGTCCATCGTGGTGGATGAGGAACGTCATGCGATGGACGTGGTCGTCGATGAGGAAAACCTGGCCATCGCCATCGGCCGCGGCGGTCAAAACGTGCGGTTGGCATCGGACCTGACAGGCTGGAAAATCAACATCATGACGGCCGAGGAATCGGCGGAGAAACAAGCCCAAGAACGCCAGGCGCTGCGGCAGCTGTTCATGAGCAAACTCGATGTCGACGAGGAGATCGCCGACATTTTGATTGAAGAGGGCTTCGCCAGCCTCGAGGAAGTGGCCTACGTTCCATTGCAGGAGATGCTGGAGATCGAAGCCTTCGACGAGGATACCGTCAATGAGTTGCGCGCTCGAGCCAAGGACGCGCTGCTGACGATGGAGATCGCCAAAGAGGAAAGCGTCGAGGAGGTATCGCAGGACCTGCGTGACCTGGACGGGCTGACCACCGACCTGATCGCCAAGTTGGCCGAGTCCGGTGTGCACACGCTCGATGACTTGGCCGATCTGGCCGTCGACGAATTGGTCGAGATCACGGGACAGAGCCGCGAAGAAGCGACGGCCCTGATCATGAAGGCGCGCGAACACTGGTTCGCCAGCGACGCATCGTCCGCGCGTTCGTGAGCAGCCCTGTCGAGGAGAAGGACACTTTATGTCGAGTAACACCGTCGCCGAATTCGCGGCCGAACTGAACAAACCCGTCTCGTTGCTGCTGGAACAGTTCGGTGCGGCTGGCGTGCACAAGCGGGCCGGCAGCGACCCCGTCACCGAGGCGGACAAGCAGCGCCTGCTCGCCCACCTCAAGGCCGCCCACGGAACACTCGGGCAGGAGCGGCGCAAGATCACCCTGACCAAGCGCTCGACCACCGAGATCAAGCAGGCCGACGCCTCTGGCCGCGCACGCACCATCCAGGTGGAGGTGCGCAAGAAACGCACCTTTGTCAAACGCGATGACGAGGCTGAACAGCGCGACAGCGACGCTGCGGCACAGGCGCAGGCAGCGGCGCAGGCGGCCGAGCTGGCCCGTCTGGAAGAAGAGGCGCGGCTGCAGGCGGAACGTCTGCGTCAGGAAGAGGAGGAACTCGCCCGCAAGCGCCGCGAGCGTGAAGAAGCCGAGGCCCGCGCTGCCGAGGAAGCCCGACTGGCGCGCGAAGCGGCCGAAGCCCGCGCCCGGGCCGAGCGTGAGGCGGCTGCCCAGAGAGCCCGTGCCGAAGCCGTCGCCGCTGCGGCTGGCAAGGCGGGTGCCGCCCAGGCCGCAGCCCCGGCGCAACCGGCGGCCGAGCCGGCAGCCGATGAAGCGGCACCGACAGCCGCCGCGCACGCCGAAGCCGAGCGGGCGGCGCAGGCCCACCGGGCGGCGCAGCAATCCGCCGAGAAAGCGGCTGAGAAAGCGGCTGAGGACGCCCGCGTACGCGAAATCGAAGAACGTCGTCGCAAGGCGCTGGCCGAGGCCGAAGCCATCCGGGCCATGATGGCTCAGCCCCGCAAAGTGCTGGTGGCCAAGAAGCCCGAGGAGCCCAAGTCTGCGGTCGACGCCAAGCCCGGCATCAAGGGCACGCTACACAAGCCAGCCGGCACGCCTGCGCGTTCGCCTGCCGGCGCACCCGTGGCGCCCGCAGCCAAAAAAGAGGTCAAGTCCGAGGCGCTGTCCTCGTCGTGGAAGGACGAGGCTGGCAAAAAGAAGGAGCTCAAGACACGCGGCGGCAGTGCCCCGGTGCGCGCTGGCAGCAACTGGCGAGTCGGGCCAAAGGGTAAGCCAAGCCGCGGCGGACGGGACGAGCGCGGCCCTTCTGCCGCTTCCACCAGCGAGCAGCGGGTCATCGAAGTGCATGTTCCCGAGACCATCACCGTGGCCGAACTGGCTCACAAGATGGCGCTCAAGGCGTCCGAGGTCATCAAGCAGCTCATGAAGCTGGGCCAGATGGTGACCATCAACCAGTCGCTGGACCAGGACACGGCGATGATCGTCGTCGAGGAATTGGGTCACAAGGCGGTCGCTGCGGCGCTGGACGATCCGGAGGCTTTCTCGGAAGAGGAAGCGGTGCTATACCAGGGCGAAGAAAAAACTCGACCGCCGGTGGTCACCGTCATGGGCCACGTCGACCACGGCAAGACCTCGCTGCTGGACTATATCCGCCGCGCCAAGGTGGCTGCAGGCGAAGCCGGGGGTATCACACAGCACATCGGTGCGTACCATGTGGAGACGCCGCGCGGCGTGGTCACGTTCCTGGACACGCCGGGTCACGAGGCCTTCACGGCCATGCGCGCGCGCGGCGCGCAGGCCACCGACATCGTCATTTTGGTGGTGGCGGCCGACGATGGCGTGATGCCGCAGACGCGCGAGGCGATCAAGCACGCCAAGGCAGCCGGTGTGCCGATCGTGGTGGCCCTCACCAAAATCGACAAGCCCGAGGCCAACCCCGACCGCGTCAAGCAGGAGCTGGTGGCCGAAGAGGTGGTGCCCGAGGAGTATGGCGGCGATTCGCCCTTCATCGGCGTGTCCTCCAAGACCGGCCAGGGTATCGACGAGCTGCTCGAAAACGTGCTGCTGCAGGCCGAGGTGCTGGAGCTCAAGGCCCCGGTGGACGCCAAGGCCAAGGGTCTGGTGATCGAGGCCCGTCTGGACAAGGGTCGCGGCCCTGTGGCAACCGCTCTGGTGCAGTCGGGCACGCTGCGCGTCGGCGATGTGGTGCTGGCCGGTCAAACCTACGGGCGTGTACGCGCCATGCTCGACGAGGCTGGCCGCCAGGTCAAGGAAGCCGGGCCGTCCATCCCCGTGGAGATCCAGGGCCTGGCCGAGGTGCCACTGGCGGGCGACGACTTCATGGTGATGGCCGATGAGCGTCGGGCGCGTGAAATCGCCACCTACCGCGCCGGCAAGTACCGCAGCACCAAGCTGGCCAAGCAGCAGGCGGCCAAGCTGGAAAATATGTTTGCCGAGATGGCGGCCGGCGAGGTCAAGACCTTGCCCATCATCATCAAGGCGGACGTGCAAGGCTCTCAGGAGGCGCTTTCGGCCGCGCTGCTCAAACTCTCCACCGACGAGGTGCGGGTCCAGCTCGTGTATGCGGGCGTGGGCGGCATCAGCGAATCCGACGTCAACCTGGCGATCGCCTCCAAGGCCATCGTCATCGGCTTCAATGTGCGCGCGGATGCGAATGCGCGCAAGGCAGCCGAAGCCAGCGACGTCGAGATCCGTTACTACAACATCATCTACGACGCGGTCGATGATCTGAAGGCGGCGATGGCGGGGCTGCTGGCGCCCGAGAAGCGTGAGGAAGTCATCGGCATGGCCGAGATCCGCAGCGTTTTCGTCGCCTCCAAGATCGGCACGGTGGCGGGCTGTATGGTCACGCAGGGCCACGTCACGCGCAACGCGCATTTCCGCCTGCTGCGCGACAATGTGGTCATCTACACTGGCGAGCTGGAGTCGCTCAAGCGCTTCAAGGACGATGTGCGCGAGGTCAAGGAAGGCTTCGAGTGCGGCATCAAGCTCAAGAACTACAACGACATCCAGGAAGGGGATCAGTTGGAGTTCTTCGAGATCAAGGAAGTCGCGCGCACGCTCTAAGAGATTCGCATGGCGACGAGAAAGGTATCCAACCGCAGCCTCAAGGTGGCCGACCAGATCCAGCGCGACTTGAGCGAGCTGATTCCGCGCGAGCTCAAGGATCCGCGCTTGGGCATGGTCACCATCCAGGCGGTCGAGGTCTCGCCCGACTATGCGCATGCCAAGGTGTATTTCAGCGTGCTGGTGGGCGACCCGCAAGATTGCCAGGACGCGCTCAATCAGGGTGCAGGCTTTTTGCGCAATGCCTTGTTCAAGCGGCTACACATCCATACGGTGCCGACCTTGCATTTCATCTACGACCGCTCGATCGAGCGAGCTGCAGATATGAATGCCCTGATCGCCAAGGCGGTCGCTTCGCGCGGTAAGGACGAGGGCGCGACATGACGGCCGAGACCCGTGCACGGGTGCTGCGGCGCCCCGTGCATGGGGTGCTGCTGCTGGACAAGCCCGTCGGCTTGTCGGCGCAGGCGGCGGTGTCCAAGGTCAAATGGCTGCTGGAGGCCGAAAAGGCCGGACACACCGGCACGCTCGATCCGCTGGCCAGCGGGTTGCTGCCCGTGTGCTTGGGGGCAGCCACCAAGTTCGCACAGGTGCAACTGGAGGCCGACAAGGCCTACGAGGCGGTGCTGCGTCTTGGGGCTCGCACCACCACCGGCGATGCCGAGGGCGAGGTGATCGCCACCGCGCCGGTGGACGCGGCTCGTCTGAGCCCATTGCGGCTGGCCGAGTTGGCCCGCCGCTTCACCGGCGCGATCGAGCAGATTCCACCGATGCACAGCGCACTGAAGAAAGACGGCAAGGCGCTGTACGAGTATGCGCGCGCGGGCATCGAGGTCGAGCGCGCGCCGCGTCGCGTGACGATCCATGCATTGACGCTGGAGCCGCTGCCCGATGACCCCGCCGCGCTGCGCCTGCAGGTACGCTGCAGCAAAGGCACCTACGTGCGCACGCTGGCCGAGGACATTGGCGCGGCGCTGGGCTGTGGCGCGCATCTGAGCGCGCTGCGGCGCACCGCCACCGGAGGGTTGACGCTGCAGCAGGCGATCACGCTGGATGCGCTGCAAGCCCTGTCCCTGCCGCAGCGCCTGCGCTGCCTGCTGCCGCCCGAGGCCCTGCTGCAGGGCGCGCCGCGCGTCGTGCTGGATGAGCGTGAGGCGGGCCGTTTTCTGAGCGGTTTGCGCCGGCGCGGCCCGTGGCCGCCCGCTGAACTGGTCGCCGTGTTTGGCGACCGCCCACGCGCCCTGCTGGGCACGGCCCGCTGTGTCGGTGGCGAATTGATTCCGGCGCGCCTGCTCGCGCCCACCGAAGTTTCCCAATATCTGCAACAAGCTGCACCATGACCTCCCGCCCTCCGATTCGCAACATCGCGATCATCGCCCACGTCGACCACGGCAAAACCACCATGGTCGACCAACTGCTGCGCCAGTCCGGTACCTTTGCCGCCCACGAGAAGGTGGAGGACACGGTCATGGACAGCAACGCGCTCGAGCGCGAGCGCGGCATCACGATTCTGGCCAAAAACTGCGCCGTGCGCTGGAAGGACACGCACATCAATATCGTGGACACACCGGGCCACGCCGACTTTGGCGGGGAAGTCGAGCGTGCGCTGTCCATGGTGGATGGTGTGCTGTTGCTGATCGATGCCCAGGAAGGGCCGATGCCACAGACACGCTTCGTGACCAAGAAGGCGCTGGCGCTGGGCCTCAAGCCCATCGTGGTGGTCAACAAGGTCGACAAGCCCGGGGCCAACTGCGACAAGGTGATCAACGCTGCGTTCGACCTGTTCGACAAGTTGGGGGCCACCGACGAGCAGCTGGATTTTCCGGTGGTATACGCCTCGGGCATCAACGGCTGGTCGTCGCTGACCGAGGGCGCGCCGGGCGAGCGCTGGGGGCCGGATATGTCTGCGCTGTTCGAGACCATCCTCAAACATGTGCCCGCCCACGAGGGCGACCCGGCCGCGCCGCTGCAACTGCAAATTTCGGCACTGGACTACAACAGTTTCGTTGGCCGCATCGGCGTGGGGCGCATCAACGCCGGGACGCTGCGGCCAGCGATGGATGTGCTGGTCATGGAGGGGCCAGACGGCCGACAGTTCAAGGGTCGCATCAACCAGGTGCACAAGTTCCAGGGGCTGGATCGGGTGCAGGTGAGCGAAGCCGGGCCGGGCGACATCGTGCTGATCAATGGCATCGACGAGATCGGCATCGGTGTGACGGTCACCGATATCGCCAACCCGCGGCCGCTTCCCATGCTCAAGATCGACGAGCCGACGCTGACGATGAATTTTTGCGTCAACACCTCGCCACTGGCTGGGCGCGAGGGCAAGTTCGTCACCAGCCGGCAGATCTGGGACCGGCTGCAAAAGGAGCTGCAATCCAACGTGGCATTGCGCGTGCGCGAGACAGGCGAGGACGGGGTGTTCGAGGTCTCGGGCCGGGGCGAGCTGCACCTGACCATACTGCTTGAGAATATGCGCCGCGAGGGCTATGAGCTGGCCGTGAGCAAGCCGCGCGTCGTGTTCAAAGAGATCGACGGCGTGCGCTGCGAGCCGATCGAACTGGTGACCTGCGACGTCGAGGAGCAGCACCAGGGCGGCGTGATGCAGGCGCTGGGTGAGCGCAAGGGCGAGCTGGTCAATATGGAGCCGGACGGACGCGGGCGTGTGCGGCTGGAGTACCGCATCCCGGCGCGCGGACTGATCGGTTTTTCGAACGAATTTCTCAACCTCACGCGCGGCTCGGGCCTGATCTCCAACATCTTCGACGGCTACGAACCGCACAAAGGCGACATCGGCGGGCGCAAGAACGGGGTGTTGATCTCTATGGACGACGGCGAGATCTTCACCTACGCGCTGGGCAAGCTCGATGACCGCGGCCGCATGTTCGTCAAGGCCGGCGATCCGGTGTACGAGGGCATGATCGTCGGCATACACAACCGCGACAACGACCTGGTGGTCAATGCCACGCGCACCAAGCAGCTGACCAATTTTCGCGTCTCGGGCAAGGAGGATGCGATCAAGATCACCCCCCCCATCGAGCTGACGCTGGAGTATGCGGTCGAGTTCATCGAGGATGACGAACTGGTGGAAATCACGCCGAAGAGCATCCGCCTGCGCAAGCGCTACCTGAAGGAACATGAGCGCAAGCGCGCTGCGCGGGAAGGCACTTGATATCCAGGAGACACCCCATGACCTCGCGTTGGAGCGATTTCGTCCACATCGAGCGCACGCCCAACGGCGTCGGGCGCATCACCCTCGACCGGCCCCGCGCCCTCAACGCCTTGGATCTCGGCATGATCCGCTCGCTCACCGAAGCGTTGCTCGCGTGGCGCGATGATCCCGCCGTGGTGGCGGTGGCAATTCGCGGCACCTCCAAAGACGGGCCGTTCGGAGCTTTCTGCGCGGGCGGGGATATCCGCTTCTTCCATCAAGCGGCGCTCGCGGGTGATCCTCGGCTGGAGGACTTCTTTACCGAGGAGTACACCCTCAACCATCTGATCTTCACCTATCCCAAGCCCTACATCGCCTTCATGGACGGCATCGTCATGGGCGGCGGCATGGGCATCAGCCAGGGTGGGCGCTGCCGCGTCGTCACCGAGCGGACCAAGATGGCCATGCCGGAGACCCAGATCGGACTGTTTCCGGACGTCGGCGGGGGGTACTTCCTGAGCCGCTGCCCGGGTCATGTTGGGCAGTATCTGGGGCTGACCGGGGTGGTGATCGGGGCGGATGCGGCGCTGGCTTGGGGCCTGGCCGATGTGGCTGCCCCCGCAGCGGACTTGCCGCGCGCGTGGGACGCACTCGCCACCGTGCAGGCAGACAGCCCCGAGGCGTTCGAGGCCGCCTGGCGCAGCTGGACAGCGCGGGAAGGCTGGCGCAGCACTGGGCCTCGCACGGTGGCGCCGTTGGCACCGGAGGTGGATGCCGCCTTTGGTGCCGATAGCGTGACGGGCATCGTGCAAGCGCTTGAGGCGGCGGGCACGGACGCGGCCGCACAGGCCCTGGCCACGCTGCGCCTGCGCAGCCCGCTGATGCTGCATGTGGTACTGGAGCAGTTGCGGCGCGCGCGCGGCCTGGCCCTGGCCGAGGATTTGCGCCTGGAGCGGGACCTGGTGCGGCATTGTTTCCATCCCCGCCATCTCGGGCGCTCGCCGGCCGAGGGGGAGGCGGTCGAGGGCATCCGTGCCCTGGCGGTGGACAAGGACCGGCGGCCGCACTGGAACCCGTCGCGCATCGAAGACGTCACGGCCGCGATGGTGGCCCCGTTCTTCGACAGCCCCTGGCCCGCGCATGCGCACCCGCTCAGACACCTGCCCTGAGGCTCAGCGCATGCGGTGTTTGAGCGCGCGCTCCACCTCGCGCTTGCCTTCGCGCTCTTTGATGGTGTCGCGTTTGTCGTGCAGCGCCTTGCCGCGCGCCAGCGCGATCTCGCACTTGACGCGACCGTTCTTCCAGTGCAGGTTTAGCGGCACCAAGGTGTAGCCCTTTTGCTCCACCTTACCGATCAGGCGTCGGATTTCGGCCTTGTGCATCAGCAGTTTGCGGGTACGGTCGGCGTCTGCGCGGATGTGCGTGGATGTGCTGCGCAGCGGATGGATCAGACAGCCGATCAGAAACAGTTCGCCATCGCGCACGACGACATAGCCCTCGGTGATCTGCACTTTGCCCTCGCGGATGGCCTTGACCTCCCAGCCCTGCAGGACAACACCCGCCTCGAAACGCTCTTCGATGTGGTAGTTGAAGAACGCCTTTTTGTTCTCGGCGATGCGGGCATTGGTGGCAGCTTTGAGCTTTGGGGCAGACATGGGACCTACAATCCGATCGGGGCCGACGATTGTATGAAACCGAAAACCGTTCGCAAGTCCGTGCTCGTTTGGCACAGCCCGCACGAGATGTTCGAGCTCGTCAGCGACGTGGAACGCTATCCCGAATTTTTGCCGTGGTGCGCGTCTGGACGGGTGCTCGAACGCACCCCAGATGGCATGGTGGCCTCGATCGGTATGGCCTTCGGTGGCGTGCGCAAGAGCTTCACCACTCGCAATGTCCACGAGGCTGATCGGCGCATCCACTTGCGCCTGGTGGAGGGGCCGTTCTCGCAGTTGGAAGGGCATTGGGAGTTCATACCCGTTGGCGACGCGCACGCCTGCAAGATCGAGTTTTCGCTGCGCTACGGTTTTTCCAGCAGCGTGCTGGCGGCCTTGGTGGGGCCGGTATTCGACCGCATCGCAGACTCCCTGGTGGATGCCTTCGTCAAGCGAGCCGACCAGGTGTACGGGGCACGAGATGGGCAGTGAGTCATGCGCGTGACCGTGGTTAGGGCCCTTGCACCCCGGCAGGTGCAGGAGACGACGCGAGAACTCCCTGACGGCGCCACAGTGGCGCAAGCGCTGGCCGACGTCGGCTGGAGTCTCGAGCCGATCGATGCAAGGTCGAATGGGTGGGCGGCGAGCGTCTGGGGCCGGCGCGTGTCGCTGGATACGCCGCTGCGCGAGGGGGACCGGCTGGAGCTGACACGCCCGCTGCGGGTCGACCCCAAGGTGGCGCGGCGGGAACGTTTCCAACGGCAGGGGGCGCGCACGGCAGGTTTGTTTGCGCGCACCCCCAAGCGTTGACGCGCCCGGCCGGCCTTCCTCCGGGCAGTCTGTCTGGCGTCTCAGGCCCATGCCCCGAATACAATATGGCTTTTGGAGCCCATTCCATGCGTCTGCTCGGAAAAGCGTTGACCTTCGACGATGTGTTGTTGGTCCCCGCGTACTCGCAAGTTCTGCCCAAAGACACGTCGCTGTCCACCCGCCTGACCCGCGACATCACCCTCAACCTACCGTTGGTGTCGGCCGCGATGGACACCGTCACCGAGGCGCGCCTGGCCATAGCCATCGCACAAGAGGGTGGCATCGGCATCATTCACAAGAACCTGTCAGCGCAGGAACAGGCTGCCCAGGTCGCCAAGGTGAAACGATACGAATCTGGCGTGTTGCGAGACCCGGTGGTCATTCGCCCGGACACCACGGTGCGCCAGGTCGTCAAGCTGTCGGACGAGCTGGGCGTCTCGGGCTTTCCAGTGGTGGATGGTGGCAAGGTGGTCGGCATCGTCACCGGGCGCGACCTGCGTTTCGAGACGCGCATGGATGCACCGGTGCGCGAGATCATGACGCCACGCGAGCGGTTGGTCACCGTGCCCGAGGGCACCACGCCCGAGACCGCCAAGGCTTTGCTGAACAAGCACAAGCTGGAGCGGCTGTTGGTGGTCAACGACGCCTTCGAGCTCAAGGGCCTGATCACCGTCAAGGACATCACCAAGCAGCTCAACTTCCCCAACGCCGCGCGCGACGACAACGGCCGGTTGCGTGTCGGCGCTGCGGTGGGCGTGGGCCCTGGTACTGATGAGCGCGTCGAGGCGCTGGTCAAGGCCGGCGTGGACGTGATCGTGGTCGATACCGCGCATGGTCACAGCAAGGGTGTGCTGGAACGTGTGCGCTGGGTCAAGCACCACTTCCCACAGGTGCAAGTCGTCGGCGGCAATATCGCCACCGGCGAGGCCGCCCGCGCGTTGGTGGAGGCTGGGGCGGATGCGGTCAAGGTCGGCATCGGCCCGGGCTCCATCTGCACCACCCGCATCGTGGCGGGTGTTGGCGTGCCGCAGATCACCGCCATCGACAACGTGGCCACCGCGCTCGAGGGCACGGGCGTTCCGTTGATCGCCGACGGCGGTATCCGCTACAGCGGCGATATCGCCAAGGCGCTGGCGGCCGGTGCGCACTGCGTGATGATGGGGGGCATGTTCGCCGGCACCGAGGAGGCGCCCGGCGAGGTCATCTTGTACCAGGGCCGCAGTTACAAGAGCTACCGCGGCATGGGCTCGATCGGTGCGATGAGGGCCGGCAGCGCGGACCGCTACTTCCAGGAGAACGACCAGGCGGCCAACCCCAACGCCGACAAACTGGTGCCCGAGGGCATCGAGGGCCGTGTGCCGTACAAAGGCTCGGTGGTGGCCATCATCTTCCAAATGGCCGGCGGCATTCGCGCAGCACTGGGTTACTGTGGCTGCGCCAGTATCGCCGAGTTGCACGACAAGGCCGCTTTCGTGGAGATCACGGCCGCCGGCATTCGTGAGAGCCATGTGCACGACGTGCAGATCACCAAGGAAGCGCCGAACTATCGCCTGGATTGACGCGACGCCGTACCGAGGGCCGCCAGCGAGGCGGCCCTTCGCTTTGGCGGCTCCGCCACGGACACGACCCGATGAACCACGACAAGATTCTCATCCTCGACTTCGGCTCCCAGGTGACGCAGCTGATCGCACGGCGCGTGCGCGAAGCGCATGTCTATTGCGAGGTGCACCCCTGCGACGTCAGCAGCGAGTGGGTGCGGCAGTACGCCGCCGACAGGCGGCTCAAGGGCGTCATCCTGTCCGGTAGCCACGCCAGTGTCTACGAGGTGGACGACCGCGCGCCAGACGCGGTGTTCGAGCTCGGTGTACCGGTCTTGGGCATCTGCTACGGCATGCAGACGATGGCACAGCAGCTCGGGGGCAAAGTGGAAGGTTCGCCCCATCGGGAGTTTGGCTATGCCGAAGTGCGCGCGCGTGGTCACACGGCGCTGCTCAAGGACATCGCCGACTTCCACACCCCCGAGGGGCACGGCATGCTCAAGGTGTGGATGAGCCACGGCGACAAAGTCACCCAAATGCCGCCCGGCTTCAAGCTGATGGCCAGCACCGACGCCTGTCCGATCGCCGGCATGGCCGACGAGACGCGGCACTTCTACGGTGTGCAGTTCCACCCGGAGGTGACGCATACCGTACAGGGCCGTGCCATCCTGGAGCGCTTCGTGCTAGAGATTTGTGGCGCTCAGCCCGACTGGATCATGCGCGACCACATCGAGGAGGCCGTGGCGGCCATCCGCGCCCAGGTCGGCGACGAGGAGGTGCTGCTCGGCCTGTCGGGCGGGGTCGATTCGTCGGTAGCCGCAGCGCTCATCCATCGCGCCATCGGCGAGCGGCTCACATGCGTCTTCGTCGATCACGGCCTGCTGCGCCTGCACGAAGGCGACACGGTGATGGACATGTTCGCCGGCAAGCTCCACGCCAAGGTGATCCGGGTGGATGCGAGTGAACGCTTCCTGCGCGAGCTCGCCGGCGTCACCGACCCCGAGCAGAAGCGCAAGATCATCGGCCGGCTGTTCGTCGAGGTCTTCAAGGCCGAGGCCGAAAAGCTCAAAGCCGCGCGCCCGGGCTCCAAGGGCGTGCAGTGGCTGGCGCAGGGCACCATCTATCCGGACGTGATCGAGTCGGGTGGTGCCAAGAGCAAAAAGGCCGTCACGATCAAGAGCCACCACAACGTCGGCGGCCTGCCCGAGCAGCTGGGCTTAAAGCTCTTGGAGCCACTGCGCGACCTGTTCAAGGACGAGGTGCGCGAGCTCGGTGTGGCGCTGGGCCTGCCGCACGACATGGTCTACCGCCACCCTTTCCCCGGGCCGGGCCTGGGTGTGCGCATCCTGGGCGAGGTGAAGAAGGAATACGCCGACCTGCTGCGTCGGGCCGACGCCATCTTCATCGAGGAACTGCGTTCCACCATCGAGCCGAACTCCGGCCGGAGCTGGTACGACCTGACCAGCCAGGCGTTTGCGGTATTCCTGCCGGTCAAGAGCGTCGGCGTGATGGGTGACGGCCGCACCTACGACTACGTGGTGGCGCTGCGTGCGGTGCAGACCAGCGATTTCATGACCGCCGACTGGGCCGAGCTGCCCTACAGCCTGCTCAAGCGCGTCTCCAGCCGCATCATCAACGAGGTGCGCGGCATCAACCGCGTTACCTACGACGTCAGCTCCAAGCCGCCAGCGACGATCGAGTGGGAATGATTCGGCGTCTGACCCCCGTTGAATGCTCGCGGGCATGAAGACTTACCCAGTGCTGTGCGCGCCAATACTCGTTGACCACGATGATCAACGTATCGAAATGATAAGACCGCGATGCCATCAAAGCGATACGTTTTCCACACTTCGGCGTGGAGGCTGACCCGGTGCGGGTGCAAGACCCCAACCGCTGCCGCATTGAACTTGGCCCGAAAAACGCACCTCTTGCTGAGTGTTTCAACGCAAGCAAGGAGTACGGAAATGACGAAGACCGTGCGGGCGTGCGACACGCTGGAGTGCAAAGCTGTACGGCTGGTCAGCGGCGGGCAGAGCATTGCGGCAGCGGCCAGGTAGCTGGGCGTGGTGGAGCGGACGCTGTTCAACTGGGTCAAGGCTGGCCGACAGGGCAAGCTCAAAGGAGCTGAGAGCATGGTCGTGAGCGCAGAGCTGATGGAGATCTGCCGGCTGCGGGACGCGCTGGCGCGCGTCAAGATGGAGACCGACCCGGTCTGAGCGAGGAACATCACCTGCATCCACACGGACGAAGGCTGGCGGTTCCTGGCGGTGGTGACAGCCGGGCTGATCTTCCACAGCGACAGAAGCAGTCAATACGCCAGCCAGGACTTCAGGGACGTGCTGACGGAATACGGCATCACGCCC
>NZ_JARJMT020000007.1 GCF_029335975.1 Tepidimonas sp.
GTGCAGCTGCGCCGCCCCGTCGGTCAGCGCCGCCGGGCCAGGCTGCAGGATGTCGGCGCTCTTGATCTCGTGCAGCTGGCCGTCGCGCACCGCCGGCACGTCCTGCCAGCCGGGACGAGCGGCCACCCGCTCGGGCCGAAACTTTTTGCCGCACCATGAGCCGATGATGAGGTCCGGGGCGCTGCGCACCACCTCCTGCGGATCGGGCAGCACCCGGTCCTTGCCGAGCGGCTGGCGTGCGCGCTCGGCAAAGATGTCCTGCCCGCCGGCCAGCTCGATCAGCTCCGACACCCAGCGGATCGCGGTGATCGGCGGGTCGTCCCACTCCTCGAAATACACGCGCGGGCGCCGCGCGCCTTGTCGCAAGCGCTCCCGCACCGCGGCGCGCATCGCGGCGTGCTGCGCCCGCATCGCCTCCAAGAGCCGCTCACCCTGCTGCGCGCAGCCGACCAGCGCCCCCACCTGCCACAGCATCGCAAAGATCTCCTCGACGCTGCGCTGGTTGAACACCGTCACGGCCACACCTGCGCGGATCAGCGCCGCGGCGAGGTCGGCCTGCAGGTCGGAAAAGCCGAACACGTGATCCGGCCGCAGCGCCAGGATCTTGTCGATCTTGGCGTTCAGGAAGGCGCTGACGCGCGGCTTTTCCTGCCGCGCCTGCGGCGGGCGCACCGTGTAGCCGCTGATGCCGACGATGCGGTGCTGCTGCCCGAGCAGGTAGAGCCACTCGGTGGTCTCCTCCGTCAGGCAGACGATGCGCTGCGGGCCAAAGTCGGGCCGGGTCATGCAGAAACCTCCTGCAGCGTCACCCAGGTCTGACCCTCCTGCGGTGAAGGCCGAAACAGCCGCGCCGCCGCCTGCGGAGCCGAGGCAAACCAGGCGTGGAAGTAACTGGCCAGGATGGGCCCGTGACGCCAGATGGCCTCGGGCCGCCCATGCGCGCGCGCCGGGGTGGTGTGCGCCACCGGTGCCAGTGCAATCTGCGCCTCGGAATAGTGAAAGGTGTGCCCGCGCAGCTCGCCCCACGGGGTGGCCCAGGCATGCGGCCCGAGCGCCACCAGCCGCGGGCGCATGACAGCCTGGCCGGGCAGCAGGCCCCACATCGGCACGCGCCGCCCGTCGGCCAGGGTCAGGCCCTCCAGCAGCGCCAGCATGCCGCCGCACTCCGCCCACACCGGGCGGCCCGCCTGCACGTGGCGCTGCACGCTGGCGCGCGTGCGGCCCGCGGCAGCCAGCGTGTCGGCGTGCAGCTCGGGGTAGCCACCCGGCAGCCACAGCGCATCGGCGTCGGGCAGCGGCTCGTCCGCCAGCGGCGAAAAGAACACCACCTCCGCCCCCAGCGCCTGCAGCGTCTCCACGTTGGCGGGGTAGATGAAGCTGAACGCCGCATCGCGCGCCACCGCGACGCGGCGCCCGGCCAGCCACGGCTCCACCACGGGCAGTTCGGCCGGCACCTCCAGCGCCACCGCCCAGCGCTGCCATTCGGACCCATCGAGCTGGCCCAGCGACGTGCCCTCCAGCGCATCGGCCAAGCGATCCAGCCGCACCAGCGCATCGGGCAGCTCACCAGTCTGCGTCAGGCCGAGGTGGCGCTGCGGCAGGGCAAAACCTTCGTCACGCGGCAGCGCTCCCCACCAGGGGCCGTCGCCGTCGCGCAGCGCCGCTTGCAGCATCTGCGCGTGCCCCGTGCCGGCGACGCGGTTGGCCAGCACCCCCGCCCACGGCAGCCCCGGCCGGTAGTGGCGCAGCCCGTGCACCAGAGCGCCGAAGGTGCCCGCCATCGCTCCGGCGTCCACCACCGCCAGCACCGGGATGCCCAGTCGCTGCGCCAGTTCGGCGGCGCTGGGCTCGCCGTCATAGAGGCCCATCACCCCCTCGATCAGGATCAGGTCGGCCTGCTGCGCCGCGCGCGCCAGCCGCGCGCGCACGTCGGCCTCGCCGTTCATCCAGAGGTCGAGGTTGTCCACCGGGTGGCCGCTGGCTCGCTCGAGCCATTGCGGGTCAAGAAAATCCGGCCCGCACTTGAACACCCGCACGCGCCGCCCCTGCCGCGCGTGCCAGCGCGCCAGCGCCGCGGTGACGCTGGTCTTGCCCTGGCCAGAGGCTGGGGCGGCGATCAGCAGCGCGGGGCAGTCCATGGCAGCGGCATTTGCGGCGACGGCCTCAACGGTCATCGCCCGGTCTCAGCGCGGGGACCAGTTCAGACCGATGAATATCGAGCGCCCAGGCATCGCATAGCCCGCCGCCGTCTGATAGGCGCGGTCGGTGGCGTTGTCCAGCCGCGCGAGCAAACGCCAGTCACGCCCCAGCGGGCGCTCGGCCGTCAAATGCAGCAGCGTGTATGGGGCCAACCGCACCGTGTTGGCTGCATTGTCGAAGCGCTCGCCAGTATGCTGCACTTCGCCCCCCAGACGCCAGCCGGCCAGCTGGGTGTCGGCCGTCAGCGTCGCCTGTGAGCGCGCGCGGCGCGGCAGCCACTTGTCTGTCAACGCATTCTTGGGTCGCATCAGATCCCACGAGCCGCCCAGGTTGACCGCCCCGATCCGGGTGGCACCGCTGACCGACACCCCCGTCAGGCGAGCACGGCCGACATTATCGTAGCACCCCGGATAAGGGCCCGTGCCGTTGACGCACGGCCCCGGACCGCCGACATAGCCGATCAGATCGCGCACGCGGTTGCGGTAGGCGACCATGGACAGCCGATCCGGCCCCGACTGCCAATGTAGGCCAGCCTCCAGATTACGACCCTTTTCGGCCTTGAGATCCGGCTTACCGTAAATGCTGAAGCGCTGGAACAGCGTTGGCACCCGAAACGCCGTGCCTGCCGAGGCCGTCAGGCGCAGCGTGCGGCTGACGTCATAGCCATAGGCCAGCAGCCCGGTGGACTGACCGCCGAACTCGCTGTCCTCGTCGTGGCGCGCATTGACCTGCAGCTTGTGTGGTCCCGAGCGCCAGCCATAGCCCACGGCCAGTGCATTCTGGTGCCGCTCGGTGCGCACCGGCGTGGTGCTGCGGTTTTGCAGCGCATCCTCGCGCCGCTCCAGGTCCACCGTCATCAGGCCATGGCCCAGCCGTACTTCGTTGCGCAGCAGCGCGGTGGTCACACGCGTCTCGGTCAGGTACGGCGATGGCTTGGTCTCATAGCGGTCGGTACCGCGGGTCAGGCTGGCGCGGGTGGTCCAGACATCGCTCCATTGCGCCGTCCAGTGCAGCCCGGCCGTGCGCAGGCGGTGCAGGCTCTGGTCGTCCAGCCCGGGCGTAAATCCGTCGTAACCGGCGCGCTGCCTGCTGTCCAGCAGCGTCACGTCCAGCTTCTGGCCAGCCGCCACCTGCCAGCCAATGCGGCCAGAGAGGTTCTCGTTGCGGTAGCCGTCGCGGTCCGGGTTGCCCTGTAGGCGGGCATTGAAGCCGTCGCTGCGCTCGGTCCCCACGCCCAAGGCGTAGTCCACCCCCTCGGCGCCGCCGCGCAGCGACACCCCGAGCGTGCGCGTGTCCTGGCTGCCCAGCCCCACCCGCACCGAGGGGAAGAACCCGACCTCGCCCTGCCGCGTAAAAATCTGCACCACCCCGGCCAGCGCGTCCGAACCATAGATGGCCGCAGCCGGGCCGCGCAGAACCTCGATGCGCTCTACCTGCGACAGCGGGATCGCATTCCAGGTCGCCCCACCCGTAGATTGCGAGTCGATGCGCACCCCGTCGATGAACACCGCCGTGAACCGGCTCTCGGCACCGCGCAAATACACACTGGTGGTCGTGCCTGGCCCACCGTTGCGGCTGATGGTGACACCGGGCACCCGCGCCAACACATCGGCAACGGCAGCGGCACCGCTGCGATCGATCGCCTCGCGGTCGATGATCGTCACATCGGCGATCACGTCGGTGATGGGTTGCTCGGAGCGCGTGGCGATGACGACCACCTCCCCCAGGGACGACCCGAGCCCGGCCGGGGGGTCATCGGCCGCATGGGCCAGGGGAACACACAACACAGCACCTGCCGGCAGGACAGGCGCGAGCGCAGCCATGGCAGCGCGCACGAGGGGCTTTCTCATGAGAATACAAACCAGACGAGCGTGTCCTCACCGCCTTCCCCGACGGTGCATGGACGTCACGACCGGCCCGACCGCGTCGAGCCGATCACCGCGTTGGCCGGTATCCGGGCTGGTGGAAACGACCTTCGCGGGCCTTCCCAGATGCCAAACATCCAGTGACCGACGGGCGAAAGCGGGGTGTGTGGGCAACACACCCGTCCACTTACCGTTGCGGGGGCAGCGCTGGTTAGGACCCGGCTGAGCGACCGGCATCCCCCCAAGCTTCCCGTTTAACTGCGCCGCACGAGCTGCAGCGCGAGCACCAACACACCCGATTGTATGTCGAACCCTTGCGCGGCCCCTACAATCCGGGGGCCATGACGCCTGCGATCATTGAAGAGCTCGCCCAGCGACTCGAGCGACTGCTGCTGCGGCATCAGGAGTTGCTGCGCACCCAGGGCCTGCTGCAGCAGGAAGTCCAGCGCCTGGCGCAGGAGCGCGATCGGCTGCGGGCGCAATGTGCGGCCGCGCGGCAGCGCTTGGACGCCGTGATCGCCCGTATCGCTGCCGAGGAGGACAACCCATGAGCAAGCCGAGCATCAAACAGGTCGAGGTTCAAATCATGAGCCAGACCTACGTGCTGGCCTGCCCTTCGGACGGCGAGCAGGCGCTGCGCGAGGCAGTGGCCAAGGTCGATGCCGCCATGTGCCGCATCCGCGACGCGGGCAAGGTCAAGGCGCGCGACCGCATCGCCGTACTCGCCGCGCTCAATATCGCCTTCGACGCCTCGCGCCAGGATCCGTCGCTGGCCTTTCGCAATTCCCCCATCGGGACAGCAGACTCGGACGATGCGCCCGCAGCCGACGCCGCCTCGGCCCTGCCGGCCGAAGCCCACGAGGCCCTGAGCCGACTGGTGGCGCGTATCGACAGCGCCCTGGCGGCAGACGACCGGCTGCTCTGATGGCCGCGATGTCTGCGGGCGGCGCAATCCGTAGCGGGCTCATGCGGCACACCGGCGCGCAACAGACGTACAAACGGGCATACAATTAAGGCGTCTGCCAGCCGTTGGGCCTTACATTCCTTGAACCAATGCTCTATGAGCCCGGGCTTGGTACATCGTGCAGTGGGTGTGATCGTCTCGCGTCAGACGAACCCGAAGCTGCGCTGCCCTCGCCCACCTGAACCCCCGCGTTCAGGATGCCGGCCCAGCAGCCTGGCAGACACCCCCACTCCCAGCGCAGGCCTTGCCGCCAAATGCGCGGATATTGCCACGCTGTTTGCATGCTCGATCCTTTGCTGATCGCCGAATTGGCCGCCCTGGGCCTGGCGACTGGATTTTTTGCAGGGCTGCTGGGCATCGGCGGCGGCATGATCCTGGTGCCTTTCATCACCTTCATTCTGAGCCATCGCGGCCTCTCGACCGATCTGGCGGTCAAGATGGCCATCGCTACCTCGATGGCCACCATTGTCTTCACCTCCATCTCCAGCGTGCGTGCGCACCATCGGCGGGGCGCTGTGCGCTGGGATCTGGTGGCGCGGTTGGCGCCGGGCATCGTGCTCGGGGCTGCGCTGGCCGGCGCAGGGGTCTTTCGCGTCGTGCAGGGGCAATGGCTGGCCCTGCTGTTCGCGGGCTTTGTCGCCTTCTCGGCCACGCAAATGCTGCGCGCCCGCAAGCCTGCCACGCATCGCAGCATGCCCGGCCCAGGCGGGCAGTTTGTCGCCGGAGGGGTCATCGGGTTTCTGTCTGGCCTGGTCGGGGCAGGCGGAGGCTTCATCAGCGTCCCGTTCATGACCTGGTGCAACGTGGCGATGCACCAGGCAGTGGCCACCAGCGCGGCACTCGGCTTTCCCATTGCGCTGGCCAACACCGTGGGCTACATCTGGTCGGGCGCCCAGGTGGCGGGACGGCCCGCGGGGTCGCTGGGCTTCATCTTTTTACCCGCGCTGGCTGTCATCGCCAGTGCCAGTGTGCTGATGGCCCCGGTGGGGGTGCGCGTGGCGCACGCCCTGCCGGTCTCCACTCTCAAACGAGTTTTTGCCCTGATTCTGTACGGCCTGGCGGCCGCTATGGCTTACGAGGCGTGGAGCGGCTGAGCCGTAACGACGATGCCGTCCGCATCGGCGTACAGCCAGTCGCCCGGACGCACCCAGACCCCCTGAATCTGAACGGCGACGTCGCGCTGGCCCTGCCCCCGTTTCTCGGTGGGCATCGGCACGGCTGACAGAGCCCGGATGCCGACAGGGGTCTGCGCCAGCTCGGCCACATCTCGCACACACCCATCCACCACCACGCCGGCCCAGCCGTTGCGCGCGGCCGCTGCGGCCAGATTGCCCCCCACCAGCGCGCGCCGCAGCGAGGCCCCTCCGTCCACGACCAGCACCCGCCCCTGTCCAGGCTCGTCCAGCGCGGCTTTCACCAGGCTGTTGTCCTCATGGCATTTGACGGTGCTCACCGGGCCACCGAAGTGGTCGCGCCCGCCAAACGCCCGAAACACCGCAGGCAGTACGCGGAATGCGCCGCTCGTGTCACCCTTGTGGGCATCGCACAGATCACAGGTGGAAAACGCGGTCGTCATGGGCCAAAGCAATGCGAGAGTCGATCCAGTCCGCATCATAGGCCATGGCCCCGGCCCGCCGGCGTCGGCGCAGCGCAACGGCCACCCCCACGCCAACGCGGGAAAACCCCGCTCTGACGCCAAAATGCCCCGCTGCGCCCTAGAAAAACCAGGGCTTTGCGTATACGATGCAACCCATCCATGTGAGCGCCCCGTGCGCTCCGTGGCTAGCTTGCAACCAACCGAAGGAACCCTCCATGGCCACTGCAAAAAAAGCTGCCACCGCCAAGTCCGCCCCCGCGGCTAAGACCGCCCAACCGGCTGCCAAGGCCACCGCGCCCAAGCGCACGCCCAACGCGGCGTTCATGAAGCCAATGACGCCGAGTGCCGACTTGGCGGCCATCGTCGGCGCCAAGCCGCTGCCGCGCACCGAGGTGACTAAGAAGGTGTGGGAGTACATCAAAAAGCACAAGTTGCAAGACGCCACCAACAAGCGCATGATCAATGCGGACGCCAAACTCAAGGCCGTGCTCAAGAAGCCCCAGGTGTCGATGTTCGAGATGACCAAGATCATCAGCGCCCACCTGTCCTGAGCTGAAATCGTTTGCCTGCGGCTGACCGCGCGCAGCGACAGTCCAGCCAGGCCCAGCCAACAAAAACCCCCGCCAAGCGGGGGTTTTTTGCGTGAAACGAACCGTGTTCAGCGCACGACGGCGATCTCCGAGCGCTGGCCACCTTTGTAGGTGTACAGGGTCAGGGCACCGTTTTTGATGTCGCCCTTCTCGTCGAACTCGATTTGGCCCGTCACGCCCTTGTGGCTGATCGACTGGAGCGCCGGCAGGTACTTGGCCGGATCGGCCGAGTTGGCATTTTGCATGGCCTTGACCATCACATGGACGGCGTCGTACACATACGGGGCATACACCTGCACGTCGGCACCAAACTTGGCCTTGAAGTCGGCACGGAACTTCTCCATGTCCGCCTTCTGTTCGCCTTCGACACCACCGGCCTCGGCGCAATAGACCTGCTCGTCGGCCATGCCATCGCCCGCCAGCTTGGGCAGCTCGCTGGTGCAGATGCCATCGCCGCCCATGAACTTGGCCTCGATGCCCAGTTGCTTCATCTGCTTGAGCATCGGGCCGGCCACCGCGTCCATGCCGCCAAAGAACACCACGTCCGGTTTTTTGGCCTTGATCTTGGTCAGGATGGCGTTGAAGTCGGTGGCTTTGTCGTTGGTGAACTCACGATCCACCACTTCGCCACCGGAGGCCTTGACGCCTTTTTCGAACTCATCGGCCACACCTTGCCCGTAAGCGGTGCGGTCGTCGATGACGGCGACCTTCTTGGCACCCAGCTTCTCGACTGCGTACTTGCCCAGCGTGCCGCCCAGGTGCGTGTCGTCAGCCACCACGCGGAAGACGTTGTTGAAGCCTTGACGGGTGTACTTGGGGTTGGTGGCGGACGGGGAGATCTGCGGAATGCCCGCCGCGTTGTAGATCTGCGACGCTGGAATGGTGGTGCCCGAGTTCAGGTGACCGATGACGCCGTTGACCTTGGCATCGACCAGCTTCTGCGCGGCGGCCGTGCCCTGCTTCGGATCGGCCGCATCGTCTTCGGCCAGCAGCTCGAACTTGACCGGCTTGCCTTCGATCTGGATGCCGGCGGCATTGAGCTCGTCGATGGCCATGCGGGCGCCGTTTTCGTTGTCTTTGCCGAGGTGCGCAATCGGGCCGCTGGTGGGGCCGACGTGACCGATCTTGACGACCAGCTGCTCGACAGCCGGGCCTTGCGCCGCAGCGGGCTTGTCTTCTTCCTTCTTGCCGCAAGCGGCCAGTGCGATGGCGGCCGCAGCGACGATGGCCAGTTTGTTGTATTGGATTTGCATGATGACCCTTGTCAAACGAAATGGTTGAACGGTTTGCGCAACACGGAATCCTTTGCGCAGACCTTTACGATACACGAAAAACGTCAGCTCTTCTTCTGGCGAGAGCACTGTGGAGGGTCAATAACGGGTTGACCCCAATGCCTCGCCCAACGCTTGTCGGACATGGTCGGCAATATGGTCGCGCAACACGGCAGCAATCTGGACAGCACCGGCACTCGACTGCGCCAGCATCCAGTCCTGCAGCGCATCCGCAATGCGCCACTGCAGCTCCGGCAATAAACGTGCCATCACCTGGTCGGTCACTGTATCCACCAGCGCCCCGATTGTCGGTTCTGGCTCCGATGCTTTGCGCGCCATCGCCTCGGGGCCCTGCCGGTCCACCGCTGCAGCAGGCGCAGCCGATAACCCCGCCACCACCTCGGTCAGCGTGGGAACGACCGGTGGCGGCTGGCGGCCCGGCGCGGTCACGCGTCAGCCCCTTCGGAGGCCGACGCAGACCGGCGCGCCCGATCGTGCGCAACCGGGCTCAGGCCCATCGCTTGGTAGCGGCGCCAGCGCTGCCGCGCCGCGGCCTTGTCGGCCTCGTCGGATGTGACCACCTCCACCACCCGGGTAAAACGCTCTGCGTCCGGCCCGAGCACATCGGGCCATTCCGCTTGGGCATTGATGAGCACGCTGCGCTCGCCCGCCAAAGGATCGGCAGGCCCAGCGATCACGATGGGGGAGCGCTGGCACAGCAGCTCGGGCGCACCTGCGCAGACGTGGGGGACGAAATCATCGGCCAGCAGTGTCCACAGCGCCTCGTCGAGCCGGGCCACCTCGTCTGGGGCGACCACCACCCACACCCGCGCCCTGACCGCATAGGCCTTGGCGAGCAAGCGGCAGAGGTAGACGCTACGGGCCGACCAGGGCACCGGCACATTCAGGTGAAAGGCCACGTCCATCGAAGCCCTCAGTGGGCTGCGCGCCGGCCACGCTTGGACGGGCGCGCAGGACGGACCTCGAGCCGAGCGGCCTCATCGAGCAGATAGCGTACCAGCAGCGGCACGGGCCGCCCTGTGGCTCCCTTGTCCTTGCCGCTTTTCCAGGCGGTGCCTGCAATGTCCAGATGGGCCCAGGGCACATCCTTGACGAAGCGCTGCAGAAACTTGGCTGCGGTGACCGAACCCGCTGCGCGCCCGCCGACGTTGGCCACATCCGCAAATGTCGATTTGAGGGCCTCGCCGTATTCCTCGTCGAGCGGCATGCGCCAGCAGGGATCGGCCGCCGCTTCGCCCGCCTCGAGCAAGGCGCACGCCAGATCGTCGTCGTTGGCAAACAGCCCCGAGCGCACCTGGCCCAGCGCGATCACACAGGCCCCGGTAAGCGTGGCGATGTCGATCACCGCACGCGGCTGGAAACGCTGCGCATAGGTCAGGGCATCGCACAGAATCAAGCGCCCTTCGGCATCGGTGTTCAAGATCTCGATGGTCTGCCCGCTGAGACTGCGCACGACATCACCCGGCTTGGTCGCCCGCCCACTCGGCATGTTTTCGCACGCCGGGATCAGGCCCACGACGTTGAGGGACGGGCGCAGTTGGGCCAGCGCTTGGAATGTGCCCAGCACGCTGGCGGCCCCCCCCATGTCGAATTTCATCTCGTCCATGTCCGCTGCGGGTTTGAGCGAGATGCCCCCCGTATCGAACGTGATCCCTTTGCCAACCAGCACCACCGGCGCAACCGACTTGGCCGCGCCGCGGTAGTGCAGGACGATGAAGCGCAATGGCTGTTCCGACCCCTGCGCGACCGCCAAAAAGGCGCCCATACCGAGCTTGGCCACCTCTTTGGGACCGAGCACCTCCACCGCGATGTCCCTGCCCTGCAGCGCCTGAGCCGCCTGCGCCAGGTCCGACGGCGTGGCATGGTTGGCAGGGCGGTTGGCCCATTCCTTGGCCAGCTCCTGCCCGCGCACGGTGGCCACGGCCTCGCCGAAGGTCGATTGCACCCCCTCGCGGTCCGCCACCCCCACGATGACGGTGGCCAGGGCGCGCGGCTGCGGCTGGGACAGCGTGGCCGTGTAGCGGTAGCTTGCGTCGGCCACGGCCAAGACGGCAGCCCGCACGGCCAACGGCGACAGCGCCCCCAGTTGCAGGACCAGACGGCGCACGGGCGCGCCGCCTTTAAGGGCACCGAACGCCGCCTCGACGGCCTGCCGCACCCGGCGCGCACTGCCGTCGCCGCAACGCACCAGCACGGCGCGCCGTGGCTGCACGCCAGGCAAGCGGTGGGCGGCCAGCCACTGACCGGCTTCGGCCTTCCAATCGCCGTCGGCCAGCGCCTGGCGCGCCCAGAGCGTGAGCGGGTCGGCCTGGGCGACATCTTCGCCGTCGCGGGCATCGGGCCACAGCAGGATAAGCGCGTCGGCCTCGGTGGATGCGGCTTCGTGCGTCGTTAGCGTCTTGAGTTGGAAGTCCATAATGCAGGTTGTCGTTTTGATTCACCGTCGATGTTATTCGAATCCTCGATTCGCCGTGAACTGGCGCGCAGCTTCGGTGCCGCGCTGGTCGTGATACTGACTGTCGTCATCACCATGATGCTGGTGCGATCGCTCGGCCAGGCCAGCCGCGGCGAGGTGGACCCGCAGGCGCTCGTGCTGTTTATGACCTACGGCATGCTTGGGCAGCTTGGTGTCGTGTTGACGGTGGCGCTGATCATCGCAGTGGCAAGCACGCTGTCGCGCATGTACCGCGACAGCGAGATGGTGATCTGGCACATGAGCGGGCTGGGGCTGGGTCGCTTCGTCCGCCCCGTGGTGCGGTTTGCCTGGCCCATCTGGGTGGCGATCGCCGCCCTGATGGCCTTTGCCGCCCCATGGTCGCAACAGCAGCGCGACGAGATGCGCGCACGCTACGAGCAGCGCAGCGACCTCGAGCGCATCGCGCCCGGTCAGTTTCAGGAGTCCAGCGGCGGGCGGCGGGTGTTTTTCATCGATCGCGACACGCAAAATGGCCGCGCGGGCCGCAATGTATTCATCGTCAGTGTCGAGCGCGATGGCAGCGAAAGCATCGTCTCGGCCCGCACGGGCCGGGTGGTCATGCAAGACGGGGTGACCTATCTGGTGCTGGAAAACGGCCAGCGCCTCTGGCGTGCTGCTCCGAGCAACCTAGAGAGCCAAGAGACGCTGCAGCTCAGCGAATTCGAGCAACATTGGCAGCGGGTGCACGGTGACAGCGCTACAGCGACCTACACCAGTCGGCGCGGCGCGCTGCCGACCTTGGTGCTGCTGCGGGACGGATCACCCGCCAGCCGCGCCGAGCTGGCATGGCGAGCTGGCATGGTGATCAGCGCCATCAACCTGGCCCTGCTGGCCATCGCCGCTGCAGCCAGCAACCCGCGCGCGGGCAAGAGTGGCAATCTGCTGTTCATGCTGCTGGCTTTTATCACGTACTACAACCTGCTCAACCTGGGCAACGACTGGATCGCCCGCGAGCGCGTCGGCGCGCTGTCCTTCATGCTAGCGCTGCACGGCGGCGCCGCCCTGGGGGCCCTGCTGTGGATGGCGCACCGCGAACACCCTTGGACCTTGCGGCTGCGCCGCCGCACGCAGGCGTGCGTATGAAAACCGTGCGGCGCTTGATTTACGGCGAGGTGCTCACGGCCGTGGCGTTTGTGCTGCTGGCCTTCCTGGCGCTGTTTTCGTTCTTCGATCTGATCGACGAGCTGTCGTCCTTGGGCCGCCCGTCACTGGCGCGCCCTGCAGACCCGTATGGCATGGCCGACGCCCTGCTCTACGTCGGTCTGCTGCTGCCCAGCCGCCTGTATGAGCTGATGCCGATCGCGGTGCTGATTGGCACGGTGTATGCGATGGCCCGGCTGGCCCAGGGGTCGGAGTTCACCATTTTGCGCACCAGCGGCCTGGGGCCAGGGCGGGCCCTGCGGCTGGTGGCGGCATTGGGTGTCGGCTTTGCGGCACTGACCTTTGTGGTGGGCGACTATCTGGCCCCCCCGGCCGAGCGGGAAGGCCAACGGCTCAAGGCGCAGTTTCGCGGGGGCATCAGCATCGGGCAAACCGGCGTCTGGCTGCGTGAGCGCACGCAGGAGACGCAGACCTCGGTGAATGTGCGCACCCTGTCGCCGGAGGGTGAGTTGCGCGGGATTCGGCTGTTCGTTTTCGATGCCCAAGGCCGCTTGCGGGAGACGGTGCATGCTGCGGCCGGCACCATCGATGCGCAAGCGGGTGTCTGGCGCTTGCGGGAAGTCCAGCGTCAGCGGTTCGACGACGTGCAGCACGCCCGCCGAGAAGCGCTGGCCACGCTCGACTGGCCCTCCTCGCTGAGCGCAGACATGCTCAACGTGGCCCTGCTCAAGCCTCAGCGCATGCGCACACTGGACCTGTTCAACTATGTGCGCCACCTGGAGGCCAACGAACAGACCGCCCAGCGCTACGAGATCGAATTCTGGCGCAAGCTCTTCTATCCGCTCAGCTGCGTGGTCATGGTGGTGCTGGCGCTGCCATTCGCCTATCTGCATTTTCGCAATCAGGGGCTGTCGGCTTATGTGTTCGCGGGCATCATGATCGGCATCAGCTTTTTCCTGATCAACAGCGTGTTCAGCCACATGGGCAATCTGCACGGCTGGCAACCCTGGCTAGCCGCTGCCGCACCGTCGGCCCTGTACTCTGTGCTGTCGCTGGCGGCCTTTGGCTGGCTGGTGCTGCGCCGCTGACGTGTCGGAGGTCGTGTGTGAACCTGCATCAGTTTCGCTTCGTGCAAGAGGCCGTGCGCCGCAACCTCAACCTGACCGAGGCGGCCAAGGCCCTGCACACCTCGCAGCCGGGGGTCTCCAAGGCCATCCTGGAGCTGGAGGACGAACTCGGCATCGACATCTTTGCGCGCCACGGCAAACGCATCAAGCGGCTGACCGAGCCCGGTCGGCAGGTGGTGCGCAGCATCGAAATCATCCTGCGCGAGGTGCAAAACCTCAAACGCATCGGGGAGCATTACGCAGCCCAGGACAGCGGCACGCTGTCCATCGCCACCACGCACACCCAGGCACGCTATGTGTTGCCCGCGCCGGTGGCGCGGCTGCGACAGGCCTTCCCCAAGGTCAACATCAGCCTACATCAGGGTTCGCCGGATCAGGTGGCGCGCTGGGTGCTGGAGGACAGCGCCGATATCGGGATCGCGACGGAGTCGCTGTCGCACGACGACCTGGTCACCCTGCCCTGCTACGAGTGGCAACACATGCTGGTGATGCCCCCCAGCCACCCGCTGTTGGAGCGCGAGCGCATCGGGTTGGAGGATTTGGCTGCACATCCGCTCATCACCTACCACCCCACTTTCACCGGGCGCACACGCATCGACCAGGCCTTCGCGCAACGCGGCCTCGCGCCCCAGATCGTGCTGGAAGCGATCGACTCCGACGTCATCAAGACCTATGTCAAGCTGGGCATGGGCGTGGGCATCGTGGCCGAAATGGCTGTCCAGGGCGAGGAGCGCACACCTGACTTGGTGGCACGGCCAGCCGGACACCTGTTTGGCCAAAACGTGGCGCGGGTGGCGTTCAAACGCGGCGCGTACCTGCGCCAGTTCGTGCTGCGCTTTGCCGAATTTCTCAGCGACCGCCTCTCGCGCGACCTGATTGTGCGCGCGATGGAGGGCGGCGGCCACGACTACCAGCTATGACGCCCGTGCCAACCATGCGTACCCCGACCGCCACCCTGCCCGACCGCACGCCCGCGCCATCCTGATCAACACCCCGCACAACCCGAGCGGGACGGTCTGGCGCAAGGACGACCTGCAGCACCTGTACGACCTGGTGGCCGGTACAGATATCTGGCTGATCAGCGACGAGGTCTACGAGCACATGGTCTATGACGGCCTGACGCACCAAAGTCTGGCCACGCACCCTGGGTTGGCGCGGCGGGCGCTGATCGTCAGTAGCTTTGGCAAAACCTACCATGTGACCGGCTGGAAAGTGGGCTATGTGCTGGCCCCGGCGGCGCTCATGGCCGAGTTCCGCAAGGTGCACCAATTCAACGTCTTTACGGTCAACACGCCGATGCAGCACGGACTGGCCGCTTATCTGACCGACCCAGCCCCTTACCTGGGGCTGAGCGCCTTCTACCAGGCCAAGCACGACCGCTTCCGCGCCGGGCTGGCACGCACCCGGTTTCGCCTGCTGCCGTGTGAGGGCACCTACTTCCAGTGCGTGGATTACAGCGCGCTGGCAGTCCCCGAACGTGATCTGCCCGAGGCCGCGTTCTGCGGTTGGCTGACGCGCGCGGTGGGTGTGGCCGCGATCCCATTGTCGGCTTTCTATGGCGACGGATTCGATCAGCGGGTGGTGCGCTTTTGCTTTGCCCAGCGCGATGAGACGCTGGAGGCGGCACTGGCGCGACTGGCTCGGCTGTGACGGCGGCCGCACCCGTCAGCCGATCTGAGCCCAGACCTTGTCCAGCCGCTTGAGGCTGACCGGGTAAGGGGTGCGCAGCTCTTGCGCGAACAGGCTCACGCGCAGTTCTTCGAGCATCCAGCGCAGCTCCTGCAGGCGCTCGTCGAGCTGGCCCTTGCGTTCAGCCACCAGACGCCAGAAGCGCTGCTCGTGCGGGCGCAGCTCGGCCAGCCGCGCGGCATCGCGTGCCGGGTCGGCGCGGCATTTGTCCAGCCGCAGCTGCACCGCCTTCAGATAGCGCGGCAGATGGGTCAGCGCCTCCCACGGGGTGTCGTGCAAAAACCGCTTGCCCACCAGCCGCTGCAGATGCTGCTGCTCGTCGGCCGCCGTGGCCGCCGGGGGCTTGCCCTCGCGCAACTTGCGCTGCGCAGCGGCCCACTCGGCCAGCACCTGCGCGGCCAGCCGCGCGACCTCGTGGGCGATCAGCACCAGCCGCCCACGGCCCTCCTGCAAGCCGCGCTCGAATGACTCGGCATCGTGCGGCAACGGCGCCTGCAGAAAAGCGCGCTCGATGGCCAGCTCCACGATCTGGGAGCGCAGCTCGTCCTGCGTGCCCAGCGGCATGTACAGCACGGCCATCTTCTGCAAATCCGGCAGGTTTTTGTCCAGGGCCTTGAGCGTGTCGCGCAATTGCAGCGCAAACAGCCGACGCAGCCCCAGGCGATGGTGGCGCGCGGCCAGTTCGGGTTCGTCGTACACCGCCAGCGTCACGGCGTCACCCGCATCCTGCAGCGCTGGGTAGCCGACCAGGGTCTGACGACCTTGGCGGATTTCCATCATCTCGGGCCAGGGGCCAAAGGTCCAGCGGGTGTGGCGGGTGCTGGCGTCGGGCAGATCGGACGGCGTGGGCGAAGCCGGATGGTCGGCGGCGGTGTGCCGCGCTGCAGCGATGGGCTGATCAGGCGACGACGCAGCGGACTCGGAGACGGCAGCAGCGCCGAGTTTGAGCGCGGCGAGCGCCTGGAAGGCACCCCGCGCCTGCCCACCCCACTGCGCCTTGAGGGCCGGCAGGTTGCGCCCCATGGCGAGCTGGCGGCCATGCTCATCCACGACCCGGATATTCAAAAACAAATGGGCGGGCACCGTCTCGAGCTTGAAGTCGGTGCGCTGCACCGGCAGTCCCGTGCGCTCGCGCACGGCGGCCAGCACCGCATCGAGCAGGCTACCCTGGGCCCAGCGTGCGGGCGCGAGCAGCGCCTCGGTCAGGCCCTGTGCCGTCTCGGGCAGCGGCACCAGCCGCGCGCGCGGCTTTTGCGGCAGGCTCTTGAGCAAGGCCAGCACCTTGTCGCGCAGCATTCCCGGCACCAGCCACTCGGCCCGTTCGGCCGCGACTTGGTTGAGCGCGAATAAGGGCACATCCACCGTCACGCCGTCGCGCGGGTCGCCTGGTTCGTGCAGGTAGTGCGCCCGACAATCCACCCCACCCAAGCGCACCACGGGCGGAAAGGCCTGCGTGGTGATGCCGGCGGCTTCGTGCCGCATCAGCTCGTCGCGGCTGAGCATCAGCAGCCTCGGCTGGCTGCGCGACGCCTCGCGCCACCAGCGCTCCAGGTCGCGGCCCGTGCAGATACCGGCCGGGATCTGGCTGTCGTAGAAAGCGTAGATCAGCGCATCGTCCACCAGCACATCCTGGCGCCGGGCCTTGTGCTCCAGCGCCTGCACCTCGCGCAGCACGCGGCGGTTGTGCGACCAAAAGGGCAGCCGGGTGTCCCAGGTGTCCTCGGTCAGCCCGGCCACCAGCGCCTCACGGATGAAGATCTCGCGCGCGGCCACGGGGTCGATACGGTCATACGACACACGGCGCTGGCTGTACACCGTCAGCCCGTAGAGGGTGCCGCGCTCGTGGGCGACGACCTCGGCACTGCGCTTTTCCCAGTGGGGATCGCCCACCTGACGCTTGATCAGATGCGAGCCCACCTGCTCCAGCCACTGCGGCTCGATCGTGGCCAGGCCGCGGCCATACAGGCGCGTGGTTTCCACCAACTCGGCGCAGAGGACCCAGCGGCCGGGGCGTTTTTTCAGACGCACCCCCGGGTGTGGCACGAACCGGATGCCACGCGCGCCCAGATAGACGTCCTCCGTCTCGTGCTTGCAGCCCACGTTGCCCAGCAGCCCGGCCAGCAGGCTCAGGTGAATCTGCTCATAGCTGGCGGGCTGGGTGTTGGGCTTCCAGCCGTGCTCCGCGGCCACGGTGTGCAACTGCTGGTGGATGTCGCGCCATTCGCGCAAGCGGCGCAGGTGGATGAAGCGCTCGCGCAGCAGCGCCTCGTACTGCCGATTGGACAAGCGGTGCGTAGGGGCCTCGCCCGGTGCGTGCACACCGCCGCGCGCCTTCTCCAACCAATCCCAGAGCTTGAGGATGCCCACGAATTCGCTGCGCTCGTCATCGAAGGCAGCGTGCGCCTGGTCGGCCTTGGCCTGCGCCTCCAAAGGCCGCTCGCGCACGTCCTGCACGCTCAGCGCGCTGGCGATGACCAGCACCTCTGCCAAGGCCCCGCGGTCGCGCGCCGCCAAAATCATGCGCCCCACGCGCGGGTCCAACGGCAGCCGGGCCAGCTCGCGCCCCAAGGGGGTC
>NZ_JARJMT020000011.1 GCF_029335975.1 Tepidimonas sp.
GTGGGCCGCTTGACCCCCTTGCCCACCAGCACCACGCGGCCGTGGTGGCGGGTAAACAGTTCCAGGATCAGGCTGGACTCGCTCCAATCGTGCTGGTGGAGCACATAAGCGGGCTCGTCATGCACCCGCATCCGCTGGCGTGTGGCCACGTCACTCGTAACCGTAGGCGCGCACCCGGGCTTCGTCGTCGGACCAGCCAGAGCGCACCTTGACCCACAGTTCCAGGAATACCTTACCGCCCCACAGGCGCTCCAGCTCCTGGCGCGCCTCGGTGCCGATGCGCTTGAGGCGCTCGCCCCCCTCGCCAATGACCATACCCTTGTGACCCTCGCGCTCGACGATGATGGTGGCGGCGATGCGGCGCAGCTCGCCCTCCTGCTCGAAGCGGTCCACGACGACCGTCGAGGTGTAGGGCAACTCGTCGCCGGTCAGACGAAAGAGTTTTTCACGCACCAGCTCACCGGCCAAAAAACGCTCGCTGCGGTCGGTCAGGTCATCGGCATCGTACAGCCACGGCTGCTCGGGCAGATAGCGTTCGCACAGCGCCAGCAGGCGCTGCACATCGCGCGGCTGCTTAGCACTCATGGGGAAGAACTCGGCAAACGGGTGGCGCTCCTGCATATTGCGCAGCCAAGGCGCGATCTCCACACGGCGGTGTACCCGGTCCAGCTTGTTGGCCACCAGGATCACCGGCACGCCAGGGGGCAACAGCGCCAGCACCTTGGCGTCTGCCAGGTCGAAGCGTCCCGCCTCGACCACGAACAGCACCAAGTCCACGTCGGCCACGGCACCCAGCACCGTCTTGTTGAGCGCGCGATTGAGCGCGTTGCCGTGCCGGGTCTGAAAACCCGGCGTGTCCACAAAAACGAACTGCGTCGCCCCCTCGGTGCGGATGCCAGTGATGCGGTGGCGGGTGGTTTGCGCCTTGCGCGAGGTGATGCTGAGCTTGTGGCCCACCAGGGCATTGAGCAGCGTGGATTTGCCCACGTTGGGCTTGCCGACGATGGCGATGAAGCCGCAACGCTGGGGACCAGTGGGCTCGGCGTCTGGGGGCGTAGAAGGTGTACCCATGGACGGGGCACCGGGGGATGAGGCTGTCATGGCTGAGCGTTTCGGCTAGGCAGGCCGCGGGTGTACAGATGATCCAACATCACGGCGGCCGCGGCCTGCTCGGCCGCGCGGCGCGAGCCCCCGCGCCCAGTGGCGGGTGCCACGCCCTCCACACGGCATGCGACCTCGAAGGTCTGGGCGTGCGCCTCCCCGTGGATGGCGACCACCTCGTAGACGGGCAGCGGTCGGCGGCGAGCCTGCAGCCACTCCTGCAGCGCCGTCTTCGCATCCTTGCCCAGACCGGGCCGCAGCTCGACGCCCTCGTACCAGCGGCGGGCCACGGCCTGCGCCGCCTCGAAGCCCGCATCCAGATACAGGGCCCCCAACAGCGCCTCGACCGCATCGGCCAGGATGGAGGCCCGCTCGCGCCCGCCCGAGCGCTGCTCGCCCTCGCCCAGGCGCAGCAGGGCCGGCAGGCCCAGCTCCAGCGCGATGCGGTGCAAGGCGTCCTGCCGCACGAGGCTGGCGCGCGCCCGCGACAGCTCACCTTCCGCCTGCTGCGGCAGGCGCTCGACGAGCAGGGTCGACACCGCAAGGCCCAGCACGGCGTCGCCCAAAAACTCCAGTCGCTCGTAGTGGTCGGCCGAATGGCTGCGATGCGTCAAGGCCCGCACGAGCAAATCGGGTTGGCGGAACCGATGCCCCAACCGGCGCTGCAGCGCCTCCAGCCCCGTCGCCAGTGAATCAGTCATGGATCATGAATTGTGGCCTCGGTACTTGAGCAGCAGGTACACCGGGCCGAAGAGGTGGATTTCCTTGTCGTAGGCGAACTCGACGACGATGCGCGCGCCGTCCTTGCGGATCTCCAAATCCTTGCCGCTGACGGCATCGAAATAATCAGCGGCCTTGGCCCGCTCGAAGGCGCTGCGGATCTCGGAGACCGTCGCGCCGCTCTGTGCGGCGCGGTTGACGGCTTTTTGGATCGCCAGGTACTCGGTGACCGTGGGCACCACCTTGGCTGTCAGCACGATCAGCAGGGCTGCCACGACCCCGAAAAACATCATCCCAATGACGGTCACCCCGCGCTGATCCCGCTTCATGCTCACCCCCGTGCAGACGCAAACGCCAGCTTGGCCGCTGCCTGAACCATGATAGCGCCAATCGAGCCGGGTGCGTTCATTCGAACGAACCGATGCGCCCCAGATCGCCGAAGTTCATCCACACGAACACCGCCTTGCCGACGATGTTGCGTTCGGGCACGAAGCCCCAATAGCGCGAATCGAGCGAGTTATCGCGGTTGTCGCCCATGACGAAATAGTGACCTTCGGGCACGCGGCAGCTCACGCCCTCGACGCTGTAGCGGCAGTGCTCGCGCCCCGGAAAATCTGCCACCACCGGGATGAACGCCGGCCGCTCATCGTCGAGCAGCGTGTGCACTCGGCGGCCGCCGATCTCCTCGACGAACTGTTTGTGGTAGCGCATGGCTTGGGCGTCGTAAAAATCCGCTTCCGCGGTGCGCGGCA
>NZ_JARJMT020000013.1 GCF_029335975.1 Tepidimonas sp.
CCGGTGCTGCTGGGCGATCTGCGGCAAAAGAATTACCCCAATCTGCTCGTCGTCTCGCCAGACGTCGGCGGCGTGGTGCGTGCGCGGGCGCTGGCCAAGCAGCTCGACTGCGACATGGCCATCATCGACAAGCGTCGCCCCAAACCCAATGTGTCCGAGGTCATGCATGTCATCGGCGACATCGAAGGCCGCCACTGTGTGATCATGGACGACATGGTGGACACTGCTGGGACGTTGATTAAAGCGGCCGAGGTGCTCAAAGAACGCGGGGCCGAAAAGGTGTTTGCTTACGTGACTCATCCCATTTTGTCTGGCCCTGCCGTGGAACGTGTCGCCAAAGGCGACGCATTGGACGAATTGGTCGTCACCAACACCATTCCGCTGAGCGATGCGGCTCGCGCCTGCGGCAAAATCCGCCAGCTCACCGTGGCCCCGCTGTTTGCGGAGACGATCGCCCGCATCGCCAATGGCGAGTCGGTGATGAGCCTGTTCGCCGAGTCGGAAAACCAGGGCTGAGCAGGGTTCGCCTGCGCCAGCCCGCAAGGCATGCCGACGCTCTCGCCCCGCGGGTAACGAGGGCATCGGTTTTGGCGCCACCCATCTGGGTGGCATGGTCGTGAAAATGGGGCGCGCTGGTCGCGGCCGCCCCCACAATGGAGTAGAGCATGAAATTCACCGCTTTCGAGCGCCAGACGCAGGGCACGGGTGCGAGCCGCCGCCTGCGCAAGGCCGGCAAGACGCCCGGTATCGTCTACGGCGGCAACGCTGCGCCGCAAAACATCGAGTTGGACCACAACGCCCTGTGGCAGGCCATCCAGAAAGAGGCCTTTCACTCCTCTGTCCTGGAGATGGAACTCGGCGGCCAGGTCACCAAGGTCGTGCTGCGCGATGTGCAGTACCACCCCTACAAGCCGCAGGTGCTGCATGTGGACTTCCAGCGCGTCGACGAGACCACCCGCCTGCGCAAGAAAGTGCCGCTGCACTTCGTCAACGCCGATAACAGTCCGGCGGTCAAGGCCGACAAGTGCCTGATCAACCACGTCGTCACCGAGTTGGAGATCGAGTGTCTGGCCACCCAATTGCCCGACTTCATCGAAGTGGACCTCGGCCAGCTGCACAAGGGCCAGAGCCTGCACGCCAACGACTTGAAGCTGGCAGCGGGCGTCAAGATCGTCACCCATGGCAAGCCCAACCCAACCATCGCCACCGTCGTCGAGCCGGTGGAAGAAGTCGTGACCGCGCCGACCGCCGGCACGACCGACGACAAGAAGGGCAAGAAGGGCAAGAAGTGAGAGCCCGGGGCCGCACCCCGGCCCCGTTCGCCGCTGTCGGCTGCCCTGGGCAGCCGCCCCACCGAGGCCCGCACCACGCGGGCCTTCGGTTTTGATGCCATGATCGCCACCCCGCACACGAGGGCCCGCATCGATGTTCAAACTGCTGGTGGGTCTGGGCAACCCCGGACCGGAGTACGAGGACACGCGCCACAACGCCGGCTGGTGGTGGATCGACCGTGTCGCGCAGGACTTGCGGGTGACCCTGCACCCGGAGCGTACCTATTTCGGCCTGGCCGGCCGCACCACCATCGACGGCCACCCACTGTGGCTGCTCAAGCCCACCACCTACATGAACCGCTCGGGCCAGTCCGTCGCCGCGCTGGCACGGTTTTTCAAGATCGCCCCGGGCGAGATCCTGGTCGCGCACGACGAGCTGGACCTGCCACCGGGCGACGCCCGGCTCAAACACGGGGGCGGCCACGCCGGCCACAATGGCCTGCGCGACATCCATGCGCAATTGGGCAGCGCGGACTACTGGCGGCTGCGCCTGGGCATCGGCCACCCGGGCGTGAAGGCCGAAGTCGCCCACTGGGTGCTGCGCAAGCCACCGACCGACCAGCGGCTGGCCATCGACCAGGCGGTGGAACGTGCCGCGCGGGCCCTACCGCTGCTGCTGGCCGGCGAGACCGCCAAGGCGACCGCCGCCATTCACACCAGCCAAGCGCCGCGGCCCAAGCCGCCGCGCCCCAACACAGTTTAGGCCGCGGACACCGGGCGGGAGCCCGGCGCCGCCTTGGCGGCCTGCAGCCGCCGGTATTTTTGCCACAGAGTTTCGCGGTCCTCGGTGTGGTCCGGGTTGACCGGGATGCAACTGACCGGGCAGACCTGCACGCATTGGGGCTCGTCAAAGTGACCCACGCACTCCGTGCAGCGCCCCGGATCGATGACGTAGTGCTCCTCCCCCATCGAGATGGCTTGATTGGGGCATTCGGGCTCACAAACGTCGCAGTTGATGCACTCGTCGGTGATCATCAAGGCCATGGCCGGGTCCCCTGGGCAGACTTCCGATGTGGGCGGGATCAGCATTGGCTATCCGGAAACACTGCGGCCAAGCGCTGTGCCACGGCGGGATTGACCATCTGCGCCACATCCCCACCCAATTTGGCGATTTCACGCACAAGGGTACTGGAGATGCACTGCACCGTCGGCTGCGGCAGCAAAAACACCGTCTGCACCGTGGGCAAGAGTTTGGCGTTCATGGCAGCCATCTGTGCCTCGTAATCGAAGTCGGTGACATTGCGGATGCCGCGCACCACCGCCACCGCCCCGTGCGCTCGGCAAAAATCCATGATCAGCCCATCGAACGGCAGCACCTGCACGCCGGGACAATCGGACAGGGCATCGGCCACCATCGCCAGCCGCTGCGCCAGGGGGAACAAGGTTTTTTTGTGATGCGCGACCGCTACCGCAACGATCAGCCGGTCAAACAAGCCCGCCGCGCGGCGAATCACATCCTCGTGCCCCAGGGTGATGGGGTCAAAGGTGCCGCTGTAGACGGCGGTGCGCAGCACAGGGGTCGGGTCATTCATGGGGCTGAATTATCCGCCGCCTGCAGCAGATGGGCGTGGACGGCCCCGGCCCGCAGGTGGCGGTGCAAGCGCCAGCCCAGTGCTGCCACCTCGTCCTCTGCCCAGGCGCGCGGGGCCTCCAGATACGCCAGCCCTTGCGGACGCAGCAGCCGCGCGGCCTGCCGCAGCGCTGCGCCATATATGCGCTCGCTGCCGTGGCGGGCGTCGTCAAATGGGGGGTCCAAGAACACCACATCCCACTGCTTTGCAGGCAAAGCAGCCATGACAGCCAGCGCATCGCCGCCCATGATGCGCACCCCCTCCTGCGCGCCAAGCCGCTGCACGTTCGCGCGTAGCACGTCCAGCAAGGCGGGGGCGCGCTCGATCAACACCACATCGGTCGCACCGCGCGAGGCGGCCTCCAACCCCAGCGCACCGCTGCCAGCAAATGCATCGACACAACGGCAGCCGGCCAGGTCTTGCCCGAGCCAGTTGAACAGCGTCTCGCGTACCCGGTCCGGGGTGGGCCGCAGCCCCGGGCCAGGGCCGACCGGCAAGCGCGAGCGCCGCCAGCGTCCCCCGATGATGCGCACCTCGCCGTTGAACCCACCCCCACGGGGGCGCGCCATCACCGCAGGCCTCCCACCACCACGGTCACCAGCCGATCGGGGTCGATCACGCGGCGCCATGCGCGCATCAGAGTGTCCCGGTCGATGGCCGCCAGCCGCGCGGGCCAGGTGTCCAACTCGTCCAGTGGCAAGTCCGACCAGGCCAACGCCGCCACCTGGTCGAGCACCTTGCGGTTGCTGTCGAGCCGCAAGGCAAAGCCCTGAATCAGCGAGGCCTTGGCCGCGGCGATTTCATCGTCCGTTGGCCCCTCGGCGGTAAAGCGGCGCAGTGTTTCGCGCACCAAAGAGACCGCCAGATCGGCCTGATCGGGGCGCGTCTGCAGCGTCACGGTAAACGCCCCAGCATGCCGGCCGGCCAGAAAGTGGCTGTACACGCCGTAGGTCAAGCCACGCTGCTCCCGGATCTCGCGCATCAAGCGGGAGGTGAATCCACCGCCGCCGACGATGTGGTTGGCCAACAGCAGCGGCAGATAGTCGGGATCCCGACGGGCAATGCCAGGGCGCCCGACCAGGATTTGCGCCTGTGCCGCTCCCGGAAACGGCAGGCGCAGATCGTGCTCGCGCTCCAGCGGTGCGACCTCGGGGACGGCGGGCAAAGGCGCACAGCCATGCGCGGCCCAACCGGCCAGCAGGCGGTTGGCAATCGATTCGGCCTGGTCGCGCCCGATGGCCCCCACCAGCGTGATGCGTGCGTCGCACGCGCGGGCGTGGCGACGGTAAAAATCTTGCATGGCCGCCCGGTCGATGGCGGCCCAGGTCTCGGGTGTGGCTTGCGCCCCATAAGGATGTCCTCGGTAAACCGCCTCGGCATAGCGCTGGCGGGCCAAGGTATCGGGCTGGGTCTGCGCCTCGCGCCAGGCGGCGACCAGGCGATCACGCTCCCGCGCCCAGATGCTGGGATCGAAGGACGGGGCGGCCAGCTGGCGCGCCGCCAGTGCCACGGCCCGCTCCAGCAGGTCCGGCCGGGTGAGTGTGCGCAGCGAAATGCTGAAACGGTCCAAGGT
>NZ_JARJMT020000023.1 GCF_029335975.1 Tepidimonas sp.
AAATGCGACTGCTGCGCCGAGACGGCCGCGCCCTCGCTGTTGGTAATGCGCGGGCTGACGGCAAAGGCCGCGGCCTCGCAACGCAGCGCCAGCTCGGCCGCCTGTTCGGCCGTGATGGACCACGGGTGAAAGAGCTCCAGATCCGGATAGTCGTTGGCGACATCGATTTCGTCCGGCAGCCCCGCGGCAGGATCCTCGGCGGTGAAGCGTGCAATGTCATACGCTGCCTGCACCGTGCGGCGGACGGCCTCGGCCGAGAAGTCCGACGTCGAGGCATGGCCCCGCCGCAGCCCCAGATAGACGGTGACGCTCAGGGATTTGTCACGGTTGCGCTCGACGTTTTCCAAGGCGCCGCAGCGCACCGAGACATTGAGGCCGCTGCCTTCGGATACCTCGACCGCGGCATCGGCCACGCCCAGCAGGCGGGCGTGCTGCAGCGCCTGGTCGGCCAAGGCGCGAAACTGCTCTTGCGAAAACTGAAACCCCGGCAGCGCGCCGTAGGTGGCGCGGGCGGTTTTTTGTAGGCGGGTGACTTTCATGTGGCTGGCTATGATAGCGGCCATGCCACGCAAGCCACCCAAAGGGTATTTCGTCCAAGGCCATTTCGTCGCCTATGGCAGCGAAGAAGACGCCGAACTCAAGCGCGCCGCCAAGTGGGATGCCGAACGCAGCAAGACCGATCTGAAAAAGCAAAGCGCCCACTTGCAGACCGTAGGAGAGCAGCTGTTGACACTCAAGGCCCCGCTGCTGCAGCGCCTGGCGCTGCCCGATGCGTTGCTGGACGCCATCGCCCAGGCCAAGCGCATCGACGACTTCGAGGGCCGGCGCCGACAGCTGCAATACATTGGCAAGCTGATGCGCCAGCTCGACGAGGGACAGGTCACCGCCATCGAGGCCGCGGTCGCCGAACAACACCGGGGCAGCGCCGCCGAGACGCAGCGCCTGCATGAGGCCGAGCGCTGGCGCGAGCGGCTGCTCGCCGACGACACAGCCTTGGACGCCTGGCGCGATGTGGAGCCGCAGGCCGACTGGCAGCGGCTGCGCGCCTTGGTCCGCCAAGCGCGCAAGGACGCCGAAGCGCGCCCCGACGCGGCCCCCGGTCAAGCCCAGCGCCAGGGACGCGCCTATCGCGAACTCTTCCAGTATGTGCGCGCCGCGCTCGACGCGCGCGCCGATTCCCCCCTCGCATGACACACCGACCATGAGCGCCTACGACCCCGTCACCATCGGCATTGTCTCCATCAGCGACCGCGCCAGCCAAGGCATTTACGAGGACAAGGGCCTGCCAGCGCTGCGCGACTGGCTGGGCCGCGCGCTGAAAAACCCCATCATCTTCGTCGAGCGGCTCATCCCAGACGAGCGCGAGCAGATCAGCGCCACGCTGATCGAGCTGGCCGATCAGGCCGGCTGCAGCCTGATCCTGACCACGGGGGGCACCGGCCCGGCAGCGCGCGATGTGACCCCCGAGGCGACGCTGGCCGTGGCTGACAAGGAAATGCCGGGCTTTGGCGAGCAGATGCGCCAGATCAGTCTGCGCTTCGTGCCCACGGCGATTTTGTCGCGCCAAGTCGCCGTGATCCGCGGGCGCAGCCTGATCATCAATCTCCCGGGCCAGCCCAAGTCGATCGCCGAGACGCTGGAGGGACTGCGCGACGGCGACGGCAAACCCGTGATGCACGGCATCTTTGCCGCCGTGCCCTACTGCATCGACCTGATCGGTGGCCCGTACCTGGAGACGAACGAGGCGGTGTGCGCCGCCTTTCGGCCCAAGTCGGCCCTGCGTCCTGCCCCAAATTGAGCGCTTCGCGCCGGGCGCATGCTCATTTGCCGATCAGCCGATTGAGCCGCTCGGCCTCGAAATGCTCGGTCTTTGCGGCATCCGACGGCACGCAGCCGTCGCGCTGGGCGCAGGCCAGCTTCTCGATGGCCTGCCACAGCATCGCAATTTGGTGTTCATGGCTGGCCGCGTTGTCGATCAAGCCGCGCAGCGCTTGGCTCAGCGGATCGTCGCTTTGCGTCACGCCGTACGCCGAAAAGCCCATCTTGGCCGCAGCGGCCTCGCGCCGTTCGTCTGCATCGGCCACGATGATGCGCGCCGGGTTGCCCACCGCCGTGGCGCCGGCCGGTACCGGCTTGGTCACGACCGCATTGCTGCCGATCTTGGCCCCGTCGCCCACCACGAAGCCCCCCAATACCTTGGCGCCGGCGCCCACGATCACATTGCAGCCCAGCGTGGGGTGGCGTTTGGCGCCCTTGTAGAGCGACGTGCCGCCCAGCGTGACCCCGTGGTAAATGGTGCAGCCGTCGCCGACCTCGGCGGTCTCGCCAATTACCACCCCCATGCCGTGGTCGATGAAGACGCGCTCGCCGATGCGGGCGCCGGGGTGGATTTCGATGCCCGTAAGCCAGCGGTTCCAGTGCGAAATCCAACGTCCCAGCCACTTCCAGCCGCTGCGCCAGCAGGCATGCGCCAGCCGGTGCAGCACGATGGCGTGAAACCCCGGATAACAGGTCACCACCTCCCAGCGCGAGCGCGCTGCGGGGTCGCGCTCCAGGATGGCGTCGATATCGGCTTTGAGGCGTCCAAACATGGCAGGCTGGCGACAACGTTGCGAGTCTAGCGCCTGCCACCACGGGCAGTATCGATGATGGCGCGCGCCACCCCGCGCAGGATATGGATTTCGGACCGGGTGGGGGCGGCGCGCTGCAACAACTGGCGCAGCCTCGGCATCAGCTTTTTGGGCGCGGCCGGGTCCAGATAGCCCACCGCAACCAAGGCCTCCTGCCAGTGCGCCAACATGGCCGAGACGGTCGGTGCATCGGCTGGCGGATCGGCCACAGCGCCGCGGGCGCGCGCCGGGACGGACTCGGCATCGAAGCCGCCCAGCGCCTGTCGCCACTCGTACGCAATCAACTGCACCGCCGCCGCCAGGTTGAGCGAGCCGTAGTCCGACGCCGTGGGGATGCGCAGGCACACATGGCAGCGGTAGACATCCTCGTTGGCCATGCCGTAGCGTTCGGGGCCGAACAAAAACGCCACCCCGCCCACCTCGCCGGTACGAGCGCGCGGCGCCAGCGCGGCCAGATGCGCGCGCGGCGTGGCCGTCGGGGGTCCAAAGTCGCGCGGGGTCATCGCGGTGGCGCACACATGGTCCATGCCCTCCAGGGCCTGGTCCAGCGTGTCGACCACGCGGGCGCGGGCGAGCACATCAGTCGCACCGCTGGCCCGCTCGATGGCCTCTGGGCGTTGCAGCACATCCGGCCAGCGCGGCCGCACCAGCACCAAGTCGGCAAAGCCCATGACCTTGATCGCGCGCGCCGCCGCGCCGACGTTGCCGGCATGGCTGGGCTCGATGAGGACGAAGCGGGCGGGAATGTCCGGGCGCATGGTTTGGCGAAACAATGGGGCATCGGTAGAATCGCATCTATTGTCGCTGCCATCGCGCAGCCGCCGTGCTCTTGCCTACAATCTATGTCTGCTCACCTCCACCCCATGCTCAACGTGGCCATCAAGGCCGCGCGCGCCGCCGGCGCCCTCATCAACCGGGCCTCGCTGGATCTCGACAGCCTGCGCGTCGGTGCCAAGCAGACCAACGATTTCGTCACCGAGGTCGACCACGCCGCCGAAGCCGCCATCATCGATACGCTGCACGGTGCCTACCCCGACCACGGCATTTGGGCCGAAGAGTCCGGTCGCCGGGAGGGCAAGGGCAAAGGCCGCACCTACACCTGGATCATCGATCCGCTGGACGGCACCACCAACTTCATCCACGGCTTTCCGGTGTATTGCGTGAGCATCGCGCTGATGGTGGACGGGCGGCTGGATCAGGCGGTCATCTACGACCCATCGCGCAACGACCTGTTTACCGCCAGCAAGGGGCGTGGCGCCTATCTCAACGATCGCCGCATCCGCGTGGCCAAGCGTACCCAGCTGCGCGACTGCCTGCTGAGCACGGGCTTTCCCTTCCGCCCTGGCGATGCGTTTCAGACCTACCTGCGTATGTTGGGCGAGGTGATGCCGCGCGTGGCAGGCGTGCGCCGGCCCGGCTCGGCCGCGCTGGATCTGGCCTATGTGGCAGCGGGCTTCAGCGACGGCTTTTTCGAGATGGGTCTGAGCCCCTGGGACGTAGCGGCTGGCGCACTGCTGGTCACCGAGGCGGGCGGTCTGATCGGCAACTTCACCGGCGAGGCCGACTTCCTGGAACAAAAGGAATGCCTGGCCGCCAACCCGCGCATCTACGGGCAACTCGTGGGGCTGCTGGGCCAATACAGCAAGTTTGCCGCTGTGCACGAGAAGACGGCGCAGGCCGCCCACAGCGCCGAAGGCGTGTCGCGCGAACCCGCTGCGGACGAGCACACGGGCGAGCGCGCGCGGGATGGTGCGCCCAGCGGCGAAGCCCCAGGCGCCAGCGACGCGCCGTGGTGATGGCTGGGGGACAACCCCCGCTGCCGACGATGGTGACGGCACCCACGTCGCCCCCCGATGCCATCGGCGGTGCGCCCCCCGCACCGCTGCAGGCGCACACACCCATGATCGCGCAGTGGCTGCGTATCAAGGCGGATTACCCCCATACGCTGGTTTTCTATCGCATGGGGGATTTCTACGAGCTGTTCTACGACGATGCCCACAAGGCCGCGCGGCTGCTCGACATCACGCTGACCACGCGCGGGCAGTCGGCCGGCGCCCCGGTGGTGATGGCCGGCGTGCCGGTCCATTCGGTGGAGACTTACCTGGCCCGGCTGATCCGGCTGGGCGAGTCGGTGGCCATCTGCGAGCAAGTGGGCGACGTGGCCACTGCCAAGGGGCCGGTGGAGCGGCAAGTGGTGCGCGTGGTGACGCCCGGCACCTTGACCGACAGCGAACTCTTGGCCGACAAGACCGACGCGCTCCTGCTGGCCTTGCACCTGGGCGCACGCCGGCGCTGCGGACTGGCCTGGATGGCGGTGACCGAGGGCACCATTCACATGGCCGAATGCGACTGGGCCGAGCTGCGCGGCTGGCTGCAGCGCCTGGCCCCGCACGAGGTGCTGCACGGCGGTGACTTGGCGCCCGCCGCCGAAGCCCAGCTGCGCAGCTGGCTGGACGCAGCGGCCACCGCCGTGCGCCCCGCCCTGACGGTGCGGCCGGCCTGGGCCTTCGATGCCGCCCTGGGTCAGCGCAAGCTGTGCGACCAGCTGCAAGCGGCCACACTGGCCGGCTGGGGGGCGCAAGACCTGCCCGAGGCGCATGCCGCGGCATCGGCGCTGCTGGACTATGCCGAACACACCCAGGGCCGGCAACTGGGGCATGTGCGTGCGCTGCGCGTAGTGCGGCCGCAGGAGTGGATCGAGCTGCCCGCCACCACGCGCCGCAATCTGGAGCTGACACAAACCCTGCGCGGTGAATCCGCGCCCACCCTGCTGTCTCTGCTGGACACCTGCGCCACCGGCATGGGCAGCCGCCTGCTGCGGCGCTGGCTGCTGGAGCCGCCGCGCGACCGCGCCGTCGCGCGTGAGCGGCTGGCCGCCATCGGCGTGCTGCGCACCCACGGCCCCGACGATCTGCGCCGGGGCCTACGTGGCTTGAGCGATGTCGAGCGCCTGGCGGCGCGCATCGCGCTGCGGCAGGTGCGCCCGCGCGAGCTGGCCGGCCTGACGCAAACCCTGCAGCGTGCCGACCACCTGGCGCAGACGGTGGCGATGTTGGCCGATACCCACCCCGCCACGCTGTTGCAGCGCGCGGCAACCGACCTGCGCCCGCCACTGGCCGTGGCGGCGCTGCTGGCGCGCGCGCTGCTGCCCGAACCCGCGGCCCTGATCCGCGACGGCGGCGTGATCGCGCCGGGTTACGACGCCGAGCTGGACGAGCTGCGCGCCATCCAGGCCAACGCCGATGCCTTTTTGCTCGACCTGGAGGCGCGCGAACGCGAGCGCACCGGTATCGCCAACCTGCGCGTGCAGTACAACAAGGTGCACGGCTTCTACATCGAGGTCACGCAGGGCCAGCTCGACAAGGTGCCGGATGACTACCGCCGCCGCCAAACGCTGAAAAACGCCGAGCGCTTTGTCACACCAGAGCTCCAGGCCTTCGAGGACAAGGCGCTCAGCGCCCAGGAGCGCGCGCTGGCGCGCGAGAAGTGGCTGTACGAGCGGCTGCTGGACGAGCTGCAACCCCATGTCCCCGCGCTGGGCGCCTTGGCGCGGGCGCTGGCCACGCTGGACGTGCTGGCGGCACTGGCAGAGCGCTCGCTGACCCTGAACTGGCAGGCCCCCCGCTTCGTGCCCGAGCCGCGCATCGAAATCCGCCAAGGCCGCCATCCGGTGGTCGAAGCACGTCTGCAAGAAACGGGCACTGGCCCCTTCATCCCCAACGATACGGTGCTGGATGCGCGCACGCGCCTGCAGATCATCACCGGCCCCAACATGGGGGGCAAGTCCACCTACATGCGCCAGGTGGCGCTGATCGTGCTGCTGGCCAGCATCGGCAGCCATGTGCCAGCGCAAAGCTGCCATCTGGGGCCCATCGACGCCATCCATACCCGCATCGGCGCCGCTGACGATCTGGCCAACGCGCAGTCCACCTTCATGCTCGAGATGACCGAGGCAGCGCAGATCCTGCACGGCGCCACCGAGCACAGTCTGGTGCTGATGGACGAAATCGGCCGCGGCACTTCGACCTTCGACGGGCTGGCGCTGGCCAGCGCCATCGCCACCTACCTGCACGACCGCGTACGCGCCTTCACGCTGTTTGCCACGCACTACTTCGAGCTGACCGAGTTCCCCGCGCGCCACCCCGCAGCGGTCAATGTGCATGTCAGCGCGGTCGAAGGCAAAGGCCGCGAGATCGTTTTTCTGCACCAGATCGAGCCGGGCCCAGCCAGCCGCAGCTATGGGGTGCAGGTGGCTCGCCTGGCC
>NZ_JARJMT020000030.1 GCF_029335975.1 Tepidimonas sp.
GAGTTCCCCGCGCGCCACCCCGCAGCGGTCAATGTGCATGTCAGCGCGGTCGAAGGCAAAGGCCGCGAGATCGTTTTTCTGCACCAGATCGAGCCGGGCCCAGCCAGCCGCAGCTATGGGGTGCAGGTGGCTCGCCTGGCCTGCGTGCCGGCTGCCGTCGTGCAGCACGCCCGCCACACCCTGGCGCACCTGGCGGCCGAAAGCGCCCGCGCGCAGCAGCAGATCGACCTCTTTGCCACCGCGCCCGAGCCCGAACCCACCATGGCCAGCGAACACCCCGTGCTGCAGCAACTGGCCGAACTGGATCCCGACGCCCTGAGTCCGCGCGATGCGCTGAACGCCCTCTACCGCCTGCGCGCACTGCTGGAGCGCAGTGGCTGAGTATGGCCCCCGGCCCACGACCGCGACCCGTGCTTCGGTAAAATTGATCGCATTGCCCGTCAGATATACCCACAGGAGTACGGCATGAGCGCCACCGCGTTCGATTTCGAGAAAGCCCGCTTCAACATGATCGAACAGCAGATCCGGCCCTGGGAGGTGCTCGACGCGCGGGTGCTGGCATCGCTCGGCCAGATCAAGCGCGAGACCTTCGTGCCACCCGCCTACCAGGCCCTTGCCCTGTCCGATCTGGAAATCCCGCTGTCGCAGCCGGCCGTCGAAGGCGAATGCATGCTCGCACCCAAGGTCGAGGCCCGCACCCTGCAAGACCTGGCCCTCAAGCCCACCGACCATGTGCTGGAAATCGGCACCGGCTCTGGCTACATGGCGGCGCTGCTCGGCCGCCTGTCGCGCCAGGTGCTCACGCTTGAGATCAACCCGACTTTGGCCGACATGGCGCGCGCCAACCTTGCCCGCGCGGGCATCGGCAATGTGCAAGTCAAAACGGCGGATGCCGCCGCCGGCCGCTTTGCGCCCTGCGTCAGCGAAGCCCCCTACGATGTGATCGTACTGAGCGGCTCGGTCGCTGAAGTGCCCACTGACTTGCTGGAGTTGCTGCGCGTGGGCGGCCGGCTGTTTGCGGTGGTCGGCGAGGAGCCCATCATGCGTGCCACCCTGGTGCAGCGCACCGGCGAAGCCAGCTACCACAGCGAGCAGCCCTGGGACATCGTGATCCCGCGCCTGCGCAACTTCCCGGAACCCGCCCGTTTCCGCTTCTGAGACCACCGCCATGGTGCCCCATATCCGCCCTGCACAATTGGCCGACTGGCTGCAGCGCAGCCGCGCGCAAACTCCGGACACCGAGCCCATCGTGCTGGATGTGCGCGAGCCCTGGGAAGTGCAGACCGCCAGCGTGCGCCCAGATGGCTTCGAGCTGCGCCACATGCCGATGGCCAGCATCCCCATGCGCTTGAGCGAGCTGCCGCGCGAACGGCCTATTGCCTGCCTGTGCCACCATGGCGGGCGCAGCGCCCAGGTGGCGTTCTTTTTGCACCGGCAGGGGTACGAAAATGTCGTCAACATCGCCGGAGGCATCCACGCCTGGACGACGGAAGTCGACCCCTCGGTTCCACAGTACTGATTGTGTGGCACTGCGTGATTTGGCCATTCGTCATATACTCCCGCCTGTATCAATCATTCCAGGGACTGCACGCCATGCCGAAATTCGCTCCATCCTGGGTGCCCCATCGGCCCGCCGCCCGGGCCCTGCGTTGGTCAGCGGCTTTGCTGGTCGGCCCTCTGGCCGCGATAGCGGGTACGGCGCATGCCCAAAGCCTGCAATCGCTGCTGGAAGCGGCTCAGCGCTATGACGCGGCCTACCTGGCTGCCAAGGCGCAGTTCGAGGCCAACCGCGCCAAAGCGGAGCAAGCCCGCGCCCGGGTGTTGCCCTCGGTCGGCCTGTCGGCCGAGGCCTTCGTCAACCGCCGCGACAGCTCTGCCTCGGCGCTCAACGACACCTTCAACAACCAGACGGTGCGTCTGGCGGCCTCCCAGCCGCTGTACCGCCCCGGCAACCAGCTGGAAGTCGAACAGGCCCAGCGTTCGCTGCAGGCGGCCGAAGCCCAGCTGCAATCGGCTGAACAAGATTTGGTCGTGCGGCTGTCGCAGGCTTACTTCGACGTCTTGGGCGCGGAGGATACGCTGACCTTCGTACGGGCGCAAAAGGCCGCGGTCAGTGAACAGTTGGCGGCTGCCCGGCGCAACTTCGAAGTCGGCACCGCCACCATCACCGACACGCGCGAAGCCCAAGCGCGCTTCGATCTGGTCGTCGCGCAAGAAATCGCGGCCGAGAACGATCTGCGCGTCAAGAAGCTGGCGCTGGACCAACTGGTGGGCCGCAGCGGCACCGAACCGTGGCGGCTAGCCACCCCTGTCAACCTGCCTGCACTGGCGCCGGATGATGTCAACGCATGGGTTCAGCGCGCGGTGGCCGAGCATCCGAGCGTGCGCGCCGCCCAGGCGGCGCTCGATGTGGCCCGTCTGGAAGTCCGCAAGGCCGAAGCGGCCAAGGGACCGACGTTGGACGCCGTGGCGCAATACCAGTTTGCACGCGCGCCGTCGTCGGTCGCCACTATCCCTGGGTATCTGCGCAACCAGACGGCCAGCATCGGCGTGCAGTTCAACCTGCCGCTGTACACCGGCGGCGCCCTGGACAACCGGATCAAAGAAGCCGTGGCACTCGAAGACAAAGCGCGCAACGACGTCGAGGGTGCGGCGCGGGGTGTGAGTCAAGCCACTCGCGCCGCTTTCTTCGGCGTGCAGTCGGGCCTGGGCCAGGTGCGGGCCCTGGAAGCCGCCGAGGCGTCCAGCCAAAGTGCGCTGGAGGCCAACCAGCTGGGCTACCAGGTGGGCGTACGCATCAACATCGATGTGCTCAATGCGCAAAGCCAGCTCTACCAGACCAAGGCCCAGCTGGCCAAGGCGCGCTACGACGTGTTGGTGGGCAGCTTGCGCTTGCGCCAGGCGGCTGGGGTGCTCAGGCCTGAGGACCTACAGCCCATCAACGCGCTGCTCCAGGCGCGCTGACGGCGCCCCGATCACCCCCCCCACAAAGGGGGGCGGGCTGCCTTTCATCTCCAACAGCTCGTTGGCCAAGGCGTCGAGCAGGCCCTGCGCCGCGCCCCGGTGTTGGGCCAGCCAAGCGGCGGCCTGCTTTCGGGCCTGCTCGGGCCAAGCCGTCGGTTGCCGCGCCCACGCCAACGAGCGGACGACCGCCTCCTCCATGTCGCGCACCGGCTGCGCCACATCCGCCGCCTGGGCCGCCTGGGCGGCCTCTTGGAAGTGAAACACATGTGGTCCCAGCAGAACTGGGCAATCGCACGCCAGCGCCTCGATGAGGTTTTGCCCACCGTAGGGCAGGAAGCTGCCGCCCATGAGCGCCCAGTCGGCCAGGGCGTAATACGACGCCATCTCGCCCATGGAATCGCCCAGCCACACATCGGCCTGCCGCACGGTCTCCCAGGCCTTGTCTTGCAAGCCGGTCGGCCAGTTGCTGCGCCGGCCAACCCGAAAGCCGTGCCCTTCCAACTGGCGCGCCACCGCATCGAAACGCTGAGGGTGGCGCGGCACGATCAGCCAGCGCAGTTCCGCCAACGCCGCGTGACGCAGCGCGGCCTGCAGCCACGCCAGTTCCTCGCCCTCACGGCTGCTGGCCAGCAACACCACCGGCCGGTGATCTGCTAACCGCTGGCGCCACGCCTGGCCCTGCTTCAGCAGCGCTGGCTCTGGCGCGGCGTCGTACTTCAGGTTACCCATGACGCCCGCCACTGGCGCGCCCAGTCGACGCAGGCGTTGCGCATCGTCCTGTGTCTGCGCCCAGGCGGCAGACAGTCCGCCATAGGCCTGCGCCGCCAGCGACGGCCAGCGCTGCGCCTTTTGCAGCGAGCGCGCGCTCAGCCGCGCATTGACGAGCCACAGTGGCACTCCGGCCGCACGCGCCTGCGCCACCAGGTTAGGCCAGACTTCGGTCTCCATCAGCAAGCCGATTCGGGGCCGAAAGCGCCGCAGAAAACGGCGACAGGCCGCTGTCGTATCCCATGGTAGCCAGACTTGCCGGTCGCCATCCCGCAACCAGCGGCGGCCTTCCTCCCACCCGGTGGCGGTGCTGTGGGTCAACAGCACCTGAACCTGCGGCCAACGCTGGCGCAGCGCCGTGATCAACACCCCGGCGGCCCGGGTTTCCCCTAAAGAGACCGCGTGAATCCACACCATTCCGGTGCCATCGGCCGGCACCTCGGCCCCATAGTACCCCAGCCGCTGCCAAGGGAATTGGCGGTAACGCGGCTCGCGCCGGCCGCGCCAGACCAAGCGAGCCAGCACCAGCGGTGCCATCAGCACCGTCAGCAGGCGATACGCCCATGGGGGGGAAGGCGGGGTGGCCGTCATGCGGCTGCGGCAGCAACGAAACCCGCGCGCATGACGGCGGGATGCTTGGGCTCGTTTTTGCACAGCAGTTTCCAAGCCACGCCCAGCACCGAGTCCCCATAGGACACTGCCTTGCGCGGCAGCGCCAGCGGATCCCAGCCGGCACGCACCCGGGCCCGCAGGCAGGTCACGCCCAAGCGGTAACCCGCCTCGGCCGCCGCTTCCAGTGTGACGCGGTCGTGGTTGCCATAGGGGTAGCAGATCTCCGTCACCGCCTCGCCCAGCCCATCCTCCAGCCGCAGGCGGCTGACCTGCAGCTCGCGGCGTTGGCGCAGCGGCGGCAGGGCGGCAAGCCGGATGTGATGCAGCGCGTGCGAGCCGAAGTGCACACCTTCGCGTCGTAAGGCGCGAATGGCTGGCCAGTCCAGCAGCGGTGCGGCCTCATGTCCGGCTTGCAGCAGCCATTCGGCTCGCCCCCCTATGGCGCCAGCAATCAAATACACCGACGCCGTCCAGCCGTATTCCTGCAGTACCGGCCAGGCATACTGGCGGAAGTTCTCGTAGCCGTCGTCAAACGTGAGCACCACCGCGCGCGGCGGCAGGCAGCCGGCTTGCAACGCGCGCCACGCCTCCTGCAGCGAGCAGACGTAGCAGCCGAGTCGTTTCAGCCACGCCATCTGGGCGCGGAAGCGGTCGACATGGCAGTACGTGGCCCGATGTTCGCGCATCGGCGCAAACGGGCCCACCTGGTGGTACATCAAAATATCGAATCCGGCCACGGTCGCCATGTCTCAGCCTCTCGCGTCCGTTGCCACTGCATGGTAGACATCGAGCGTGGCATGCAGCATGTGGTCGAGGGTAAAGTGCTCTAGAAAGCGCCGCCGCCCGGCCTGGCCCCAGGCCTGGCAACGCGCTCGATCCTGCGCCAGATTCGCCATGGCCTCGGCCCAGGCCGCCGCGTCCTGCGCAGGCAGCAGCTGGCCCGTGACGCCGTCCTCGACCACCTCGGGCAGTCCCCCCAGGTCGCTGGCCAGCACCGGGCGGCCCACTGCCATGGCCTCGAGCGCCGTCAGACCAAAAGCCTCGCGCCGCGAGGGCACGAGCGCGACATCGAGACCGCGCAGAAAGCCCAGCGGATCTGCCGTCACCCCGTGCCAGACTACCGAAGCGCCCAGCCCGAGACGCTCGGTCAACTCCCGCATCGCCTGCCCCCAGGGCGTTGTGGCGTCACCGGCCAGATGCAGCTCCGCTGCAATCTCGCGTCGCTGCAGCAGGCGCTGAAAGGCCTGCAACGCCGTATCGTGCCCCTTGTCGGCCACGAAACGTGCCAACATGCCAAACCGCACCCGCGGTGGCAGCGCTGCGCGACCCATGGCCGCTTCGCCATCCCAGCCGGGATCCGGCAAGCCGTGGTGCACCGTCACCACCCGTGCGCCCCCCAGTCCGTGGCGGCGCAATGCAGCCGCCACCGCGTGCGAGACCGCGATCACCCGATCGGCGCGTTCGAAATGCCGGTAGGCGCTGGTGGCATGGGCCGTGGCCACCAGTCCGCAACGCACCCCCGACCAGGCGCGCGCCCATGCCGCGTACAGGGTCGAGCGGGTCAGGTGTGCATGCAACAGGACGGGCCGTTCCCGGCGCAGCAGCTGGGCCAAGCGCCAAGCCGCCAGCGCATCGAACCGGCCGCGCATCGCCAAGGGCACGCAGCGCAGCCCGCGGTCGGCAGCCCTGGGCAGCAGCCAGCCCGTCGCGGGTCCCACCAGCACCACTTCACACCCTTGCTCGCGCAGCGCGGTGGCCAGCATCAGGGCGTGCCGCTCGGCCCCGCCAAGCTGCCGGCTATGCACCATCATGACGACTTTCACAGCCGGCGCTCCGACTCAGGTCTTCGTATACCATCCAGGCACATGGATAAACAATTCCTGACGATCCGCTGGGGGACCAAATATGGCCCCGAGTATGTCAATCGGCTGTATGCCATGGTGGCGCGACACACCCGCCCGCCGTTTCGCTTTTATTGTCTGACCGATGATCCCCAACACATCCGCCCGGAGGTGCACTGCCTGCCGCTGCCCGAGCTGGGCTGTGAGCTGCCCCGCAACACCTTCGGTATCTGGGGCAAATCGCGGCTGTGGCATCAGGAGCTCTACGGCCTGCGTGGCCCCGTGTTGTTTCTCGACCTCGACGTCGTGATCGTCGGCCCGATGGACGACTTCTTCACCTTCGGCCAGCCTGACGATGTGATTCTCGCACACAACCCCAACACCCCTTTCGAGCGGCTCGGCCAGACGTCGATTTTCCGGTTTCCGGTAGGCAAACTGGCCCCGTTGCGCGAGCGCTTTTTGCAGGATCCCCAAGGCATTGCCGACCGCTACCGTTTCGAGCAGCGCTTCGTCACCCGCCATGCGCCAGGCGGGGTGAAATTTTGGCCACGCGGCTGGGTGGCGCACTTCAAGATGCACTGCATCCCGCCCTTCCCGCTCAATTACTGGATCGCGCCGCGACTGCCGCGGCGCGCGCGCATCGTGATTTTCCCTGGGCCACTCAACCCGCCTGATGCGATCGCCGGCCGTTGGCACGCCGGGGCTGCGGCCCTGCGGCCTTGGGCTCACGCACTAGCCGGCCTGCGCGGCCAGCGCGAGGGCGGGTTGCTGCGCCACTTGCGTCATTACAACCGGCCAGCGACCTGGATCGCCGAGTACTGGTCCGAAGACGGATCCGCCTGACCGACGCCTACCCCTGCTGAAACAACCGGGTATACACCGCCCCGATGCCCGCTGCCTCGCGCTCGAGCGAAAAGTGCTCGACCACCCGTGCCCGCGCGGCCTGCCCCATGCGCACCGCAGCCTGCGGATCGGCCAGCACCTGCCGCAGCGCTGCAGCAAGCCCCGCCGCATCGCCAGTGTCCACCAGCGCGCCGTTGACACCGGGCTGCACCAAATCTTCGAACGCCCCGGTGCGCGAGCACACCAAAGCACAGCCACACGCTGCCGCCTCGAACGGCGTCAGACCGAACGGCTCGTAGCGCGGGCAGGCCACACAGACCAGGCAGCGCTGGTACCAGCGGTGCACCTCCGCCGCTGGTACTTCTCCCAGGAAGCGGATGCGCTGCGACAGCCCCGCTGCGTCGATGCGCGCCTGCAGCGCGCGCTGGTAGGCCTCGTGCTGCGGCATCGCCCGGCCAGCGATCACCGCCGTCACCTCCCGCAGGTGCGGCAGCGCAGCGATCATCGCGTCGACGAACACGTCGGTGCCCTTGTCGGGCCGCACACGCCCGAACACGCCAACGCCCAAACGCCCCGGCAGGCCGCTGTCGGCCCAGGCCGCGAGCTTGTCCGGCGGCGGCGCAAAGCGCGCCAGGTCGATGCCATGCGGCACCACCACCGTGGTGTTCGGTACAAAGCTCGCCGCCTTCTGCGTGGTAGCGACCACCGCGTCCATGCGGCTGATCAGCCAGCGCGGAAACCAACCGTGGCGGTGCTGCGCCGCGGAGGTGAACACCAGCCGCACCGGCAGCCGCAGCACGTCGCGCGCCCACAGGCCAGCGGCCATCTCGTGGTCACGGCGCACATGCCAGATGCGAAACGGCCGGCCCGCCGGTGCTCGGCGCGACAGCGCGATGGCCTGCCGCAGCGTCAGGCCGGGCATGCCGTGCGGCAGTGGCGTCCCACAGTAGGCCAGCCGCCACTGGCGCGCCTGGATGGGCACCAGGGCATTGACAGTGGCCGACACGCCGGTGTAACGCCGTTTCAGATTGAAGACGATGACCTCCGGGTTGGGGTCCGGGGTGAGAGTGGCGGGGATGACGGAGGACACGGCGGGTTCCTGCACGGATGGGGCGTCAATGGGCCGCGTCGCCTACCACCGCTCCGGGCTTGACACGGCGCAGCCAGCCCAGCATCTCGCTCTCGATGCGCGCCAGCGCCTCGGGCGTCTGCCCCTCGAAGCGCAACACCAGCACCGGCGTGGTATTGGAGGCCCGGATCAGCCCAAAGCCATCCGGCCAGTCCACCCGCAGGCCGTCGACGGTGCTGACTTCGGCGGGTGGGTCGAAGCGCGCCGTGCGCTGCAGCTCGGCCACCAGCCGGTGCGGTTCACCCTCGGCACAAGCGACGTTGAGCTCCGGCGTCGAGTAGCTGGTGGGCAAGCCGTCGAGCACGCTGCCCGGGTCGGCGTAGCGGCTCAGAATCTCGAGCAGGCGTGCACCGGCGTAGCTGCCGTCGTCGAAGCCATACCAGCGTTCCTGAAAAAAGATGTGGCCGCTCATCTCGCCGCCCAACGGCGCGCTGACCTCACGCATCTTGGCCTTGATTAGGGAGTGTCCGGTGCGATGCATCAGTGGTATGCCACCCGCCGCACGGATCGCCGGCGCCAGCCGCTGGCTGCACTTGACGTCGAACACGATCGTGCCGCCCGGAACGCGCGACAATACATCGGCCGCAAACAGCATCAGCTGCCGGTCGGGAAAGATGTTCTGGCCGCTGGGGGTGACAACGCCCAAGCGGTCGCCATCGCCGTCGAAGGCAAACCCCAGATCGGCGCCCGTGCGCTGTAGGGTAGCGATCAGATCGCGCAGATTGTCGGGTTTGGACGGGTCGGGGTGGTGGTTGGGAAATTCGCCGTCGACCTCGCCATACAGCACCGTGACGTCGCAGCCCAGCGCCCGGAACAGCGCGGGGGCGGATGCACCCGTGACGCCGTTGCCGCAGTCGATGACGAGTTTGAGCGGACGCGCCAGCCGCACGTCCCCGACGATGCGCGCGATGTACTCTGGCTGAATGTCCAATCGACGCACCTGGCCGCGCGCGGACGCTGGCGCCACGCCGCACGCCATGGCCTCGCGCAGGGCCTGGATTTCGTCGCCATAGATGGCGCGCCCCGCCAGCACCATCTTGAAGCCGTTGTGATGCTTGGGGTTGTGGCTGCCCGTGACTTGGATGCCGCTGCGGCAGTGCGTAGCCGCCGCAAAGTAGAGCATAGGCGTGGTCACCATGCCTATGTCGAGTACGTCCACGCCGGCGTCGAGCAGCCCATCGACCAGCGCGGCGGCCAGGGCCGGGCTGCTCAGCCGTCCATCGCGCCCGACGGCCACGGTCTGCTCGCCGGCCACACGGGCCCGGGCCCCAAAGGCACGCCCCAGCGCCCGGGCAAAGGCTTCGTCGATCACGTCGGGCACCACGCCCCGGATATCGTAGGCCTTGAAGGCGTGGGCAGGCAGCGGGCGGCGGGCCTGGGTCGCGAGGGTCGGATCGGTCATGAGCATGCGAGCACTCGAGTTGTCTGTGTGACAGTGTGCCGATTGTAGGAGGGCGTATGATGTGCGCTTGTCGTCTTCGCCCCTCTTGCCCACCCTAGCCCGCGACGGCCGGGGTGTCGTTACTCCATCCGATCCCCGTCATGTCGCCCAAGCTTGCGGCCGAATTTTTGTTTCTCGCAGCCCTGTGGGGGTCGTCCTTTCTGTTCATGCGCCAGGCAGCCCTGGAGTTCGGCCCGGTGGCCACTGCCGGCTTGCGTGTGGCCGTGGCGGGCGCAGTGCTGCTGCCGATCCTGGTGCTCAGCGGCCACTGGCGCGCGTTTCGGGCCCATGCGGGGCGTATTCTGTTCGTCGGGCTGATCAACGCCGGCATTCCTTTTGGACTGTTTGCCTATGCCGTGCTGTCGATCAGCACCGGCTTGACGGCCATCCTGAACGCCACTGTCCCACTGTTCGGCGCACTGGTGGCCTGGTTGTGGTTGGGCGATCGCCCTGGGCGCGGGCGGTCCTTGGGGCTGGGGTTGGGTTTTCTCGGGGTCGCACTGCTGTCGTGGAACAAGGCCAGCTTCACCCCCGGTGGCACGGGCTGGGCCGTGCTGGCTTGCCTGGGCGCCGCCATCCTCTATGCCGTAGCGGCCAGCTACACCAAAAAATACTTGATGGGCATTCCGCCCTTGGCAACGGCCGCCGGCAGCCAATTCGGCGCCACCCTGGGCCTGCTGCTGCCCAGCCTGTGGACCTGGCCCGCACAGCCGGCCAGTGCCGGTGCCTGGGCGGCGGTCGCGGCGGCCGGTGTGTTTTGTACCGCGCTGGCTTATCTGCTGTATTTTCGGCTGATCGAAGCCGCGGGGCCCGCCAAGACGCTCACGGTGACTTTCCTGATCCCGGTGTTTGCCATCGGCTACGGCGCGCTGCTGTTGGGCGAGGCCATCACCCCCTGGATGGTGGGGTGCGGCATCGTCATCCTGGCTGGGGTGGCGCTGGCCACCGGCCTCATCGATCCGGGTCACTGGCGGCCGCCGCGCCCTCGCCCTGCATCGCAGCCTTGAGTTTGGGCGAGGCGTGGAACGTCACCACGCGCCGCGCCTCGATCGGCACCAGCTCGCCGGTGCGCGGATTGCGCCCCGGGCGCGGCGCTTTCATGCGCACCTGAAACTGCCCGAAGCCGGCGATACGCACATCCTCCCCAGCGATCAGGCGCTCGGCAATCAGCGCAAAAAAAGCATCGACGATGTCTTTGGACTCGCGCTTGTTGAAGCCAATGCGGTCGAACAGCCGCTCGGCCAGTTCGGCCTTGGTCAAGGTGGCGCCATCGCCGGCGTCTTCGGGTTGCATGCGGGGTTTGCGCGTGGCCATGGCATCAATCGTAGCAGGAGCGCTACGACCGTCGACCGCTCGGCGGTCAGGCCCGCAAGCGGGCGCCCACGCGCTGTTGCAGCGACGCCAACACAGCCTGCACGACGGCCTCGATCTCCTCGTCGGTCAGGTTGGCGTCGTGGCGCTCCAGCGTCAGGCGCACGGCCAGGCTCTTTTCGCCCTCGGCCAGGGCAGCGCTGGCCGCACCCGCCTTGGGCCGATAGACGTCGAACAGCACCGCCTCGCGCAGCCACGGCTGCTCGACCGCCTCGATCGCCGCCATCAGCTCGGCGTGGGTCACGGCCTCCCGCACGACCACCGCCACATCCCGCTGCACGGGCTGGTGCCGGCCCAACGGCTGGGCCTGGGGCACCGGGCGCTCCACCACCGCATCCCAGTCCAGCTCGAACAGCACCGGGGCCTGGGTCCAACCCTCGGCCTGGCACCAGCGAGGATGCAATTCTCCAACCACGCCCACGGGACGACCGTCAAGCCATACGCGGGCGCAGCGCCCCGGATGCAAGGCGGGGTGCTGCGCCGGCTCGAACACCGGACGGCGCGGCGCCAGCAGGGCCTGCACATCGCCTTTGACGTCGTAAAAATCCACCGGCCGGGCAGGTACGCCCCATTGCAGGGTAGACTCGCCGCCCCACGCCAGCCCGGCCAGGCGGCGCGGCTGATCCAAGCCCGCCACGGTCGTGTCGCTGTCCGGCACCGCCGGATCGCGGCGAAACACGCGCCCGATCTCGAACAGGCGGGCGCGCGACACCTTGCGGTCGGTGTTGTACTTGAGCACGGCCAGCAGGCTGCCGATCAGGCTGGAGCGCATCACGCTCAGGTGGCTGGCGATCGGGTTGAGCAGCCGGATCGGCGCCTCGTTGCCCGCGTAGTCGCGCTCCCAACGTTCTTCAACGAAGCTGAAGTTGATCGTCTCCTGATAGCCCAAATCCGCGAGCTGGCGCCGCACCGCATAGGGGCTGCGCTGGGCCTCGGGCCGTGCGCGCGGCACCACCGGGGCCAACGGGGGCGCATCCGGCAGCCGGTCATAGCCGATGACGCGCGCCACCTCCTCGATCAAATCCTCCTCGATCTGCAAGTCGAAGCGGTACGGCGGCGGCGTGACCGTCAGCCTGCCGTCACCTTCGGCCACCTCCAGCCCCAGCCGGCGCAGCGGCTCGGCGCACTCGGCCTGCGTCAGCGGCATGCCAATCACCTGGGCCGCGCGCCCCACGCGCAGCGTCACCGGCTTGGGCTGCGGCACGTTGACGACGTGGTCGTCAATCGGGCCGGCCTCGCCGCCGCAGATCTCCAAGATCAGCTGTGTGATGCGCTCGATGTGTTCGCGTGTGGTGCTCGGATCGACGCCGCGCTCGAAGCGGTGGCCGGCGTCCGTGCTGAAATTGAAGCGGCGCGCGCGCCCCGCAATCGCGCGCGGCCACCAAAACGCCGCCTCCACGTAAACATTGCGCGTGGCGTTCGACACCGCGGTGGCCTGCCCGCCCATGATGCCCGCCAGCGACTCCACGCCGCGGTCATCGGCAATGACACCCACCGTCTCGTCCAGCGTCACGGTCTGGCCGTTGAGCAGCTCCAGCGTCTCGCCCGCGCGGCCCCAGCGCACCTGCAGGCCACCGTGGATGCGGTCCAGGTCGAAGATATGCGACGGGCGGCCCAGCTCGAACATCACGTAGGTGGAGATGTCCACCAGCGCCGAGATGCTGCGCTGGCCGCAGCGCGCCAGGCGCTGCACCATCCAATCGGGGGTCTTGGCCGTGGGGTCGATGCCGCGGATGATGCGGCCGGTGAAGCGCCCGCACAGGTCCGGCGCGTCGATGCGCACCGGCAGCACCGCATCGTGGCGCGGCGCCACTGGTGTGATCGCGGGGGCTTGCAACGGCGCGCCGGTCAGCGCCGCCACTTCGCGCGCCACGCCATGGACGCTGAGGCAATGCGCCAGGTTGGGAGTGAGCTTGAGCGTGAAGATGCGGTCGTCCAGCGCCAGCACCTCGCGCAGATCGCGCCCGACCGGCGCATCGGCGGCGAGTTCCAGCAGCCCGCCGTGATCGTCCGACAGGCCCAGCTCGCGCGCCGAACACAGCATGCCGTGGCTCTCCACCCCGCGCAGCTTGCCAACGCGGATCTCGAATGGCCGGCCGTCCGCGCCCGGTGGCAGCACAGCGCCCACCAGCGCGCACGGAACGCGAATGCCGGCGCGCGCATTCGGCGCGCCGCAGACGATCTGCAGCGGCTCGCCCTGCCCGACATCGACACGGCAGACACGCAGCCGATCGGCATTGGGATGCGGCTCAGCGCTCAGGATCTCGCCCACCACCACGCGAGCAAAAGGCGGCGCCACCGGCTCACATTCCTCGACCTCCAGACCCGCCATGGTCAGCAGTTCGGCCAGCCCGCGGCTGTCGAGGGGAGGATTGCAAAAAGTCCTCAGCCAGGATTCAGGGAATTGCATCGGGGGCTCTTTCTTTCAACCTCAACGGAACTGCGATAGGAAGCGCAGGTCGCCATCAAAGAACAAGCGCAGGTCGTTGACGCCATAGCGCAGCATGGTCAGCCGATCCGGCCCCATGCCAAAGGCAAAGCCAATGTAGTGCTCCGGGTCCAAGCCCATGTTGCGCACCACGTTGGGGTGCACCTGGCCAGAGCCGGCCACCTCCAACCAGCGCCCGGCCAGCGGGCCGCTGGCAAACTGGATGTCGATCTCGGCACTCGGCTCGGTGAACGGAAAGAAGCTCGGCCGAAAGCGCAGCAACAGGTCATCGGTCTCGAAAAAGGTGCGGCAAAAAGCCGTAAAGACGACCTTGAGATCCTTGAAACTGACGTTGCGCCCGATCCAGAGGCCCTCGCACTGGTGGAACATCGGCGAGTGTGTGGCGTCGCTGTCCACTCGGTAGGTGCGCCCTGGCGCGATGACGCGGATTTCCGGCATATCGCCGGCGAACAGACCCGTCTCATCGTCGCCGACCGCGGCGCGCGCGCGTTTGACATGCTGCAGCGCATAGCGGATCTGCATCGGGCTGGTGTGGGTGCGCAGCAACAACGGCGCCTCGGGCGTGCCGCCCTCGACGTAGAAAGTGTCGTGCATCGAACGCGCCGGATGGTCTGCCGGGGTGTTGAGCGCCGTGAAGTTGAACCAGTCGCTCTCGATCTCCGGCCCATCGGCGACCTCGAAACCCATCGAACCGAAGATGGCCTCGATGCGCTCCAACGTCAGGCTCACAGGGTGAAGACCACCCTGGCCGCGCTGGCGGCCAGGCAATGTCACATCCAGTGCCTCTGCGGCCAATTGGCGCTGCAACTCGGCCTCAGCCAGCTCGGCACGGCGCGCCTGCAACGCAGCCTCGATGGCCTGCTTGGCCTGGTTGATGGCAGCACCCGCCGTCTTCTTGGCTTCGGGGCTCAGCGCCGCAAGCCCCTTCATGCGCTCGGTGATCACGCCCCCCTTGCCCAGAAAGCGCGCCTTGGCGTTTTCCAGGTCGTTGGGGGTTTGGGCCTGCGCGAATTGCTCGCGCGCCGACTGCAGCAGGGTTTCGAGATCGTTCATGCGGTATCCGTTGCGGGGCCCGCTTTGCCCCAAAAAACGAACGGGCCAGCGCGCAAGGCGACTGACCCGTGGAGACTGACCCGTGAATAGACGGACGGCCGCCCGAGTGGGCAGCCTGGAACGTCAGGCGGCCGTCGCTGCGCCCTGGGCCTGCAAGTGGGCCTTGACACGCTCGACGATGGCGCCAAACGCCGCTTTGTCATTGACTGCAAGGTCAGCCAGCACCTTGCGGTCTATCTCGATGGCCGCTTTGCGCAGACCATTGGCAAACTGGCTGTAAGTCAGCCCCAGCTCGCGCACGCCAGCGTTGATGCGGGCAATCCAGAGCTGACGGAAGACGCGCTTGCGGGCGCGACGATCCCGGTAGGCGTACTGACCCGCCTTCATCACCGCCTGCTTGGCGATGCGAAACACATTCTTGCGGCGGCCGCGGAAACCCTTGGCCAGGGCGAGCACTTTCTTGTGGCGGGCACGCGCGGTGACGCCACGTTTGACGCGAGGCATGGTTTACTCCTTGTTCGTTACGGGGGTACCGCCGCCCATTACAGGCCGGCAAAGGGCATCATCTGCGCAATGTGGCCCATGTTCGTCTCATGGACGTTGGCCGCACCACGCAATTGGCGTTTGTTCTTGGTCGTCTTTTTGGTCAGGATGTGGCGCTTGAACGCTTGACCCCGCTTGACGGTGCCACCGGGACGAACGCGAAAACGCTTCTTCGCGCTGCTCTTGGTCTTCATCTTGGGCATGGTGACTGCTTCCTGTTGAGTTGTGCTCGCGAGGCGCCCCGGTTTGCTGCCGGGGGCTTGTTGGCCCCGAGCCACTTGTGGCGTCGCTCGGGAGTGCCCGAGCCGACTTCGCGCGCCGCCGTACATCGCAGCATGCGTCAAACGACGCTGTGCAATGGTGAATCAGCGCTGCTCGCAAAGCTTGCAATTATAGCAACAGCCGCCATCCGGATACAGAAGATCGGCACGCTAAGACCTGCCCGCAGCGGCACAGGCCCGACTGACGCCGATCAGGCCGCAGGCGCTGCCGCCTCCACCTTGCCAGCGCCCGCGCCTTTTTTGCGCGACGGGGCAATCATCATGATCATCTGCCGCCCTTCCAGCTTGGGAAACTGCTCGACCACGATGCTGTCGCCCAGTTCGGTGCGGATGCGCTCCAGCAACGCCAAGCCCAGCTCCTGGTGGGTGATCTCGCGCCCGCGGAAGCGCAGGGTCACTTTGCACTTGTCGCCCTCCTCCAGGAAGCGGCGGATGTTGCGCATCTTGACCTGGTAGTCGCCCTCATCGGTTCCAGGCCGGAATTTGATTTCCTTGACCTCGATGACCTTTTGTTTGGCCTTGGCCTCGGCCGCCTTCTTCTGCTCGGCGTATTTGAACTTGCCGTAATCAATCAGGCGGCACACCGGCGGGGTGGCCATCGGCGCAATTTCGACCAGATCGACGTCGAGGTCGCCGGCCATGCGCAGCGCCTCTTGAAGGGAGACCACACCGATTTGTTGCCCATCGGGGCCGGTGAGGCGAACCTCGGGCGCGGTGATTTCGCGATTCAAACGGTGCTGGCGCTCCTCGCGCTGGCGACGGTCACGGAAGTTGCTAGGGCGGGCGGTAGCGATGGTGTGGTTCCTTTGTCAATGCTTGGACGCGATGTCCGAACGCAGGCGCTGGGCAAAGTCTGCCAGTGGCATGACGCCGAGATCTTGATTGCCGCGCGCACGCACGGCAACCGTCCCAGCGGCCCTCTCCTTGTCGCCAACGACCAGGATGTAGGGCACTTTTTGCAACGCCTGTTGGCGAATTTTATAGGTGATCTTCTCGTTGCCAAGATCCAGCGCCACCCTAAACCCTTGATCCTGAAGCGTTTTGGCAATTTCGCCACAGTAGTCGGATTGCGCATCGGTGATATTGAGCACGGCCACCTGGATCGGCGAGAGCCACGCTGGCAGAGCGCCCGCGTACTGCTCGATCAGAATGCCTATAAAGCGCTCCAGGCTGCCGACGATGGCGCGATGGAGAATGACGGGACGCTGGCGGCTGCCGTCCTCGGCCACGTACTCAGCGTCCAGCCGCTCGCTCAGGTTGAAGTCCACCTGGATGGTGCCGCACTGCCATTCGCGGCCGATGGCATCCTTGAGGGTGTATTCGATCTTGGGGCCGTAAAAAGCGCCGTCCCCTGCGGAGATGACAAAGTCACAACCCGAGTCGCGCAAGCTCTGCATCAGCGCAGCCTCGGCCTTGTCCCACAGCTCGTCCGAGCCGATGCGCGCTGCTGGCCGCGTCGAGACTTTGTACAGGATCTCGGTGAAACCAAAGTCGGCATAGACCTTCTTGAGCAACCGTGTAAACGCGTCGCACTCCGGCAGGATCTGATCCTCGGTACAAAAAATATGCCCATCGTCTTGCGTGAAGCCGCGCACACGCATGATGCCGTGCAGGCCGCCGCTGGGCTCGTTGCGGTGGCACTGGCCAAACTCGCCATAGCGCAGCGGCAGGTCGCGGTAGCTCTTGACGCCCTGCTTGAAGATCAGGATATGCCCCGGACAGTTCATCGGCTTGATCGCATAGTCGCGCTTCTCGCTCTCGGTGATGAACATGTTGTCCCGGTACTTGTCCCAGTGGCCGGTCTTCTCCCACAGGGCTTTGTCCAAAATCTGTGGGCCCTTGACCTCTAGGTAACCGTTGTCGCGATAGACCTGCCGCATGTACTGCTCGACTTGCTGCCACAGCGTCCAGCCCTTGGGGTGCCAAAACACCAAACCCGGCGCATGGTCGTCGATGTGGAACAGATCCAGCTCCTTGCCCAGCTTGCGATGGTCGCGCCGCTCGGCCTCTTCCAGCAAGGTCAGGTACTTCTGTAGATCTTCTTTGCTCGCCCAGGCGGTGCCATAGATGCGCTGCAGCATCTCGTTGCGGTGATCGCCGCGCCAGTAGGCGCCAGCCACCTTCATGAGCTTGAAATGCTTAAGCTTGCCGGTCGAAGGCACATGCGGGCCGCGGCACAGGTCCTCGAAGGCACCCTCGCGGTAGAGGCTGACCTCTTCCCCTGCTGGAATGCTGCCGATGATCTCGGCCTTGTAATGCTCACCCAGCCCCTTGAAATAGGCCACGGCCTCGTCTCGCGGCAGCACCCGGCGCACCACCGGCTCGTCCTTGGCGGCAAGCTCGGCCATCTTTTTCTCGATGGCGACCAGATCCTCGGGTGTAAAGGGCCGCTTGTAGGCAAAGTCGTAATAAAAGCCATTGTCGATGACCGGGCCGATGGTGACCTGCGCATCGGGGTAGAGCTCTTTGACCGCATAGGCCAACAGGTGCGCGGTCGAGTGGCGGATGATTTCCAGCCCCTCGGGATCCTTGGGCGTGACGATCCACACCCGCGCGTCACGCTCGACGCGGTAGGCGGTATCCACCAGGCGCGGCGCAGCATCGTCGGCAGTCTGCACCTTGCCCGCCACCGCCGCCTTGGCCAAGCCGACACCGATGGCTGCCGCGATCTCGGCAACGGTGACCGGCGCATCGAAGGCGCGCTGCGAACCGTCAGGAAGCGTGATCTGGATCATGGGTCAGGGTCCTGAAAACAAAAACGCGGCTCGGGGCCGCGCACGGGGTGTTGATCAAGCAGGCGCGAACTGCCGCCGGCCTATCTAGGCCAGGGTGACCTCCGAGGGCGTTCGCGGTGTCACTGCCGTATCGCCTGCCAGTTGGATACTCTGTATCCGGGGATTGTCGCACAGATCGATCCTGCCCTGTCACATCCTCGACCCGAGCGTGCCCACCCCCACTCACCGCACAATCGGCCTGTGTACTTTGATTGGCAACGACACCATGCACACCACCACCGAGCAACTGTTCGACGACGCGCGCACCCACAATGCCTGGCAAGACAAGGCCGTGGCGGACGAGACGCTGCACCGCCTGTACGACCTGATGAAGTGGGGCCCAACCTCGGCCAACTGCAGTCCCGCGCGCATTTTGTTCGTCCGCTCGCCACAGGCCAAAGCCCGGCTGTTGCCGTGCCTGAGCGAAGGCAACCGCGCCAAGACGGCCGCTGCACCCGTGACCGCCATCATCGGCATGGATCTGGCGTTCTACGAGAGGCTGCCACAGCTCTTTCCCCACAACCCGGATGCGCGCAGCTGGTTCGAGGGCCAACCCGAGGCGATCCAGGCCACGGCTTTTCGCAACTCCAGCCTGCAGGGTGGCTACTTCATCCTGGCGGCGCGGGCACTGGGGCTGGACTGTGGCCCGATGAGTGGCTTCGACGCCGCCGCGGTGGATGCGGCCTTTTGGGCTGGCACCACGGTGCGCACCAATTTCTTGTGCAACCTGGGCCATGGCGACCCGGCGGGTCTGCATCCGCGCGGGCCCCGCCTGGCCTTCGATGAGGCCTGCCGCATCCTCTGAGAGCGCCGCCGGGCTGTCTTTTCCCGGGCCGCTCTCAGGCGCGGCCGCGGATCAGTGGAACTGCGCTTCTTCGGTGGAGCCGGCCAGCGCCTTGACGCTGGAGGAGCCGCCCTGGATGACGGTCGTCACATCATCGAAATAGCCGGCGCCGACTTCCTGCTGGTGCGACACGAAGGTGTAGCCCTGTTCGCGGGCGGCAAATTCCGGCTCCTGCACCATCTCGACATAGTGCTTCATGCCTTGGCCGCGGGCGTAGTTGTAGGCGAACTTGAAGGTGTTGAACCAGTTGATGTGGATGCCCGCTAAGGTGATGAACTGGTACTTGTAGCCCAGCTCCGACAGCTTGTCTTGGAACTCGGCGATGGTCTTGTCGTCCAGGTTCTTCTTCCAGTTGAAGGATGGCGAGCAGTTGTAAGACAGCAGCTTGCCAGGGTATTTCTCATGAATCGCCTGCGCGAACTCGCGCGCGAAGCCCAGGTCCGGCGTGCCAGTCTCACACCACACGAGGTCGGCATACGGCGCATAAGCCACACCGCGGCTGATCGCCTGCTCCAGCCCGTTCTTGACGCGGAAGAAGCCCTCTTGCGTGCGCTCGCCAGTCAGGAAAGGCTTGTCGTTGGCGTCGTGGTCGCTGGTCAGCAGGTTGGCCGCCTCGGCATCGGTGCGCGCCAGCACGATGGTGGGCACCCCCATCACGTCGGCTGCAAAGCGCGCGGCAATCAGCTTCTCGATCGCCTCTTGCGTCGGCACCAGCACCTGGCCGCCCATGTGGCCGCACTTCTTCACCGCGGCCAGTTGGTCTTCGAAGTGCACGCCGGCCGCTCCCGCGGCGATCATGTTCTTCATCAGTTCGAAGGCGTTGAGCACGCCGCCAAAGCCGGCCTCGGCATCGGCCACGATCGGCAGGAAGTAGTCGATGTAGCCGGCGTCGCCAGGCCCGATGCCGCGGCTCCACTGAATCTCATCGGCGCGCTTGAAGGTGTTGTTGATGCGGCGCACCATGGTCGGCACCGAGTCATACGCGTACAGCGACTGGTCGGGGTACATGGTCTCGCTGGTGTTGCCATCGGCGGCCACCTGCCAGCCAGACAGGTACACCGCCTCCAGACCCGCCTTGGCCTGCTGCATGGCCTGACCCGCGGTGATGGCGCCGAAGGCGTTGACATAGCCTTTTTTGGCCTCGCCATTGATCAGGCGCCACAGCTTCTCGGCACCCCGCTTGGCCAGGGTGTATTCGATTTGCAGCGAGCCGCGCAGCCGGACCACGTCGGCCGCGGAATAGCCGCGCTTGATACCTTTCCAACGGGGGTTTTCGGCCCAGTCTTTTTCCAGGGCGGCGATCTGCTGATCGCGGGTGAGGTTTTGCGTCATGACAAGACTCCTGTGGTGATGGGAAACCCAAGCGGGGGCCGGTGCAGCCGGATGGCGATACCCCGTCCCGTTGCCCACAGTATAAGTCTTATATAAGACATAAAACAAGTCTTGTGTCTTATACAAGACATTTTTTATCCCAAACAAATCAATGTGTTGGCTGGTTATTTCTTATTATGAAATGCAGATCGCATCCCTCGAAATCTGGTGCCGCCAGCAGGCCAGCGCGGTTTCTTGATGGCGCATCAACTTTTCATGATGCGCAATTTCGCCATCAGCGCCCGTCGGCTGCGCCTGCGTTGTGGCGCAGCTCCCACCGCGCCGACAAGCGGCCCGCGAAGGTCACGTGCAGGCGCGCCCCGTCCGTGCCCGCTGTCAGGCGTACACCCGGCTGGGGCGCGGGATCCACCGCCTCGACCGACAGCAGACCGTCTGGCCATGTCACAGCCAAATCGGCCTCCATGGGCAAGAAGCCGTCCAGATAGCGGCGCATCAGCGGCCCCACATGCAGTCGCCAGCGGCCGTGGCCCAGCGCGTCAAGCGCACGCGAGCGCAGTTCGATGCACACCGTGGCACCCCGCTCGACGCCCGCCAGCTCGACGCGATGGTTCTCCACCCAGGCGCGCTCCACGCCCTGCGTGCGGGTGATGTGGATGGATTCGACCCGATCGCGGTTGAACAGCACCACCACGCGGGCGTTGGGGTCCATACGCAAGTGGCAGGTCTCCACCCGCACCACGCCCGTGCGCAGGCTGTCGTCATCGATGCGCACACGGGACTCGTATCCATAGGCGTGGGGATCCGGCCGCTCGGCCAGCAGCCGAAGCTCCCCCTCGCGGGCAATGTCGTCGAGCTCGAGCGGACGGGCCTGCGCCACGAGGACGAGACCAAGGGCGCCAAGCGCCCCCCAGACTATGCGCAAGTAGGACATGGACACACCTCCGGGAATCTTTGCCCGATTCTGCCCGGTTGCCCAAGGCCCATGCGCGCCAGGGGAATCAGGCCGCGCCGATGCCCGGGACCAAAGCACCCGCGGGTTCGCCCCGCTTGAGGGCCGCCGTAAAGGCCAGCATGCGATCGATGGGCTGCCGAGCGCGGGGGATCAAGGCAGGGTCGACATGGATCTCGTTGAGCCCTGTCTCCAACACCTCGAGCACGCCGCGCAAGCCGTTCATCGCCATCCACGGGCAGTGCGCACAGCTTTTGCAGGTGGCGCTGTTGCCGGCCGTGGGCGCTTCGATGAAGCGCTTGCCCGGGTTGAGGGCGCGCAGCTTGTGCATCATGCCGTTGTCGGTGGCGACGATGAACACCGGGGCATCCAGCTCGGCCGCCGCCTTGAGGATTTGCGAGGTGGAGCCCACCACATCCGCCTGCGCCACCACCTCGGCCGGGCTTTCGGGGTGTACCAGCACTTTGGCGCCAGGGTGATCGCGGCGCAGCTGCTCCAGCTCGAAGGCCTTGAACTCGTCGTGCACCACACACGAGCCGCGCCACAGCACCATGTCGGCCCCTGTCTCGCGCTGGATATAAGCCCCCAGATGTTTGTCCGGCGCCCACAGGATCTTGTGGCCCTTGTCGCGCAATGCCCGTACGATATCCAGCGCGCAGCTGGAGGTGACCAGCCAATCGGCCTGCGCCTTGACCGCCGCGCTGGTGTTGGCATAGACGACGACCGTGCGGTCCGGGTGCTGGGCACGAAAGGCGGCAAAGTCCCCTTCCGGGCAGCCCAGGTCGAGCGAGCAAGTCGCATCCAGATCGGGCATCAGCACCGTCTTTTCAGGCGAGAGGATCTTGGCCGTCTCGCCCATGAAGCGCACGCCCGAGACGATCAGGGTGCGCGCCGGGTGATCGCGCCCAAAGCGCGCCATTTCCAGCGAATCGCTGACGATGCCGCCTGTCTCCTCGGCCAGGTCTTGCAGGTCGGGATGCACATAGTAGTGCGACACCATGACGGCACCACGCTCGCGCAACAGCGTTCGGATGCGGGCTTTGAGGGCTTCGCGCTCAGCAGGTGACGGCTCCTCGGGCACGCGCGCCCAGGCGTGGCGCGTGGTGCACGCTGGCTGCTCGACGTCGACTTGAACAAAGGATGCCATGATGGGGGAGCTCACAGGGGTTGCAGCCGCATGGACAGGTCGATGGCCTGGACATCTTTGGTCAAAGCCCCGACCGATATGCGATCGACACCGGTTTCGGCCAAGGCCCGCACGGTCTGCAGGTTGACGCCACCGGAGATTTCCAGCAAGGCGCCGCCGCCTGGGTGGGCATCATTCAGGGCGACCGCCTCGTGCAGGGTCGGCAAATCCATGTTGTCGAGCAAAATCAGCCGTGCACCGCCATCGAGTGCATCGCGCAACTGCGCCAGCGTCTCGACCTCGATCTGCACGAACAGCGCATGGGGGGCCAAAGCCTGCGCCCGCGCGAGCGCCGCCCGCACGCCCCCGGCAGCGGCGATGTGATTTTCCTTGATGAGCACGGCATCGTGCAGGCCCATGCGGTGGTTCAGCCCACCGCCGGTGCGCACGGCGTATTTTTGCGCCACGCGCAGGCCAGGCAGCGTCTTGCGCGTGTCGCAGATGCGGGCACGGGTCCCTTCGACTGCGGCCACATAGCGGGCGGTCTGCGTGGCCACGGCCGACAGCGTCTGCAAAAAATTCAGCGCGGTGCGCTCGGCCGACAGCAAAGCGCGGGCATCGGCCTCGACTTCGAACACGACCCCATCGCGCTCGACCCGCTGGCCATCGGGCACCCGCCAGTGCCACTGTGCACTGGCATCCAGCGCATGCACGGCCGCGCGCACCCAGGGTTCGCCACAGACCACGGCGGGCTCGCGCGCGACCACCCGTGCCCGCATGCGCAGGCCTGGATCCACCAACGCAGCAGTCAGGTCGCCGCTGCCCACATCCTCGGCCAGCGCGCGCGCAACGTCCTGCGCTGCCTGCGCGGCGATGTCCGGCAGCAGCGGCTGCAGCGTCAGCGGATCGGGGCGTGCAGATTCGCTCATGGGTCAGCCCAAAACTCCAAAGCCCGCAAGCATAGCGGGATCCGCGTCTGGGCGCTCGCCCCCACGGCATGGGACCGAGGCATCGACTAGACTTGCGCGTCTCAGGAAATCTGGACGCCATGACCGACATCACAGCGCACACCCCGTACGGCACCCTGCCGGCCGCCGCTCCGCTGCCCCCGCGCAGGCCCATCAGCCTGCCTCGTCTGCACGAGATGCGCGAGCGCGGCGAGAAAATCGCCATGCTCACCGCCTACGACGCGACGTTTGCTGCGGTGGCCGACGCCGCCGGCGTGGACTGCCTGCTGGTGGGCGACTCGCTGGGCATGGTTTGCCAAGGGCGCCCGAGCACGGTCGGCGTATCGTTGCAGGACATGTGCTATCACACCGAAAGCGTGGTGCGCGGACTGCGCCGGGTGCAGGGCACCGTGTGGGTGATCGGCGACCTGCCTTTTGGCAGCTACCAGGAATCGCGCGAGCAAGCCGTGCGCAGCGCTGCGGCGCTGATGCAGGCGGGCGCACACATGGTCAAGCTGGAAGGCGGTGGCTGGACCGTGGAGACCGTGCGCTTCCTGGTCGAGCGCGGCATCCCCGTCTGCGGCCACCTGGGCCTGACGCCGCAAACGGTTCACGCCCTTGGCGGCTACCGCGTGCAGGGCCGCAACGACGCGCAAGCGCAGCAGTTGCGCCGCGATGCGCTGGCGCTGCAGGATGCCGGCGCGACAATGCTCGTGCTGGAGATGGTGCCCGCCGCTTTGGCCGCTGAGATCACCGCGCAGCTGCCGCGCTGCCACACCATCGGTATTGGCAGCGGCAATGGCACCGCCGGCCAGGTGCTGGTGATGCACGACATGCTCGGCATCCATTTGGGCAAGACGCCCAAATTCGTGCGCAACTTCATGGAGGGAGCGGCCAGCGTGCGCGACGCCATGGCGGCCTACGTCGCCGCGGTCAAGGCTGGCACCTTCCCCGACAATGCCATGCACGCATGGTAGGGTTTTCTCATCGTTTTTCACCATCCCGATGCGCGTCATCCACACCATCGCCGAGCTGCGCCAGGCGCTCGCCCCATTCGACCGCCCCGCCTTTGTGCCCACCATGGGCAATCTGCACGACGGCCACCTGAGCCTGGTGCGCCACGCCCGCACGCTGGGCGACGTCACCGTGGCCAGCATCTTCGTCAACCGGCTGCAATTTTTGCCACACGAGGATTTCGACACCTACCCGCGCACCCCGCAGGCCGACTGCGAGCGCTTGGCGGAGATCGGCTGCAACCTCGTTTTCGCGCCGGCCGAAAGCGAGCTGTATCCGGAGGCGCAAACCTTCAAGGTACAGCCCCACCCGGCACTGGCCGACATGCTGGAGGGGCATTTTCGGCCCGGCTTTTTCACTGGTGTGTGCACCGTGGTGATGAAGCTGTTCCAGTGCGTCTTTGCCCAGGCCAAGGGCGAGCGCCACGCCGTGTTCGGCAAAAAAGACTATCAGCAGCTCATGGTGATTCGCCAAATGGTGCGGCAATTTGCACTGCCCATCACCATCCACGGCGTCGACACCGCGCGCGCGCCAGATGGACTGGCGCTGAGCTCACGCAACGGCTATCTGTCACCCGAGGAGCGCGCCGAGGCGCCCCAGCTGGTGCAGGCGCTGCGCCTGCTGGCCGCCGATGTGCTGGGCGGCGAGCGCAACCTAGCTGCGCTGGAGCGCCGCGCCGAGCAGGCGCTGGCGGCGCGTGGCTGGCAGCCCGACTACCTGACCGTGCGCCGGCGCGAGGACCTGCTCCCCCCCACGGTGGCAGACCTGCAGCCTGGCCGTCTGGTGGCACTCGGCGCGGCCCGGCTCGGCCGCACCCGCCTGATCGACAACTGGGAGTTCTGACTCCCTCGGGACATTATTCCGCCACCGGATCGCGCGCCATCAGGTGCGCCACGGCATCGCGCGGTTGCAGTGCGCCGTCCAGCAAGGCCACGACGGCGTCGGTGATTGGCATGCGCACCCCCAAAGAGCGGGCGCGCTGCGCCACGGTACGGGCGCTATACACCCCCTCGGCGACATGCCCGAGCGAATCCACTGCCTGGGTCAGCGTCAGGCCCTGGGCCAGCAGCAACCCGACTTGACGGTTGCGGCTCAGATCACCGGTGGCGGTCAGCACCAGATCGCCCAAACCGGACAACCCCATGAAGGTCTCTGCCCTTGCCCCGAGCGCCAGCCCCAGACGGGTCATCTCGGCCAAGCCGCGGGTGATCAAAGCCGCCCGGGCGTTGTGCCCCAGACGCAAGCCGTCGCACAGCCCGGTGGCGATGGCCATGACGTTTTTGACCGCACCGCCGACCTCGACACCGACGATATCGTCGTTGGCATAGACGCGCAGCGTCGGGCCATGGAAAGCCGCCACCAAGGTGTCACGCACGGTGGCCTGGGCACTGGCTGCCACCAACGCCGTCGGCAGGCTGGCCGCCACTTCCTGCGCAAAGCTCGGGCCGCTGAGGACCCCAACACACAGCTCGGGGGCGACGCGGCTGGCAATCTCGTGCCCCAGTAGGCCGACGGTGCCGGGCTCGCAGGCGCGCTCGAAACCCTTGCACAACCAAGTCACGGGTGTTTCGCTGCGGCCCGCGGCGGGCAATGCGCCGGACAGCCACTGCAACCACTGTCGCAACCCCGCCATCGGCGTGGCGATCACGACCAAGTCGGTGGCCGCCAACAACGGCGCCAGCGCCGAGGAATCGCCCCCGTCGCACTCGAGCGCGGGCGGCAACATCGCCCCCGGCAGGTAGCGGGCATTGACCCGCTCGCTTTGCAGGCGCTCGGCCTGCGCGCGGTCGCGTGCCCACAGGCGCACCGGGTGGGTGGCGGCCGCCGCAATGGCCAAGGCCGTCCCCCAAGCGCCGGCACCGATCACAGTCAGGTGCATGGCTGCGTCAAAAGAGCCGACGGCGACAGGGTGGGCCAGTACCCACCCCTGCGTCCATCAGGCGGTGGCGATGCGCGGCGCGTCGTCCTGCTGTTGGGCCTGCTGCTGCTCGTACATGGCCTGGAAATTGATCTCGGCCAGATGCACGGGCGGAAAGCCCGCGCGCGTGATCAGATCGGCCACATTACTGCGCAGATATGGGTAGACGATCTGCGGGCAGGCGATGCCCATGATCGGACCCATTTGCTCCTGCGGCAGGTTGCGGATCTCAAAGATGCCCGCCTGCTTGCACTCGACCAAAAACACGGTGCGCTCGCCAATCTTGGTGTGCACGGTAGCCAGGACTGCCACCTCGTACACCCCGTCAGCCACCCCCTTGGCCTCGACACCCAACTGGATGTCCACGCTGGGCTGCTGCTGCTCGAGGAAAATGGCGGGAGAGTTGGGCTGCTCTAGAGAGGCCTCTTTGAGGTAAATCCGCTGGATTTGGAAAACGGGGGTTTGATCGTCGGACATGGTCGAAGTCGGATGAGGGGCGCCTGCCGGCGGCGAACGCCCGGGTAGAGCCGCCCCCGGCGGCGCGGAATGCGCCGCTCGGGGCCGGCCAAACAAAGACATTATGACAGGGCCAGGGGCTCCAGCCGGATGCAGCCGGCCCCAACGACCTTGCCGGCCTCAGCCGCCCTGCCCCTGCAGCAACGGCACCAGACCGCCGCGGGCATCGAGGTCGTGCAGATCGTCACACCCCCCGATGTGGCGCCCGTCGATGAAGATCTGCGGCACGCTGGTGCGCCCGACCAGCCGCGCCATTTCCTGGCGGACCTCCGGCCGGCCATCGACGTTGATCTCCTCCCACTCGGTCACACCCCGCGCGAGCAACAAAGCCTTGGCCCGCTGGCAATAGGGGCAGTAGTCGCTGCTGAAAATCTTGACGTGCGCCATGCCATGTGCCTTTTGTAGTGAGCGATCAGGCCTTTTGAACCGGCAGGTTGGCGCTGCGCCAGGCAGCTATGCCGCCGGACAGCGAAACCGCCTTGTCGTAGCCCAGCTTCTTGGCCATGGCCACGGCACGGCGCGAACGTATACCCGAGGCGCACACCAGCACCAGCGGCGTGGCCTTGTTCTTGACCACCTGGGGCAACTGCTGCTCCAGTACATCCAGCGGAATGTTGCGCGCCCCAGTCACATGCCCGGCGGCAAACTCGGCAGGCGTGCACACATCGATCACGACGGCTTTCTCCCGGTTGATGAGCTGCACCGCCTCGGTCGGCGACACGCCCGGGCCGCCCGCTGCGCCGCTCAACACTGGCCACATCAGCATCGCGGCCGAGCCAGCCGCCAGCGCCACCAACATCCAATTTTCGATCAAAAAATCCACGATAGGCCTTGGGGTTGCAATCCTTAGGGGCAGGTTTTGCCCCTCCAACGCCGCCATTTTAGAATGCGGCTTTGCCTTTTTCACCTTCCCTGCCAATCGCCCCTCGCCCTCCTCGACCATGCCCAAGCTCGTCCTCATCCGCCACGGGGAGTCCATCTGGAACCTCGAAAACCGCTTCACCGGCTGGACCGATGTCGATCTCACGCCCACGGGCGTATCGCAGGCGATAACGGCGGGCAGGCTGCTCAAGGCTGAGAGTTGGGATTTCGATCTGTGCTTCACCAGCGTGCTTAAACGCGCCATCCACACGCTGTGGTATGTACTGGACGAGATGGACCGCACCTGGCTGCCGGTGATCAAGGATTGGCGGCTCAACGAGCGTCACTACGGCGCCC
>NZ_JARJMT020000032.1 GCF_029335975.1 Tepidimonas sp.
CGGCGGGCGCTGGTGCTCGGTGGACGCGCAGCTGCGTTGTTGTGCGTGCTGGGTGCCGTTGCCGCCTTGTCGGGCTGCGCTGGGGCGATGGGCGGCAGCACGGACCGCGACTGGATCACAGAGTCGGACGAGCCCCAGGCCCGCAAGCGCGCCCGCACCCGGCTGGAGTTGGCCGCCGGCTACTTCGAGCAGGGGCAGACGGTCGTTGCCTTGGACGAGGTCAAACAGGCCATCCAAATCGACCCAAGCTACGCTGCCGCGTTCAATCTGCGCGGGCTCATTTACACACAATTGCGCGATTTTCAGCTGGCGCAAGAGAGTTTTCAGCAGGCCTTGCGGCTGGATGCGCGCGACGGGGATTCCTGGCACAACCTGGGCTGGATGTACTGCCAGGATGGTCGTTATTCCTCAGCGCTGCACGCCTTCCAGCGCGCGTTGGAGGCGCCGGGGTACCGCTCGGCGGCACGCACCTGGATGGTATTGGGGGTGTGCCAGGTCCGCGCGGGCCAGGCCGAGTCCGGTGAGCGCAGCCTGCAGCGCGCTTTCGAGCTCGACCCCGACAATCCCGTGGTGTTGTACAACCTGGCGCTGTTGCTGCACCAGCGCGGCGACAGCGAGCGGGCGCGGTTTTACATCCGCCGCCTCAACAACTCCGAGCTGGCGAACGCCGAGACCCTCTGGCTGGGCATCCGGATCGAAAACCGGCTGCAGAACCGCGAGGCGGTGTCGCAACTCGGCGAGCAGCTCAAACGCCGCTTTCCGACCTCGCGCGAGGCCGGCTTTTATGAGCAGGGGGTTTTCCATGAGTGAGTCCGGCACCACTGCGCCTGCGACGCAACCGCAGTCTGCGGGTGAGGCGCTGCGCCAGGCCCGCGAGCGCGCCGGGCTGCATATCGCCGCCATCGCCGCGACCCTGAAGGTGCCTGTCGAGCGCCTAGAGGCGCTAGAGGCGGACCGTTACGACGCGCTGCCCGATGTCACCTTCGTGCGCGCCTTGGCGCTGAGCGTGTGCCGACTGCTCAAGATCGATCCCGCACCCATCCTTGCCGCCTTGCCAGCCGGTCAGGCCCCACAGCTCGGGGCAACCCACGGCTCGATCGATGCTCCGATGCCGCGCGAGAACGCCGCGCCCGATTTTGGTGGCAGCGAAGCGAGTGGCCGCCGCGCGCCGTTGTGGATCGCGCTGGCGCTGGCCGTGCTGGCTGGGGTCCTGTGGTTCGTGCTGCCGAGCGCAGGGGATACCCCTGCAAGCCCCGCAGCGGCTGGGGCCGAAGGCGGCACCGCGCCCGCTGCGGGGCTGGAGCCGGGCCCCAAGGAATCCGCAGCCAACTCCCCAGCCGCAGCCATGCCCCCCGCGGCCGAGGCCAGTTCTGCCGATGCACCGGCACCGCTGCAGCCGGCCTCGGAGGGCCACGCTGCATCCGCCGTGCAGTTGCGAGCCCGGGCCGAGAGCTGGATCCAGGTCATTGGCGCATCGGGGCGTGTCTGGCTGCAGCGCAACCTGCAGCCGGGCGAGGACGTCCGCTTCGACGAGGATCTGCCGCTGGCGATCACCGTCGGACGCGCGGATGCCACCGAGGTCGTGGTCCGCGGCCAGCCCTTCGATCTGGGGCCGATGACCCGCAATAATGTCGCCCGTTTCGAAATCCGCTGATTGTCATGAGTGCCATCGACCCTCTGGCCGCCGCGATGGGCGCAGCGCCACATGCAGACCGACCGATTCCGCTGGGCACCGCCGCCCCGCGCCGCTCGCGCCAAGGCGTCGTGGTTTGGGGGGAGCACCGCGTCACCCTAGGCGGCGATGCGCCGGTCCGCGTGCAGTCGATGACCAACACCGACACGGCGGACGCCATCGCGACGGCCATCCAGGTCAAGGAACTGGCCCAGGCCGGCTCCGAGTTGGTGCGCATCACCGTCAACCACGACGAGGCGGCGCGGGCGGTGCCGTACATCCGCGAACAGCTCGACCGCATGGGGGTGTCGGTCCCGTTGATCGGTGATTTTCACTTCAACGGGCACCGCTTGCTCACCGACCACCCGGCCATGGCACAAGCGCTGTCCAAATACCGCATCAACCCGGGCAACGTGGGCCGTGGCGAAAAGAAAGATCGCCAGTTCGCCCAGATGATCGAGGCGGCGCTGCGCTGGGGCAAGCCCATCCGCATCGGCGTCAACTGGGGCAGTCTGGATGCCGATCTGCTCGCGCAGATGATGGACGAAAACGGCCGCCGCCCCCAGCCCTGGGATGCGCGGCAGGTCATGTACGAGGCGCTGATCGCCTCGGCGCTGGCGTCGGCCGAGCGTGCGGTGGAACTCGGCATGGCGCCCGAGGCCGTGGTGTTGTCGTGCAAGGTCAGCAATGCGCAGGATCTGATCGCCGTGTACCAGGAACTGGCGCGCCGCTGCGACTATCCGCTGCACCTGGGGCTGACCGAGGCGGGCATGGGCACCAAGGGCACCGTGGCCTCGGCCGCGGCGCTGGCCGTGCTGCTGCAGCAGGGTATCGGCGACACCATCCGCGTCAGCCTGACTCCCCAGCCCGGCGAGCCCCGCACCCAGGAAGTGGTGGTGGCGCTGGAGATTTTGCAGGCGCTGGGGCTGCGGGCGTTCGTGCCCAGCGTCACCGCCTGCCCCGGTTGCGGGCGTACGACCAGCACTGTATTCCAGGAGCTGGCCAAGCAGATCGACGACCACCTGAGGGCGGCCATGCCGGTTTGGCGCAGCCGCTATCCCGGGGTCGAGAACCTCAAAGTGGCCGTCATGGGTTGCATCGTCAATGGGCCGGGTGAGAGCAAGCACGCCGACATCGGCATCAGCCTGCCCGGCACCGGCGAGGCCCCGGCCGCCCCTGTCTATCTGGATGGCCAGAAGGTCACCACCCTGCGCGGCGAGCGCATCGCCGAGGATTTTCGACAAATCGTCGAAGACTATGTTGCCCGGCGCTTTGGCACCGGCACAGTCTGACGATACTGTCTGGCGCATTCCTTGCGCCACCCTTTCGTTGGCATCTGGGCACCGCAACACCATCGCCGTGGAGCCCCCACACGAGACCGAAATGACCGACAAGATCACCGCCGTCAAAGGCATGAATGACATCGTCGCGCCCGAATCCGCCCATTGGGAATGGTTGGAGACACGGGTGCGCGATCTGTTCGCGCGCTATGGCTACCGCAACATCCGCACCCCCATCGTCGAGCCGCTGGCCCTGTTCGTGCGCGGGTTGGGCGAGGTCACCGACATCGTCGAAAAAGAGATGTACGCCTTCGAGGACCGGCTCAACGGCGAACAGCTCGCGCTGCGACCCGAGGGCACGGCCGGTGTGGTGCGCGCCGTGGTGGAGCATTCGCTGCTCTACGACGGTCCCAAGCGTTATTACTACATGGGTCCGATGTTTCGCCACGAGCGGCCGCAGCGTGGGCGCTATCGGCAGTTTCACCAGGTGGGTGTAGAGGCGCTGGGCTTGTCTGGCCCCGAGGCCGATGCCGAACTGATTGCGATGGCCGCAGACCTGTGGCGCGAACTGGACCTGCAGGACATCACGCTGGAACTCAACAGCCTGGGGCAGCCCGCTGAGCGGCAGGCGCACCGCCAGGCGCTGATCGCGTATTTCGAGCAGCACCGCGACCAGCTCGACGAGGACGCACGCCGTCGCCTCTACACCAACCCGCTGCGCATTCTGGATACCAAAAACCCGGCGATGCAAGCGCTCGTCGAGGCCGCTCCCAAGTTGCTCGACCATCTGGGCTCGGCGTCGCTCGCGCACTTCGAAGCGGTGCGCCGCCTGCTGGACGCTCAGGGCATTGAATACCGGATAAACCCGCGTTTGGTGCGTGGGCTGGACTATTACCATCACACGGTGTTCGAATTCGTCACCACGTCGCTTGGGGCGCAGGGAACGGTTTGCGCGGGGGGGCGCTACGACGGATTGATGGCCGAGGTGGGTGGCAAGCCCGCCCCCGGTGTGGGCTGGGCCATGGGGGTGGAGCGCATACTGGAGCTGCTCAAGGCCCAGCAGCGCCTGCCAGCCCCTCCGGTGCCGGATGCCTATGCCATCGTGCCCGACGCCCAGGCCTGGCCGCAGGTGATGCCAGTCCTGCGGGCCTTGCGCGCTGCAGGACTGCAAGTGCTGATGCACGCCGCAGGGCCAGACGGGCAGGGCAGCATGAAGTCGCAGTTCAAAAAAGCCGACGCCAGCGGGGCGCGCTATGCGCTGATTTTTGGCCAGGCGGAGCTGGCTGCCGGGCAGGTGGCGGTCAAGCCCCTGCGCGAAGGGCTGCAAGGTCCTGTCACTGCCCAGACGCTGCTGCCCATGGCCCAGGCCGCTGAGTGGGCCGCCCAGTTGCGCTGCGTCGGCGCGACCTGATGCAGCCAACCGCGACCGCAGGGTTCGCCCCCCTCTACAATCCCGCCACATCGACACCTACCGGGCAGCGCATGGCCTCGCATTACGATCTCGAAGAGCAGGAACAAATTGCCCAGCTCAAGGCTTTTTGGGCAAAGTACGGCAACCTCATCACCTGGCTGGTGGCGGGGCTGCTGGGCGTCTACGCTGCCTACAACGGCTGGCAGTATTGGGAGCAGCGGCAAGCCGTGCAGGCTGCCGCGCTATACGATGAGCTGGACCAAGCCGCCCGCGCAGCCGATATCGAGCGGGTGCGGCGCATCTGGAGCGACCTGCAGGCCCAGGCGGGTCGGACCGCGCAGGCACAGCAGGGCGCCCTGCTGGCTGCCCGGGCGCTGGTCGAGGCGGAGCAGCTCGCCGATGCGCGCGCAGCCCTGCAGTTTGCGATCGACCGTGGGCGTGATGAGGCCCTGAGCGCGGTGGCCCGAGTGCGCATGGCGGGGCTGGAGCTGGACGCCGGCAATCTCGATGCGGCCCTGCGACTGCTCGATGCCGAGGTGCCCGAGGCCCTGCGCCCATGGCGTGCCGATCGCCGTGGTGACGTGCTGCACCGCCAGGGTGAGGACGAAGCCGCTCGCGCGGCCTACCTGGATGCCTGGAAGGGGTTGGAGCCCGCGGTCGGCTACCGTGCCATCGTCGAGGCCAAGCTCAACGCACTGGGGGTCGATCCCACTGCTCGTCCGGAGGCCAAGCCGTGAATCACATCCGTTCCTCCGTCGATTCCTTCTCGCTTACCCGTCGGGCGGGGGCTTGGCTGGCCAGCGCCGCCGTCCTGCTGGCGCTGGTTGCTTGCTCGTCCGGTGCTCGCAAACCCGAGCCCATGCCGCTGGAGCCGGTGGCCGCGCTCGTGCCGGCACGGCAGGTGTGGACGCAGGCGCTCGGTCCCGTGAATCCGCTGCTGGTGCCGGCCGTCCACGGCGCGGCGGTGGCGCTGGTCAATGCCGCA
>NZ_JARJMT020000033.1 GCF_029335975.1 Tepidimonas sp.
AGCTCATACCCAGGCGGCGCCCCGTTTCGGCGATCGAGCCGGTCTCGGCGATACCCTGCAGCACATCAGCCTTGCCCGGGCCGATGGCGACGGCATGTTTGATTTGAATCCGAAAGCGGGTTCGCAGCTCAAGCGCGGAGATCTGTAGGGACGGCTTCATTGGCCAAAATGATACCGGCAGCCCCCCATGGCGCGCGCCATGACCTGCGCCGCCGAGCAAGGCGACGGGCTTTGCCCCAACCTGCTTTCTCGATATCTTTGTAGTAAGATATCGCGGGTGGTGAGCGTCGTTCGTTTTTTTCGCCTCGGCACAGACCCAAGCCGCATATGCCCATCAGTGAAAGGAGACCGTCCATGTATGTTCGTTCGAGCCGTAGGGCCATCTTGGCCTCCCTCGCCCTCGCCAGCGCCGCTGTGCTGGGTTGGCAGCGCCCAGCGCAGGCTCAGTCGGTGGGCGCACCCCCGACGGTAGCCGCCGCCGCCGACCTCAAATTCGCGGTCCAGGAAGTGGCTGAATTGTTCGAACAGCAAACGGGGCAAAAGCTGCGTTTGGTGTTTGGCTCGTCGGGCAATTTTTACGCCCAGATTCTTCAGGGAGCGCCGTTTCACCTGTACATGTCGGCAGATGAAGACTACGTCTTGAAACTCGCCGACGCTGGCAAAACCCTTGACCGGGGTCGGCTGTATGCCTATGGCCGCATCGGCATCATCGTGCCCAAAGGCTCTCCGCTCAAAGCGGATGGCGAATTGCGCGACCTGGCCGCTGCGCTCAAGGATGGTCGCCTGCGCAAATTTGCCATCGCCAACCCCGAACACGCACCGTATGGCCGGCGTGCGCAAGAAGCCCTACAGCATGCTGGTCTGTGGAGTGCGATCGAGCCGAAGTTGGTCTATGGGGAAAACATCGCTCAGACGGCCCAATTCGCCACCTCGGGATCGACCGATGGTGGCATCATCGCGCTGTCGCTGGCCAAATCTCCGCAACTTGCGGCCTTGGGAGATTTCGCTTTGATCCCAGCCGAATGGCACCAACCCTTGGCACAACGCATGGTACTGCTGAAGGATGCGCCGCAGGCAGCGCGAGAATTTTATGCATTCTTGGCCACTGCGCCGGCGCAAGCCATCATGACCCGCTACGGCTTCGTCATGCCGCAAACTCGATGATAGGCCCCGCAACGCGCGCACCCGCCTTTACTTTCGCCCGGAAACGATAGCATGGACTGGACGGCGCTGTTTCTGTCTTTGGAGCTGGCCGCGGCCACGTTGGCGGTCCTGCTGCCCGCGGGCTTGTGGATGGGACGCTGGCTGGCGCGGGCGCGCTTTGTCGGCAAAGCGTTGATCGAAGCGGTGGTGGTGCTTCCGCTGGTACTGCCGCCGACCGTGCTCGGCTATTACCTGCTCGTCTCGCTGGGGGCCGCTTCACCGATGGGCGCGTGGCTGTTGGAGCATTTTGATATCCGCTTGACATTCAACTTTCTGGGATTATTGATCGCTTCGGTCGTATTCAATATCCCCTTCATGGTGCAGCCCATCCAGCGCGCCTTCGAGGCCATCCCCGCCCATTTGACCGAAGCGGCGGCCGTGCATGGGCTATCGGTGTGGCAAACCCTGTGGCGGGTGGAGTTGCCCTTGGCGTGGCCCGGCATTTTGTCGGCTGCGGTATTGACGTTCGTGCACACCTTGGGGGAGTTCGGTGTGGTGCTCATGGTGGGCGGCAGTATTCCCGGTCAGACCAAAACCATCGCCATCAGCATCTATGACCGGGTGCAAGCATTTGACATGGTCGCAGCCGACCGCATGGCGCTGCTGTTGTTGTTGGTTTCGCTGCTGGCCGTGGCCACATCATTCTTCGCGGTGGCGCGCACGACCAAGCGCTAAACAGCCAATCCGAGTGCGATCAAAGAAAGCCAATCCATGGGCTCGTTAAACGTCGAAGTCGACCAGCTCCACCCGATGCCGCTGCATTGCACCGCGCAGGCGGCCTCAGGCGAATTGCTGGCATTGGTGGGACCATCCGGGGCAGGCAAGACATCGCTCTTGCGCTGTGTGGCCGGGCTGATGCGTCCCGCCGCCGGCAGGATCACCATTGGCGAAGAAACCTGGCTGGATACAGACCGCGGCTTGTTCGTGCCGCCGCAGCGCCGACATGTCGGCTTGGTGTTCCAGAATTACGCGCTCATGCCGCATTTGAGCGCCGTTGACAATGTCGCGTTGGCGCTGCTGCACCTACCGCGCTCGCAACGTCAGCGCCTGGCCATCCAGTGGCTGGAGCGCGTGCGGCTGAGCCCCGAACAGATGCAACGGCGCCCAACGGCATTGTCGGGAGGCCAACAACAGCGGGTCGCGGTGGCCCGAGCCCTGGCGCGTCAGCCGCGTGTATTGCTGCTCGATGAACCGTTTTCGGCCGTCGATCAAATGAGCCGCCAGGGGTTGTATGACCTGCTGGCCGAATTGCGCGAGGACCTGGCGATCCCCATCATTTTGGTCACGCACGACCTGGTCGAGGCACGGCAGCTGGCCGACCGCTTGCTCGTCATGGATCAAGGTCAGGTGCTGCAAAGCGGCGCGCCCGCGCATATCCACCGCAGCCCTCGCAATGCCCGCGTTGCCGACCTGCTGGGCATTCAAAACCGGTTTCAGGGAATTTGGCTCGGCCCGCAAAACGACGATGAGCGTGCAGCCAGCGTGGGGTGGTTGCAATGGTGTCTGGGCGATGGCACTCCGGTGTCCCGCCGACTGCGGGTGCGCGACAAGGGCAAAATCCCAATCGGTCAGCGGGTCACATGGATCATACCGAGCGACGGTCTGCATCTGGACGAGGAGCACACCGTCCGCGCCGAGGCCGCGCCGGCCGATGGCAGCGCGCCGGAGTGGGTGCCGCTGGCCACTACCATCTTGACGGCGCGCCACCTGGGCGAAACCACCCTGGCTCACGCCAGCTTGGACGGTTTGCCCGGCGTGTCGCTGCGCCTCGTGCGCTCGGGTCCGTTGCGACAAGCACTGCGACCAGGCGAGCCGCTGCGGATTTGGATGGACTGCCGCTGGGTACACGTCATGCCGACTCGGCACGCGCACTGAGGAAACTCAAAACGCCAGCGGCCAAGCGGCGATGGGCAGCAATCGCCGACTAGAATCACGCCATCGCCATCGCGCGTTGGCCGGAATGTTTATGACTCGGGCCGGCGCGGTGCAAACCACGCAGGAGACACCGGATGTCGGCGACCCACCCATCGCTTGCCGCCACCCCATCGGCCGTTTCGGCATCGCCCGCGCCTATTTCCGATGCGGCCGCCCGGGGCATGGGCGCATTGAGCGTAGGCTGCACTCTGGCATGGCTGGGCGCGGCCTTGCCCTTGGCGGGGGATTTGGCGGCTGCGGCGTTCGATGGTTTCGGCGCGGTGCCGCCGTGGCGCTGGTCGTTGGACATCGCGGCCGTTGCGCTGGGCGCGTTGGGCGTGCGCTGGACGGCGCGCGCGATCGGACAGCGGGTGCGTCGCATCCGGCGCGATATGCTCACGCTGAGCATGGGAGACTTGCGCCAGACCATCGTCCCCGACGCCGACGATACCCTGGGCAGTCTGCAGCGGGAACTGGCGATGCTGCAGGCGGCCTTGGTGGACATCATTCGCGCGGTGCGCCATGCCAGCAACGAAGTGGTGCATACGGCGATCGAAGTCAACCATGGCGCGCAGGATGTGGCCGCGCGGGCCGAATCGTCCGCCGCCGCGCTGGAGGAGTCTTCCGCCGCGCTGGAGCAGACATCGTCCACCTCGGCGCACACCGCCGACCTTGTCGTGCAGGGCGCCGAATTGGCACAGACCAATGCGGTGTCGGCCGCCCGAGGCGGCGAAATCGTCGAGCGCGTCGTGCAGACCATGCGGCGGCTGGAAGAATCCTCGGCACGCATCCGCGACATCACCGGTGTCATCGATGGCATCGCGTTTCAGACGAACATCCTCGCACTCAACGCCGCGGTGGAAGCGGCGCGCGCCGGCGAGGCCGGTCGGGGTTTCGCGGTGGTGGCCGGTGAAGTGCGGCAACTCGCGCAGCGATCCAGTCAGGCGGCGCGAGAGATCAAAGACCTGATCGAGCGCACTGTACGCGACGTCGCCGATGGGGTAGAGGTGGTGCAAGGGGTCGGTGGCGTCATGCAGGACATCGTGGCCTCGGCCCAACGCACACGCCAGCTCATGGACGAGGTGGCCAACGCCGCGCGCGAGCAACGGCTGGGCGTCCAACAGATTGGCGAAGCGGTTCAGGAGCTGGACCGCAATACCCAACAGAATGCCGCTTTGGCCGAACAGACCGCGGCCGCCTCGGCGACGCAGCGCGATGCCGCATTGCGCATGGCGGCGCTGGTGGACGAATTCCGCCTCGCGGGCAGTCAGACCCAATACGCCAGTGCCGTGCCGGGTCTGGATATCGACGAGATCATCGATGCGCATCGGCAGTGGAAAATCAAATTGCGTGATGCCATGGAGAATCACCATCGGGTGGATGTCGACACCTTGCGCCGCGACGACTGCTGCGCGCTGGGCAAGTGGATTTATGGTGAAGGTCGCCAGCGTTTCGGTTCGCAGCCGCGTTTTGCTGAACTGATCGAACGCCACAGCCATTTTCACCAGGTCGCCGCTGATGTGGGCGAACTGGTCAACCGCCGCGAATGGCGGCAGGCCGAAGAAGCCATCGCGCCGGGCACTCCGTTTAGCCAGGCCACGCGCGGCGTGGTGCAGGTGTTGTCGGCAGTCAAGCGCATCGGTTTCGAATGAACCCGAGGGGTCGGACAATCGGGCCTTTCATGAAACGTGTCATCACCGCAGTGTTGTCCACCTCACTCGGCGGCGTCGCGCTGAGCCAGCCCGTGATGTGCCACGTGGCGTATGCCGGGGCCACTCGCTCTTTCATCGTCGAGCCCATCGCGCACCAAGAGCCGGCGCCACCCTTGC
>NZ_JARJMT020000038.1 GCF_029335975.1 Tepidimonas sp.
CCAAGCGTTGCGTGGTGCCGGGCGAGCGAAGGTCGCCCGCGAGTACATGCTGGTCGTGGTCGGTGCTGTCCTCGACCCGCTCCAGCTGCTTGACGGGACTGCCCAAGCGGGCAAAAAGCGCTTCGGTCAGGGCTGGATCGACTGTACGGTCGCGTGGACTGTACAGCACCAGCACCGGCGTTTTTACGGTGGACACATCGGCCTCGCGCACGCGCTGTACCAGCGCCATCATGGGAAACAATGCCTGTACCGGATAGACGCGAGTCCAACCCATCTCGATGCGCGGGTCGTCACTGGGTGAGCCGACCACGCCGCCCGTGATCCACTGCGCCAGTTGCTTCCCCCAGGGGCCGTTGAGCCATTCGGTGCGCTTGTCCGCTGGCCCAAAGTTGGGCGATATCCATACCTGACGCTGCACCGGTACGCCAGCTGCCTCCGGCCGCATGGCCAGCCAGGCGCCCAGCGTCGCTCCGGTGGAGGTGCCGATCAGCAATACCTGCTCTCCGATCGCGTGACCGATGCGCACCGCCTCTACCGCGTCGGCCAGCCAGTCCTGGGGCTTGACGGCCGCCAAGGCCTGCGGTGACCGTCCATGACCGGCCAGCCGCGTGTGAAACAGATTGGCTCCCAGGGCCTGGGCCACCCGCTCGGCCAAGGGTGCCGTCTCCATCCGACTGGCGGTAAACCCATGCAGGTACACCACGGCCCAGGGGGTACGCGTACCCGGGGCGCCGTGCCAGACGATCCCCTTGGCGGTGCCCGGACGCAGATCTGGGCGGGCGGCCTCTTGTGCGGCCAGCCAACCGTCCAGCTCCGCCAAGGCAGCCGGTGGCTGTACCCGGGGCGCAGGCTCGTCTGGGCCATAGACATAGCGGGGGCCGGCCAGCCACAGCACCGCCAGTGCCGCCGCCATAGCCAGCCAACCCAAGACCCAACGGCGCGCGCGCCGCGCCTGACGCCCAGCCCCTGGCACATTCGGCCGCAACGACGATGAAACGGACATGGCAACCCCTGCAATCAAAAAGTGACGCACGCCCGCTTCAATCAGATCACCACAGGCTCCGGCTCTAGGCGGATGCCAAAACGCTCGTATACGCTGGTCTGAATCAGCCGCGCCAACGTCATCACTTCACCGCCCGTGCAGGGGTGTTCGGCGTCGCCGCGGTTGACCAGCACCAACGCCTGCTTGTCGTACACGCCCGCGTGGCCGACGGTTTTGCCCTTCCAGCCGCAGGCATCGATCAGCCAACCCGCGGCCAGCTTGACCGTGCCGTCGGGCATGGGGTAGTGCACCACCTTGGGATCGCGGCCGATGATGTCGGCGCACTGCTCTGGGGTGACCGTGGGGTTTTTGAAAAAGCTGCCCGCGTTGCCGATCAGGGCAGGATCGGGCAGCTTGGCGCGGCGAATTTCGCACACCCAGTCGAACACCTGGCGCGGTGTCGGTTGGGCGATGCCGGTTTCGGCCACCTTGCGCTCCAGGTCGTGGTACCCCAACTGCGGGCGCCACTGCCGCGGCAACCAGAAACGCACGCGGGTGATCAGCGCACGGCCCTTGAGCCCCATGCCGCGCTCGCCGGCGCGCGCGTGTTTGAATACCGAATCGCGGTAACCAAAGGCGCAATGTTCATGCCGCAGGGTCAGGCGCTCGCCTGTCTCCAGATCGATCGCGTCGAGGGAGTGAAAGCCATCCTGCAGCTCGACCCCGTAGGCACCGATATTTTGTACGGGGGCGGCCCCGACCGTGCCGGGGATGAGGGCGAGGTTTTCCAGGCCGGGCCAGCCCTGCTGCAGCGTCCAATCCACGAACGCATGCCAAGGCTCACCAGCGCCAGCCTCGACCAGCCAGCCCCGCTCGTCCTCGTGCAAAAGACGCCGCCCGGGGATCTCCACCTTCAGCACCAGTTGGCGCAGATCGCCAGTCAGCACAATGTTGCTGCCACCGCCCAGAATGAATGTGTCTTGCCAGCGCCACTCGGGGTGGCGCACCAGAGCCAACACATCCTCCTCGCGGCGGATGCGCACCAAACGATGCGCGCGCGCTGCGATGCCGAAGGAGTTGAGGGGCTGCAACGGCACGTGGTTCTCGACTACCATGCGCAGATTGTCGCAAACGCCTAGTTATCTGGCTATTCTCGGAGGAAACCCGCATGCCTTCGTTCGATACCGTGCTCGAACCCAACCTGGTCGAAGTCAAGAATGCCGTCGAGCAGACACAGCGCGAGATCGGCACCCGCTTCGACTTCAAGGGCTCGTCTGCTGCGGTAGAGCTTAAAGACCACGACATCATCGCACACGCCGACAGCGACTTCCAACTCCAGCAGGTGGAAGACATCCTGCGCAACAAGCTGACCAAGCGCCAGGTCGATGTGCGCTTTCTGGACCCAGGCAAGGTCGAGAAAATCGGTGGCGACAGGGTCAAGCAGGTCTTTCGTGTGCGCAACGGCATCGGCAGCGAGGACGCCAAAAAAATCCAGCAGCTCATCAAGGGCAGCAAGCTCAAGCTACAAGCCGCCATCCAGGGCGATGCCGTGCGCGTCAGCGGGGCCAAGCGCGACGATTTGCAAACGGCCATCGCCCTGATCCGCAAGGAGATGGCGCAGTTGCCCTTGAGCTTCCAGAACTTCCGCGACTGAGCGAGCCCTGCCCGAACGACATCGCCGTCGAAGCCGCGCCGCAAACCGCCACGGTGCGGGTGCGGCTCGACCAGCCGCGCTTGCATCAGCTTTCGCGCAGGGCCTGGCTGCAGGGATGAGCTGCAGCATCAGCGGGCGCCACCGCCTTTTTTGCTGCCAATCTTGCTCTCCTGCCCGGCCAGCAGGCGCTGGATGTTGCCCGCGTGGCGCCACAACAGCAGCAGGCTCATGGCTGCGACCGCCAGCGCCACCGGGGGGCGCACATCCCATGCGGCGCCGTCGCCAAACCCGTAGTACAGCGGCGCAAACACCGCAGCCACGATGGCCGCCAGCGACGAGTAACGGAAAAATCCGGCGATCAGGATCCAGCTCGCCAGCACGGCAAGGCCCAGCCACGGCTCGAACGCCAGCAGCACACCGGCGGCCGTGGCCACCCCTTTGCCGCCCTGAAAGCGGAAAAACACCGGAAACAGGTGCCCCAAAAAAGCCGCCAACCCGACGGCCGCCAACGTGCCGTCGCCCAGCCCCCAAGCTGTAGCCCAATGACCGACCACCCACACCGGCAGCCAACCCTTGAGCGCGTCCAGCAGCAGCGTCAGCACCGCCGCCGCCTTGTTGCCCGAGCGCAGCACGTTGGTGGCACCGGGGTTCTTGCTGCCGTAGGTGCGAGGGTCGCTCAACCCCATCACGCGGCTGACCAACACCGCAAACGACAGCGAACCCACGGCATAGGCCAGTGCCACCGCACCCATGGACATCCACCACTGCATCATCGACCTGGCTCCTGAAAATTCTTCGAGACCCCGGCAGCACGCCGGGCCGCAAGCTTAACCCGAGACGCCAGATTTGCCGGTGCCGCCGCGCTGCTCACTGGGCCGGATCGCGCACCTCCCAGCGGATGCGGTCGAGGGCTTCGAGCAGCTCCGGGGCGAGCTGGACATCCCACGCGTCCAGGCAGGCGTCCAGCTGGGAAAGCGAGGTCACGCCAATGATGGTGCTGGCCACGCGCCAGTTGCGATAGCAAAACGCCAGCGCCAGTTGTGCCGGTGTCAACCCGTGCTCGCGCGCCAGGACGTTGTAGCGGCGTGCCGCGGCCAGCGCCTCCGGTCGGCCCCAGCGCTGCCGGCGCATGCTCTCGAAGAGGGCCAAGCGGCCCTGGGGCGGCCCACCATGCTCCAGCCCGGTATCGTCGTATTTGCCAGTCAGCAGCCCAAAGCCCAGCGGCGAGTACGCCAGCAGTGCCACACCCAGGCGATGACAGGTCTCGTCCAGCGCATTCTCATAGCTGCGGTTGATCAGGCAGTACGGGTTTTGCACCGTCACCACACGCGGCAACCCGGCCTGCTCGGCCACGCGCACAAACTCGTGCACCCCGTACGGCGTCTCGTTCGACAGGCCGATGTAGCGCACCTTCCCGGTACGCACGAGGACGTCCATTGCCTCCAGCTGTTCAGCGATGCTGGCGCACGGGCGATCCTTGGAGGGGTCGAAGCTGATCGCGCCAAACATGGGTACATGGCGCGCCGGCCAGTGGATCTGATACAGATCGATGACATCGGTGCGCAGCCGGCGCAGGCTGCCGTCGCAGGCGGCCAGGATCTCGGCCTTGGTCAGGCCAGAGGCCTCGCCGCGGATCCACGGCATGCCACGCGAGGGGCCGGCTACCTTGGTGGCCAACACCACGCGCTGGCGCACGCCAGGGCGGCTGGCGAACCAGTTGCCCAGGATCGTTTCGGTGGCGCCATAGGTCTCGGCGCGCGCCGGCACCGCGTACATCTCGGCGGTGTCGAGGAAGTTGACGCCGCGCTCCAGCGCTCGGTCGAGGATGGCGTGGGCGTCGCGCTCGGCGACCTGCTCGCCGAAGGTCATCGTCCCCAGGCAAATCGGGGAGACGGACAGGCCACTGGCGGCCAAGGTGACGGTTTGCATGGGTGGGGATTCCTTGAACGGGGGGGAACGGATACGGGTACAGGCGTGTTCAGGCAGCGGCGGCGCGCTCGCGCGCGCGTGCCGCCTCCCGCAGGCGCAGCACGCGCCGGTGCACCGCCACCTCGCCAACGGTGCCGGGCGGCACCGGCTGGCCAGCGTCGTCCAGCAGCGCGACCCGGTGCCCGGGGTAGGCGCGGCCCATGCTGCCCGGCCGCGCCGGCCACAGGCGCGCGCAGTTGCCGACGACGTAGTTGATCTCGGTCTGGCCGAACATCTCGTTGACGGCGACACCCAACTCATCGCGGCACCATGCGAATACCGCATCACCCACCGCCTCGCCGGCACTCATGATCGCCTGCAGGCGCAGTCGCCAACGCCGTCGCGGCCGTGGCTTGGCTTTCATCATGGCTTTGAGCGCGGTCGGGAACAAAAAGGTGTGCGTGACGCGGTGGCGCTGCAGCAGCGCAAACGCCTCGAGCGGATCGAAGCGCCCGCGCCAGGCGACGATCGGGCGGCCGAAGTACAGCGTCGGCAGCAGCGCGTCCATCAGCGCGCGGTGCGGCATCAACGCACCTTTGGGGTTGCCGATGGTGCCGCTGGTGTAGATCAACACCGCCGGGTCGTCGGCGGCGCTGTCCAGCAGGCGGTACTCCAGCGCCTCCGGGCCAAACAGCTGCGACAGCGGCACCGCCACCGCCCCCATCTGCAACACGGCCATGTAGGCCACCGCCGTCTCGACGCGTTGCGGCAGTACAATGGCCACCCGATCTCCGCGCTGCACACCCAGCAGCCGCAGGGCGTTCGACAGGCGATTGGCCTCGGCGGCCAGGTCGGCATAACGGTATCGCCGCGGGCGGGTCAGGGTCGGCCCGTCCTCGATGACGGCCAGCGCCTGCGACTGGTCAGGGTCGTCTGCCCAGCGGTGCAGACAAACCTGGGCCATATTGAAGCGCGCCGGTACCTCCCAGCGGAAGGCCCCATACAAAGCATCGTAATGGTCTGGCGGCGCAGCGCGGTTGTCGTGTGCATGACTGGGCATGGAGGGCATGGCCGTTCGTCTCCTGAATAATGGCGAGAATGTATCAAGCTCGACGACTCTCGCGCAGCACCTTCGAGACTATCCGCGGCCAGCGCTATCACCTGCGGGAGTGGGGAACACCCCTACCGAATCGCCCACCCCTGTGGCTGCTGCATGGATGGATGGACGTATCCGCGTCCTGGCAGTTCGTGGTCGATGCCATGGCCCGCGAACGCCACTGCATCGCCCCCGACTGGCGTGGATTTGGTTTGACGCGTGCGGCCCATCTGAGCGACGCCCCCCACGATCCGCCGCCCTACGGCGCGGCCGATCACTACCTGTTTGCCGACTACCTGGGGGATCTGGACTTCCTCGTGGTGCGCCTCAATCACCGGCTGGGCCGCGCGCCGGACGCGCCCATCGACCTGGTGGGCCACAGCATGGGGGGCAATGTTGCCATGTCGTATGCCGGCGTGCGGCCGACGCGCGTGCGGCGACTGGTCAATCTGGAAGGGTTTGGCATGCCCGCCACACGGCCAGAGCAGGCCCCGCTCCGCTATGCGGCCTGGATGGATGAACTCCACCAACTGGCCCAGGGTGAGCTGACACTCAAGACCTACCCCGGCCTGGAAGGTGTGGCGCGGCGCCTGATGAAGACCAACCGCCGCCTGCCCGAGGACCGTGCCCGTTGGCTGGCCCAGCACTGGGCGCGGCCGGTCGATCCCGGCGCGCCGCACGGCGAGTGGCGGATTCTGGGGGATCCGGCGCATAAGGTGCGCAGCAGCCAGCTCTATCGGGTGGACGAGGTACTGGCCATCTACAGGGCCATCGCCGCCCCGGTGCTGGCGGTGGAGGCCAGCGACGACAGCTTGGCGCAGTGGTTCGCGCGCGCAGAGTATTCGCTGGCCGAATACCACCAACGCCTGCAGGCGGTGCCCCACTGCCGCATCGCGCGCGTCGAGGATGCCGGCCATATGGTGCACCACGACCAGCCGCAACGGGTGGCCGCCCTGATCGAGGCACATCTGGACGCGCCCGACGGCACCGATGCCCCCCTGCAAGGATGGGCCGACTGATATGACGGGCACAAATTGGAAGACCGACCTGCTCATGGTTGGCGCGGCGGCCATCTGGGGCTCCACTTTTGTCGCCCAGCAGATGGGTATGGACAGCGTCGGGCCGTTCACCTACACGGCGGCGCGCATGGTTCTGGGGGCGCTGCTCATCGCACCACTGTGGTGGTGGCGTGCCGGTCCGTTCGCCGCGGTGCCGCGCCTGGACAGCCGCGGGCTGTGGCGCGACGGCACGCTGCTGGGACTGGTGCTGTTTGCGGCCATCAACCTACAGCAGGTGGGCTTGCTGGATACGAGCGTGTCCAACGCCGGCTTCATCACCGGGCTGTATGTGGTGCTGGTGCCCATTTTGATGCGTCTGCTGGGCCAGCCGGTGGACTGGCCCGTGTGGCTGGCGGTGGCACTGGCGACGGTGGGACTGTATTTTTTGAGCGTCAAGCCCGATGCCACCGTCGCGCCGGGCGATTGGCTGCAGTTGGGCGGGGCTGGCCTGTGGGCCGTTCATGTGCTGTTGGTCGGGTATTGGGCGCGGCGCCACGACGCGATCCGTCTGTCCATCGTGCAGTACACGGTCGCTGGGGCGCTGTCCTGGGCGGCAGCCCTGTGGCGGGACGAGACCATCACCGCCGCTGCCCTGACCGGCGCGGCGGGAGCCATCGCCTGGGGTGGCATCCTGTCGATCGGCATCGCCTACACGCTGCAGGTCGTGGCCCAACGCACCGCCAAGGCGTCGCATGCCGCGGTCATCTACAGCAGCGAGGGCGTATTCGCCGCCATCGGCGGCTGGTGGATCCTGGGCGAGACGATCGGCTGGCGCGGATGGGGTGGCGCCGCGCTGATCCTGGCCGGCATGCTGCTCGCGCAACTGGGTCGGCGATCCTAAGTGTTGCCACAGCCCGTACCCAGGCGTGGGTGACCGCATGCGAAAATAGCGCGTTTCGAAAGTCCGTCACCCGAAAGATCGCCATGGAAACCGAACGCCTCAACGCCCTTGCCCACCGCCTGCAGGATCTGACGCAGCGCGTCGCTGACTGGCGGAGGTTTCTTTGACTACGACGCCAAGGCGCTGAAGCTGTCGGAGGTCAACGCTGCGCTGGAAGACCCAGGTGTCTGGGGCGATCCCAAGCGCGCGCAGGATCTGGCCAAGGAAAAAAAATCCCTCGAGGACGTGGTGCTGGTGCTGGACCGGCTGGCGCAGGAGCTGGCCGACAACACCGAGCTGTACGAGATGTCGCGCGCCGAGGGCGACGACGCGGGCCTGGAAACGATCGAGGCCGACGTCGAGCGCGTTGCGCCGGAGGTCGAGAAGCTCGAATTCCGCCGCATGTTCAACAACCCAGCAGACCCCAACAATTGCTTCATTGACATCCAGGCTGGCGCCGGCGGCACCGAAGCATGCGACTGGGCGCAAATGCTGTTGCGCCAGTATCTGCGCTATGCTGAGCGCAAGGGCTTCAAGGCCACGGTGGAGGATGAGCAGCCCGGCGACACCGCCGGCATCAAAAGTGCGACCATCAAGGTCGAAGGTGACTATGCCTTTGGCCTGCTGCGCACCGAGACCGGCGTACACCGGCTGGTGCGCAAATCGCCGTTCGACTCCTCTGGCGGGCGTCACACCTCTTTCGCATCGGTGTTCGTCTACCCGGAGATCGACGATTCGATCGAAGTGGAGATCAACCCAGCCGATGTGCGCGTAGATACCTACCGCGCCAGTGGTGCCGGCGGTCAGCACATCAACAAAACCGACTCGGCCGTGCGCCTGACGCACATCCCCACTGGCATCGTCGTCACCGCGCAGGACAGCCGCAGTCAGCACTCCAACCGCGACCTGGCTTGGCAGCGCCTGCGCTCCAAACTGCACGAGCTAGAGATGCGCAAGCGCATGGAAACCCAGCAGCAGTTGGAGGCCACCAAGACCGATGTCGGCTGGGGCCACCAGATCCGCAGCTACGTGCTGGACCAAAGCCGCATCAAGGATTTGCGCACCAATGTCGAGGTATCCAACACGCAGAAAGTGCTCGACGGTGACCTTGACGTCTTCATCGAAGCCTCGCTCAAGCAGGGCGTCTGAGCCCCTTCCCTTTCAGGATCGCACCCATGACCGCTACGCGTGAAGGCACCCCCCGAATCGTGCGCCGCGAGGACTATGCGCCGCCCGCCTACTGGATCGATACCGTCGATCTGACTTTCGACCTCGATCCGGCCAAGACGCGCGTACTCAACCGTATGCGCATGCGCCGCAACCCGGACGTACCGGCGCAGCCGCTGCGGCTGGACGGCGAAGACCTCAACCTGGCCCGCGTGTTGGTCAACGGCCAAGGCACGAGCTTTCGGCTGGACGGCAACCAGCTCGTGCTGGAGGCGCTGCCCGAAGGTCCCGAGCCGTTCGAGCTGGAGATCTTCACCACCTGCGCGCCAGAGAAGAACACCCAGCTGATGGGCCTGTATGTCAGCCAGGGCACCTTCTTTACGCAGTGCGAGGCCGAGGGCTTCCGGCGCATCAGCTACTTCCTCGACCGGCCCGACGTCATGGCCACCTACTCCGTGACACTGCGCGCCGACAAAAAGCGCTACCCCGTGCTGCTGTCCAACGGCAACCTGATCGACAGCGGCGAGCTCGACGGCGGGCGCCACTATGCCAAATGGGTCGATCCGCACCGCAAGCCCTGCTACCTGTTTGCGCTGGTGGCCGGCGATTTGGTGTGCCGCAGCCAGCCCATCGTCAGCCGCCACGGCACCGAGCATCTGCTGCAGATCTATGTCCGCCAGGCCGATCTGGACAAGACCGAGCACGCGCTGCAGTCGTTGATGGCCGCCATCGCCTGGGACGAGACACGCTTTGGCCTGCCGCTGGACCTCGAACGCTTCATGATCGTCGCCACCAGCGACTTCAACATGGGGGCGATGGAAAACAAGGGCCTCAACATCTTCAACACCAAGTACGTGCTGGCCAACCCGGCCACCGCCACCGACACCGACTACGCCAACATCGAGTCGGTGGTCGCGCACGAGTATTTCCACAACTGGACGGGCAACCGCGTCACCTGCCGCGACTGGTTCCAGCTCAGCCTCAAAGAAGGGCTGACCGTTTTTCGCGATCAGGAATTCAGCCAGGACATGGCTGGCAGCCCCTCGGCGCGCGCCGTCAAGCGCATCGAGGATGTGCGTGTGCTGCGCACCGTACAGTTCCCCGAAGACGCCGGGCCGATGGCGCACCCGGTGCGGCCCGACCAGTACGCCGAGATCAACAACTTCTACACCGTCACGGTGTACGAAAAAGGCGCCGAGGTCGTGCGCATGATGCAGACCCTGGTGGGTCGCGAGGGCTTTGCGCGGGGGCTCAAGCTGTACTTCGAGCGCCATGACGGACAGGCCGTCACCTGCGACGACTTCGCGCAGGCGATGGCGGATGCCAACCCCGACAGCGAGCTGGCGCGCCGGCTGGCGCAGTTCAAGCGTTGGTATGCTCAGGCTGGCACCCCACGCGTGCAGGCGCTGGGTCACTACGACCCGCAGGCGCGCACCTACACGCTGACGCTGCGCCAGAGCTGTCCGCCGACGCCGGGTCAGCCGGTCAAGGAGCCGTTCGTCATCCCGGTGGCGCTGGGCCTGCTGGACGCGCAGGGCCATGCGCTGCCACACACCGAGCGGCTGGTGGTGCTGCACGAGCCCGAAACCACCGTCGTCTTCGAAGGGCTGGATGCGGCGCCGGTGCCGTCGCTGCTGCGCGGCTTTAGCGCGCCGGTGATTCTGGAGCACACGCTCTCGGACGAGGCGCTGCGCACGCTGTTGGCGCACGACACCGACCCGTTCAATCGCTGGGAGGCCGGCCAGCAGCTGGCGCTGCGCCGAGCGCTGGCGGCGGTGCGCGCCGACGGCCCGGTGCACGAGCCACTCGATGCGTCGTTCCTCGAGGCGATGCGCGCCGTGCTGCGCCACCCGGCGCTGGATGCAGCGTTCAAGGAGCTGGTGTTGACCCTGCCGGCCGAGAGCTACATCGCCGAGCAGCTCGATACGGTCGATCCGCAGCGCATACATGCGGTGCGCGAAGCGATGCGCAGCCAACTCGCGCATGCGCTGCACGAAGACTGGATTTGGGCTTATGAACAGCACAAAGACAACGGCGCCTACCGGCCCGATCCCGTCAGTGCTGGGCGGCGGGCACTCGCCGGGCTGGCGCTGCAGATGCTGTGCCTGGCTGCGCGCGACAACGGCAACCCGGTTTGGCCAGGCCGGGCCTACCAGCGCTTCAAGGATGCCACCCACATGACCGACCGCTACGCCGCGCTCAGCGCCCTGGTGACGGCCGGGCACGAGCTGGCAGCACGGGCGCTGGAGCAGTTCCACGCCCGATTCCGCAGCGAAGAGCTGGTGCTGGACAAGTGGTTCGCCCTGCAAGCCAGCGCACCCGACCGCGGCGGCGACGCACTGCCGCGCGTGCAGACCCTGCTGCAGCACCCAGACTTTCACCTGCGCAACCCCAACCGCGCGCGCAGCCTGATCCACACCTACTGCCACGCCAACCCAGCGGGCTTTCACCGCAGCGACGGCGCTGGCTACGCCTTTTGGCGCGACCGCGTGTTGGAAATCGACGGCTTCAACCCACAGGTGGCGGCGCGGCTGGCACGTGCGCTGGACCGCTGGAAAAAGCTGGCCGAGCCGTACCGCAGCGCCGCGCAGGCGGCGCTGCAGGCCGTGGCCGCCCATGAACCGCTCAGCCCAGACGTGCGTGAGGTCGTCTCACGCGCATTGGCCGACTGAGCCCCCCTTGCCAGGCCGTCTGGAGTCGCTACCATGTCGGAGACCCGCATTTCGCTCACCCGCTACCTGATCGAGCAGCAGCGCGTCCACGGCGCCATCACGCCGGAGCTGCGGCTGCTGCTGGAAGTCGTCGCGCGCGCCTGCAAGCGCATCGCCATCGCCGTCGGCAAAGGGGCGCTCGGCGATGTGCTCGGCTCGGCCGGCACCGCAAACATCCAGGGCGAGGTGCAGAAAAAGCTCGACGTCATCGCCAACGAGGTGCTAATCGAGGCCAACGAATGGGGCGGCCATCTGGCGGCCATGGCTTCCGAGGAGCTCAACGGCATTCACCCCGTTCCCAACCGCTATCCCCAGGGCGAGTATCTGCTGTTGTTCGACCCGCTGGACGGATCCAGCAACATCGACTGCAACGTCAGCATCGGCACCATTTTCTCGGTGCTCAAGCGCCAAAACGACGACCCCAATGTCATCGAGCCGGTCTGTGAAGCCGATTTTTTGCAGCCTGGACGCCGGCAGATGGCCGCCGGCTACTGCATCTACGGCCCGCAGACGACTCTGGTGCTCACCGTGGGCAACGGCGTGGCGATGTTCACGCTCGACCGCGAACAGGGGGCATGGCTGCTGACACAGGATCAGGTGCGCATCCCCGAGGATACGCGCGAGTTCGCCATCAACATGAGTAATTGGCGCCACTGGGCCGCACCGGTGCGCCGCTACATCGAGGAGTGTCTGGCCGGCGCGGAAGGCCCGCGTGGCAAGGATTTCAATATGCGCTGGGTCGCCTCGATGGTCGCCGACGTGCACCGCATCCTGTCGCGCGGCGGGGTCTTCCTGTACCCATGGGACAAGCGCGAGCCGAACAAACCCGGCAAGCTGCGCTTGATGTACGAGGCCAATCCCATGGGCTGGATCATCGAGCAAGCCGGGGGAGCCGCCACCGATGGGCGCTGCCGTATCCTCGACATCGAGCCGAAGGGCCTGCACGACCGTGTGGCGGTGATCCTCGGCTCGAAGAACGAAGTCGAACGCGTGACGCGCTACCACCAGGAAGCGCAGCCCGCCGCCGCCCCTGCGAACACGCTATAATTTAATCTCCTCGCGATACTGCCTGCCGCCGGTCGGCAAGTCGCCCTGCCGCAATAGCTCAGTTGGTAGAGCAACTGATTCGTAATCAGTAGGTCGGAGGTTCGACTCCTCTTTGCGGCACCAGCAAAGCCCGCCATTTCATCCGCCTCGACGCCGTAACAGCGGATCGCTTCATGGCCCTCCTCACGGTCTATTGCCAACCTGGCGCACGCCAGACGCGGGTCGCCGGCTGGCATGACGGCAAAGTCAAAGTGCAACTCCAGGCCCCGCCGGTGGACGGTGCGGCCAACGAGGCCCTGATCGCCTTCGTGGCGCGGCGCTGCGGCGTGCCGCGCTCGCATGTGCGCATCACCCACGGTCAGACCAGCCGCACCAAACGGCTGGCTGTCGATGGGCTGGACGATCCGAGCGCTCTGCAGGCGCTCATCGGACCTTGACCCGCCTCAGGCCCGGCCCGTGGCACCTCCGCCGGGTGCGCCCCCGAGCGGCCTTCCATCCAGAAAACGGTCCACCACCGCCCGCACATGCCGCCGCCGCACCCGCGCATCGGCCAACCGTGGCAGCTGGCGGTAGAGGATGCGCGCCCAGTCCAACCCCATGGCCATGCCAATCAGGGTTTCGGCATCACGGGCCGCGCCAGGCCAGCGCCGTCCCTGGGCGGCGGCGTGGCGGCGCAGCAGCGCAGCCACAGCGTCGATGGCCTGTTGCGGACCGAGGCGCCAGATGCGCTGCAGATCGGCCTGCGGCTGCGGCAGGGCAGCAATGGCTTGCAGATACGCCTGGTAGGCCGGCTGGGTCACGAAGGCCAGCATCGAATCGAGGAAGCGCTGCAGCACCTCAGCCAGCGCCACGGCATTGGCCGGAGCGGCATCCAGGGTTCCGAGCAGCGGCCGTGTTTCGCGCAGCACCAGCGCCTCCAGCAGCGCCTCGCGGTGCGGCCAGCGGCGGTACAGCGTGGCTTTAGACACGCCGCTGGCCCGCGCCACCGCCTCCCTCGTCAACGCAGCAGGTCCGCCCGACAGCAGCAGCTCGCGCCCAGCCGCCCGGATCAGCTCAGCTTTGCGCGCATCCCGCGGTCGGCCCGGCCGGCGGCCCGGCGCACCTGCCAGCGGCGGGGTCAT
>NZ_JARJMT020000054.1 GCF_029335975.1 Tepidimonas sp.
CTTGTCGCTGGCCGGCTAGGTCACGCGTGGTGTCGTGTCGGAGTAAGTTGTGTGCGAATTTGTTGGTAGTAATGTAAGTCCTCGCTGCAGTTCTGATCTTGGTCGCGTCGATTTTACGGCGCGTCGGGGCGATCGGGTTGATCCGTTTCCCCGACTTATCTATGCGGTTGCACGCGCCGACCAAGGCCTCCACTTGGGGGGTGGGGGGGGTGTTGATCGCATCCATGCTGGTGACGCTGGCACATGGCCGGCCCGGCATCGCGGAACTGTTGATCACGCTGTTTGTGTTCGTGACGGCACCGGTGTCCGCCAGCCTGATGGGGCAGGCGGCGCTGCACCTGCGCTTGGCGTCCAAAGCGCCGGTTCCGCGCGACGCCGTGCCGGAACGCCGCGCGGCAGACCGCTGACGCGGGCGCGGCCCACCCGAGCCAGCTCGCTCACGGCGCGGGGGAGCCGTCCACCGGGCAGGCCTCGGGCAGGTCGTAAAATTGGCGGATGCCCTCCCAAGCCGCCTCGGGCGTGTCCACATAGGTGAACAGCTCCAGGTCCTCGGGGGCGATCACGCCCTCGTCCACCATCGCGTCAAAGTCGATCAGGCGTCTCCAGTAGGCGGTTCCGTACAGAAATATCGGAACCGGTTTGGCCTTGCGGGTCTGCACCAGGGTCAGCACCTCGAACAACTCGTCCAGCGTACCAAAGCCCCCAGGGAAAGCCACCAGCGCCTTGGCACGCATCATGAAATGCATTTTGCGCAGCGCGAAGTAGTGGAATTTGAAGCGCAGCTGCGGCGTGATGTAGGGGTTGGGGGTCTGTTCGTGCGGCAGCAGGATGTTGAGCCCAACGCTGGGCGCGCCCAGGTCGTGTGCGCCGCGGTTGGCAGCCTCCATGATGCCGGGCCCACCACCGGTGACGATGTAGAGCTGGTCCGCCGTGGGGCAAGACTGGCTGTAGGCCGCTACCAGTTGGGCAAAGCGCCGCGCCTCGTCGTAATAACGGGCGTTGCGCCGCAGCGCCTCGGCGCGGCGGATCGCTTGAGCATCGCCGCTGGCTTGCGCCTGTTGCCAGATGGCTTCGGCGTCGGCCGGCTCGCGAAAGCGCGCGCTGCCAAACACGACAATCGTGTTTTCGATGCCGGCGTCGGCCTGCGCGAGATCGGGCTTGAGCAACTCGAGCTGGAAGCGGATGCCGCGTGTCTCGCGCCGCAGCAAGAACTCCGCGTCGACGAACGCCAGTCGGTAGGCATCGGGCGGCGGGCGCGTGCCGTCCTCGGACAACAGGTGCATCTCGACGCTGGCGTCGGCGAGGCGGCGGATCTGCAGGTCGTGCGCGGGGTCGTGGGCCGGGGGTGTCATCGTCGGTCGGGGTTCAGGCATGAAAAAGGCCCCACGCTGGGGCCAATTGGCCACACGCTCGGCGCCCGGATGTTTCCCGGACGCAGTGGCGGGTCGCGGCCTCAGACGCGCTTGCGGTATTCGCCGGTGCGTGTGTCGATTTCGATCTTGTCGCCTTGCTCGACGAAGATCGGAACCATGACTTCAAAGCCGGTGGCGATTTTGGCCGGCTTGAGCACCTTGCCCGAGGTGTCACCTTTGACGGCTGGCTCGGTCCAGGTGACTTCTCGCACCAGCGACGTCGGCAGTTCCACCGAGATGGCTTTGCCTTCGTAGAAGACCACCTCGGCTGCCATGCCGTCCTCGAGGTAGTTCAGCGCATCGCCCATGTTCTCGGCTTCGACTTCGTATTGGTTGTAGTCGGCATCCATCCAGACATACATCGGATCGGCGAAGTAGGAGTAGGTGCACTCCTTTTTGTCCAGGATGATGTTGTCGATCTTGTCGTCGGCTTTGAAGACGACCTCGGTAGCGCTGTTGTTGAGCAGCGCCTTGAGTTTCATGCGCACGGTGGCGGCGCCGCGACCGCCGCGTTGGTATTCGGTCTTCAGGACGATCATCGGGTCTTTGCCCTGCATGATCACATTGCCGGCGCGAATTTCTTGGGCGAGTTTCATATATTATGAATGGCGAAGGGTGGACGCAAATGACAAGCGTCGAATTTTAGCGCGGCGTTCGTGTACGAAGGCCAGCAGCCGCGTCAAGAGGTCGTCCTGCGCCCACAGGCGGTCGCGAGTGGCGCGTGCGGCGGCTTGCCATTGTGCCAAGCGCGTGGGCGTCAAGGCGGGGAGATCGGGCCCAGGGATGCCATTCCACGCCCGCAGCCAGGCCTGCCAGTCCGCTGGGGCGTCCAGCCAAGCCAGAAAGGCCTCCAGCTTGTCGTGGTGGGCACCATCGTCCTGCGGGTAGAGTTGCCACAGGAATGCGCGGCCAGCCCAAAGGGCGCGCACCAGGGAGTCCTCGCCACGCACCAGGTTGAGGTCGCACGCCCATAGCCGCTCGTCAAAAGCATCCTGCGGCACCGGTGCGCAGTGCGTGACGCGCGCGGCAGCGGGCAGCGGTGTGCCAAGCCGTCCCCAGTGCACTGCGCTGCGCCCGGGCGCCACCAGCCAGTGTGCCGCAGCCAGCGCCGGCTGGCGCTGCAGCGTCGCCAGTGCCGCTGGCTCGTAGGTGAAGACGCTGACCCATGGCCCGTCGTGGCTGCCGTATGCCGCGCGCCAACGCGCGGCGTCAAAGCCCTGCTGGCGCGCGCCCAGATCGGCCTCGCGCAGCAGTCCACCGGTGTCTGGCGTAAAACCGGGGAAGAAAAACCACTTGGTGCGTCCCGTCAGCGGACCGCTGAGCACGGGCGAGGGCAGGCCGTGGCTGCGTGCGACCCAGGGCTCGGCGCTGAGATATTCCAGATTCAGCCAGACGGTGGGCCGCCCGTCGCGGCCTGTGGGTGGCAGCAGCGCCGCCACCCAGGCGTCGGGCACATGGCAGCCAAATGCCTCCACCAGCACATCGGCTGGGGGCATGTGCGGTGGTGGGTGCTCGCTCCGCTGGCTTGGCCAAGGGTGGACCTGGACGCCGGACACGCGCCCCGCGCGTGCGCCGGGGGCCATCCAGTCCAGCGCATCGGCCTCGTCGATCCACAGCCGCACCCGTTGGCCCGCCGCGGCGAGTTGGCGGCACAGTCGCCAGCAGACGCCCACATCGCCCCAGTTGTCGATGACATGGCAAAACACATCCCAGGTCAGTGGGGGGACAGCGCTGTCCGACGGGCGCACGACGGCGGGCGCGGTACAGTGCGAGCTATCGTGGTCCCCAGCGGCTAAGGTGGTGGAGTGCAAAACGGAACCGGACATGTCAGCAGTGCATTCGGATGAGTTGTTGCGCGCGGTGGCGGCCTTGCCGTCGCTGCCGGGCGTGTATCGGTATTTCGACGAGGCCGGCACGCTGCTCTACGTGGGCAAGGCGCGCGATTTGAAAAAGCGCGTGAGCAGCTACTTCCAAAAAACCCACGACGGCACGCGCATCGGTCACATGGTCGGCAAGATCGCCCGGCTGGAAACCACGGTGGTGCGCTCCGAGGCGGAGGCGCTGCTGCTGGAAAACAACCTGATCAAGACCCAGCAGCCGCGCTACAACATTTTGTTTCGCGACGACAAGAGCTACCCTTATCTGCGCCTGAGCGCGAGCACCTGGGTGCCCGACGACCCCCCGGCAGGGCGCACGCCCGGCGCCGCCAACCCCGACCATTATCCGCGCATGTCGTACTACCGCGGGGCGGTGGATCGACGTCACCAATACTTTGGCCCCTATCCCAGCGCTTGGGCGGTGAAGGAGACGATCCAGCTCCTGCAAAAGGTGTTTCGCCTGCGCACCTGCGAGGACACGGTATTTGCCCACCGGAGTCGGCCGTGCCTGCTCTACCAGATCAAGCGCTGCAGCGGCCCGTGCGTGGGCCTGGTGTCGCCTGCGGACTACGCGGCCGATGTGCGGGCGGCCAGCGCCTTTCTCAACGGCCAGAGCCAGGCCGTGCTGGCAGAGCTGGAGGCACGCATGTTTGCCCACGCCGAACGGCTGGCGTTCGAGCAAGCGGCCGAGGTGCGCAACCAGATCGCGGCCCTGTCGCGCGTGCTGCATCAGCAGAGCATGGAAAGTCTGGACGACCAGGACGTGGACATTCTGGCCGTGCGGGTGCAGGGAGGGCGCGCGTGTGTGAATCTGGCGATGGTGCGCGGCGGCCGCCACCTGGGGGATCGGCCTGCCTTTCCGGCGCATGTGGAGGACGGCGCGGCACTGGCCGATCCGGACCAGCCGGGCACGGTGGAGCAGCGCGTGTTGGAGGCCTTTTTGGCCCAACACTACACCCAGGTACCCCCGCCCCCGGTGCTGGTGCTCGGGGCGCCGGTGGACGAGGCGCTGCTGGCGGCCCTGTCCGAGCAGACCGGGGTGCGGCTGCGGCCCGTGTTCCATCCACGCGAGCAGCGGCGCCTGTGGCTGGAGATGGCGCAGAAAAACGCCGATTTGCAACTGGCGCGCTTGCTGGCGGAAGAGGGCTCGCAACAGGCGCGTACCCGCGCCCTGGCCGAGGCGTTGGGCCTGCCTGCGCAGACGTCTGAGGATTTGGCGCGCCTGCGCATCGAGTGCTTCGACATCTCGCACACCGCAGGCGAGGCGACCATGGCGTCGTGCGTGGTGTTCGAGGGTCACCAGATGCAGCCCGCGCAATACCGGCGTTACGCCATCGAGGGTATCACCCCGGGCGACGACTATGCCGCCATGCGCCAGGTGCTGCAGCGCCGCTATGGCAAGCTGGCCGCGGCGTGGGCGGACGCCGGCGGGGACGCGGCAGTGGCCGCGGCGGCCTCGGATGCGCCTGGAACAGCCCGCTCCCGCAGTGAGGCCCAGGCTCGCCTGCCCGACGTGGTGCTCATCGACGGCGGCGTGGGCCAGGTTCATGCGGCGCGGGAGGTATTTGCAGCGCTTGGACTGGATATCGCTCGCCTGGTCGGGGTGGAAAAGGGCGAGGGCCGCAAGGTGGGTCTGGAGGAGCTGGTCTTTGCCGACGGACGGGAGAAGATCTATTTGGGTGCCGATTCCGCCGCGTTGATGCTGGTGGCACAGATCCGCGACGAGGCGCACCGCTTTGCGATCACCGGCATGCGCGCGCGCCGCGCCAAGGCCCGCACGGGGGGCAGCCGACTGGAGGACATCCCGGGCGTTGGCCCCAAGAAGCGCGCCCGCTTACTGGCGCGTTTTGGCGGGGTGCGTGGAGTCGCGGCGGCCAGTGTGGAGGATCTGGCTGCGGTGGAGGGGATTTCTTCCGAACTGGCCGAGACGATCTACCGGGCCCTGCACGGCTGAGACCGCATAATCGGGTGTCATGTTCTTCAACCTGCCGACGCTGCTGACCTGGGCCCGTATCGCCGCGATTCCGCTGATCGTGGCCGTGTTTCATTGGCCTGGGTTGGCGCAGCCAGCGCAAAACATGCTGGCCACGGTGCTGTTCGTGGTGTTCGCGCTGACCGACTGGGCGGACGGCTATCTGGCGCGCCGGCTCAATCAGACGTCGGCCTTTGGCGCCTTTTTGGACCCCGTGGCGGATAAGTTTTTGGTCTGTGCCTGCGTGCTGGAGCTGGTCAGCCTGGACCGTGTCCATGTGTTCGTCGCGCTCATCATCATCGGGCGTGAAATTGCCATCTCTGCTTTGCGGGAGTGGATGGCGACCATCGGCGCGGTGCGCAGCGTGGCCGTGCACATGGTGGGCAAGGCCAAGACGGCCACGCAGATGGTGGCGATCCCCTTTTTGTTGTACGACGGGATGGTGATGGGCATCGACACGCGCTGGTGGGGCACGGTGCTGATCTGGGCCGCTGCGGTGCTGACGGTCTGGTCCATGGTGTATTACCTGAACAAGGCGGTCCCCGAGATTCGGGCCCGCGCCCGATGACCCCCGACCAAGTTCAACGGCAGCCGACCGGGATGTCGTGCGGGGTGGCACGCGCGGGGGCTTGAAACGGCGTGGGTAGAATACAGACCATTTTCGCGCCGGTGAATGGTGACCTCGCCGGCTCTAGAGAGAGTCTTGCACATGAACAAAGCACAACTCATTGATCACATGGCCGAGCAAGCGGGGTTGACCAAGCAACAGGCGGCGCGCGCGCTTGACGCTTTTTTGGCCACGGTCTCTCAAACCCTGGCCAGCGGTGGCGAGGTCACGCTGGTGGGGTTTGGCACCTTCCAGGTAGACGAGCGTGCGGCCCGCAAGGGTCGCAACCCCAAGACGGGAGAGACGGTCGATATCGCTGCGGCTAAAATGCCGAAATTCCGTCCGGGCAAGGCGCTCAAAGACGCCGTTAACGGATGACCGCTCCGGCTGCCAGAGCCCAGTTCCTGGCAGTCACCGGATCGGGTGCTTAGCTCAGCTGGTAGAGCGGCGCCCTTACAAGGCGTAGGTCGGCGGTTCGATCCCGTCAGCACCCACCAACCCTTCCCAAAGCGCGCAGGTCATGTTCGACGTCTTTCGCAACAACATGAAGGTGCTCATGGCCCTGCTCATGTTGTTGATCATCCCCTCGTTTGTCTTCGTCGGCATCGAGGGCTACACCCGGTTTCGCGATCAGTCCGAACCCGTGGCCCGGGTGGGCGGCGAACCCATCACCCGCACCGAATGGGATGCCGCGCACCGGCGCGAGGTCGAGCGCCTGGCGGCGCAGCTGCCCGGGCTGGACCGCGCCTTGCTCGAGAGCGAGGACAGCCGGCGTGCGACCCTGGAGCGCCTGGTCATCGAACGGGTGCTGGCGCGCGCCGCGCAAGACATGCGGCTGGTGGCTACCGACCGCCGGCTGGCGGCTGAGCTGCTGCGCGACCCGACCATCGCTTCATTGCGTAAACCAGACGGCACCCTGGATGTGCAGCGCTATCACGACCTGCTGCGTGCCCAGGGGATGACGGCCGAGCAGTTCGAGGCGAGCGTGCGTGCCGAGCTCGCCCGCCGCGCGGTCACTCAGGCGGTGGCGGACAGTGCCGTCATTCCCAAGGCCTCAGCCGATTGGGCTGCTCAGGCGTTTTTCGAGCGGCGCGAAGTCGCGCTGGCCCACTTCCGGTCGGCAGATTACCAATCCGGCATCCAAATATCCGACGCCGACCTCAAGGCGTTTTACGACGAGCATGCGGACGAATTCCGCACGCCCGAGCAGGCAGATATCGAATATGTGGTCCTGGATCCCCAGGCCGTCGCCGCGCGCATCACCCCCAGCGAAGCCGAACTGCGCGACTACTACCAGCAAAACGTGGCGGATACCTCGCGCGCCGAGCAGCGCCGCGCGTCCCACATCCTGCTGCTGCTGTCGCCCGGCGCCTCTGCCGGCGAAAAGGCCCGCGTCCGTGCCGAGGCCGAGCAGATCCTCGCCGAGGTGCGCCGCGATCCCCAGCGGTTTGCCGAGCTGGCCCGCACCCGCTCGCAAGACCCGGGCTCGGCTGCCAAGGGCGGCGATCTGGATTGGTTTGGCCGCGGCGCGATGGTCAAGCCCTTCGAAGATGCGGTCTTTGCGTTGCAAAAGGGGCAGATCTCCGACATCGTGGAAAGCGAGTTCGGTCTGCATATCATCCAGCTCACCGATGTGCGCCTGCCCGAGGCCGAGCCGTTCGAGAAGGCGCGCCCCCGCCTCGAGGCCGAGCTGCGTCGCCAGCTCGCGCAGCGGCGCTTTGCCGAGGACGCAGAGCGCTTCAGCAATCTGGTCTACGAGCAGTCGGACAGCCTGGCGCCGGCTGCCCAGGCCCTGGGGCTGACGGTGCGCCGGGCGACGGTCGAGCGCGCTGGCCCGGTCGGGGCTGCGGCCGATGCGTTGTTGCGCGAGCCGGCTTTGTTGCGCGCGGTTTTCAGTGACGAGGCGCTGACCCAGAAGCGAAACAGCGCGGCGGTCGAGCTGGATGGTAACCGGCTGCTGTCCGTGCGGGTGCTGGCACACCGGCCGTCCGAGCGACGACCCCTCGAAGCCGTGGTCTCCGAGGTCCGCCAGCGCCTGCTCCAGCAGCGCGCCCGCGCGGCGGCCATGGAGGCTGCGCGTGCCGCGCTGGCCCAATGGTCCACCACGGCCCCGGCCGCATGGGCACTGCGCACGCCGGTGTTGGTGTCGCGCCAGGACGCCCAGGGTCTGCCACCGACAGCGGTGCGCGCGGCGATGAGCGCCCGGCTGGAAGGCGACGTCCCCGCGTGGGTGTTGGTCGATTTGGGCACCGACGGTGCGGCCGTGCTGCGCGTGCGGCGCGGACCGCCGCGCGATGCCCCCGATGCGGTGCGCCTGCTCAACGAACGGCAAGAACTCGCCCGGCTGTGGGGCGAGGGCGAGGCCCAGGCCTACTTGGGGGCCTTGCGCCAGCGCTACAAGGCCGAGATTCTGGTCAAGTAAAGCCACGGGGCAACCCCAGAAACGGCGGTATAATGATCGCTTCTGCGGTGGCTGTAGCTCAGTTGGTAGAGTCCCAGATTGTGATTCTGGTTGTCGTGGGTTCGAGTCCCATCAGCCACCCCAAAAATATCTTCGACGACCAAGGACCTTCGGGTCCTTGTTTTGTTTTTAACTGACATGGCCAAAGGCATGATCCTTGCCGCGGGGCAGGGCACCCGCGTGCGTCCGCTGACCAAAGACCTGCCCAAACCGATGGTGCCCATTCTGGATAAGCCGGTGATGGAGTATCTGGTCGAGCGGCTGGCTGCACACGGCGTGCACCAAATCATGGTCAACGTCGCGTGGAATCACCACAAAATCGAGCAGTACTTCCGTGACGGGCGCCGCTGGGGGGTGGAGATTGGCTATTCGTACGAGGGCGTTTACGAGCACGGCGACATCCTGCCGCGGCCGCTGGGCTCGGCCGGCGGCATGAAGCGCATCCAGGACATGAGCGGCTTTTTCGACGAGACCACGATCGTTGTGTGCGGCGATGCACTGATCGATCTGGACATCACCGCAGCGCTGGCCGAACATCGCGCCAAGGGGGCGTTGGCCAGCGTGGTGACGCTGCCAGTGCCCCAGGAGCAGGTGAACAACTATGGCATCGTCGTCGCCGATGGAGATGGACGCGTGGTTTCGTTCCAAGAGAAACCTCGGCCCGAGGAAGCGCGCTCGAATCTGGCCAGCACCGGCATCTACATCTTCGAGCCGGCGGTGCTGGACCTGGTGCCGTCGGGGCGGGTGTTCGACATCGGCGCGGAGCTGTTTCCGCTGCTGGTCGAGCGCGGCCTGCCGTTCTACGCGCAGAGCCGGCCGTTTCACTGGATCGACATCGGGCGTGTCAGCGACTACTGGTCGGTGCTGCAGCGCGTGCTCAGCGGCGAGATCGCCGATCTGCGCATGCCGGGCACCGAGGTGCGACCGGGCGTGTGGGTCGGGCTCAATACCCGCATCGACTTCGACCGCGTGCAGATCACCGGCCCGGTGTATTTGGGCTCCAGCGTGCGGCTGGAGGAGGGCTGCTCGATCGTTGGGCCGGCGTGGATCGGCCACGGCAGCCATCTGCGCGCCGGCTCGCGCGTGGAGCGCAGCGTGCTGTTCGAGTACACGCGCATCGGCGCAGGCATGCTGTTTCAGGACATGATCGTCTCACCGAGCTACTGCGTCGACCGCCATGGCCGCGCCACCTATGTGGGCGACGACCGCTGTCCGCTGCGCTGGGGCGACGCGCGCGCCTGAGGCCCGTCCGCCAGCCCGGGCAGGCCCGTCCGGTTGGGGGTGCGCCGTGTCAGTCTCCAGGGGGTCGGGCGCGTGTGGGCGCCAGCCACGCCAGCGTCAGCGTCACCGCGGTGGAGGCGATCAGCGCCCCAGCGAATGGGGCCAGCGTCGGCACATTGGCCGGGAAGGTGGCGGCCATTAGCCCCTGCCACAGGCTGCCGGTGGTCCACACGCCAGGCAGCACCGCACCGATCAGCCCGGCGGCCATGCCCAGCGACGCCGCGCGGCGTGGCGTGCGCGGCCACAGCCCCAGCAGCAGCGGCATCACCGCAGTGGCGCAGAGTAAGTCGGCCACCAGGAACAGCCGCAGCACCGACACACCCTGCCAGGCTATGGCGATCACCGGCACCATCAGCACCACCGTCGCCCAGCGCGCAGCGGCCAGCGACGCTCGGCGGTGCTGCGCGACCAGCACGGCGGCAATGCCGTTTTGTAGCGTATCCACGGACGACGCGACCAAGGCCACTGCCAGCGCCAGCACCGGCGCTACGATCCAGCCCGGCGCATGCTGCACCAGCGCAAAAAATGGCACCGGTGGCGTGCCTAAGGGAAGGCCCTGATGGGCCGCCAGCATCCCCAGCCCCCCCACCAGCGCAATGGCAGCGGCGGTCGTCAGGGCGCCGAGCCAGGCCCCTCGGTGCAATGCGCGCTCGCTGTGGGCCGCCCAGATGCGCTGCCAGTAGCCCTGGTGGAACAGATTGGCCGCCGTGACGGCAATGACCAAGGTGAGCGCCACGGACAGGCCCACGGGCAACGGGGCGGCGGCCGGCGCCGATGGTGCAGCCGCCGTTGGCGCCGGCGCATGGGCGACCACCGCGCCCACCCAAGCCAGCAGCGCTAGCAGCAACCACGCCTGCCAGCGGTCGGTGGCCAGGCTGGCGCGCAGCCCGCCCCAGGCAGTGTAGATCAGCGTGACGGCGGCCACCGCCAGCACCGCCCAGCGCCCGTCCTGCCCCGTCAGCAGCGGCACGATGGCGCCGATGGCGGTCAGCTCGGCCGTCAGAAAACACAGCATGTACAGCAGCGACAGCAGCAGCACCCAGCCGCGCACTGCGCCTCCGAAGCGCTCGCCGGCATACTCGGTCAGGCTGCGTCCGGCGGGCATACGGCGCCGGATGGCGGGGCCGCACCACGCCAGCACCAAAAAGGGCAGCGCCGCCCCAACGGCATATCCAGCGAGTGCCACCGGGCCGACGAAGGCTCCAATTTCCGGTGGCACGAACAGAATCCACGCCCCAAGCCCCGAGGCCAGAAAAGACAGGCCCAAGCTGGTCGCGGACTGCGAGCCACGGGCGGTCAGGTATTCGTCGAGGGTGGTGTCCGCCGCGCGGGCCCGCAGGCCCACCCACAAAAAGACGAGCAAAGCCCCACCCACCGCAGCGATCGGCAACGCATTCATGTCGCACTTCCTCCGCCGGTACGAACCGGATCAGGTTCCAGGGTCTGGTCGTCGGCCCCCATGGCCCACGCCCACTCTCAGCCCATGGCGCGCCGGTTGCGGCGGCTCAGGGCTCCCCTGGCGACGTTTCAAAGCTGCAATTCTAGTGCGCGTTGCGCAACACCACCTTGCCCATCACCCGGCGCGAT
>NZ_JARJMT020000072.1 GCF_029335975.1 Tepidimonas sp.
ATGCTGGGGGTGGTTGCGCACCAGGCGCATGACCGTGCCGCGCTGCAGGACCTGCTCGAACTGCTGGCCAACAAGCGCATGGTGATCATCGATACCGCCGGTCTGGGTCAGAAAGACCCCCGCATTCAGGAGATGATGGCCTTGCTGCAAGCGCCGCAGATCCGCAAGCTGTTGGTGGTCAATGCCGGCAGTCATGGCGACACACTCGATGAGGTGTTCCAAGCCTATCGGGAGACCCCGCTGCACGGCGTGATTCTGTCCAAGCTGGATGAGGCCGCCAAGCTGGGGCCTGCCGTGGATGCGCTGATTCGCCACCAGGTCGTGCTGCGTGGCCTGAGCACTGGCCAGCGTGTGCCGGAAGACTGGCAGCGCCCAGATGCCGCTGCCCTGGTGCGTATGTCCATGGGCGGGCATGGCAAGTCGGCGTTCGACCCCACGGCGGCGGAGCTGTCTTTCTTCTTTGCGGATCCGATACACACGGGCTGGCAGCCCGAAGGGGCTGCACATGCTTGAGCCCGTGCACGACCAGGCTGCTGGCCTGCTGGCGTGGAACCTGCAGCCCCCCACCCGCGTGCTGGCGGTGGTGGCGACCGAGCGGGGCTCGGCCTCGCTGGAGTTGTTGTGGCGCCTGCGCCAGGGGTGCGAGGCGATCGGGGTGGCGGCCGCCGTGGTCGAGGGGCCGCCCGGCACATGGCCCGAGGACCATGCGCAGGCGGGCAGCGTCTGGCTGTGGCACGCGCCAGCCGGCACCACCGTATCCTGGTGGCCTGCAGAAGGGGGGCGGCCGCTCGTGGCGTTGACCGCCCAGCCTGCTGCGCTGGTATCCGCCTACCGCGCCCTCAAGGTCTTGCGACAGGCCGGATTGCAGCCCGTCGTGGTGGCCCTGCCTGATGAGATGGAAAGCCGAGAAGACAGGGCTGGCGGTCGCGCGCCGGCGCCGTTGAATGCGGCGCTGTCCGCGTTACAGCGCACCTGTCACACCCACCTGGCATGGATACCAGCCGCGTGGCGGCTGGGGTATCATGAGCAACCATCGGCCAAGCCAGAAGGGGAGGCGGTGCTGTACAAGATACTGGACGCTGCATGGACGCTGGATGTCCCTGGCGGCGCAGAGGATGGACGGCGGCCATGCTGATGTCCTGCCCGGTAGCACCGCCCCGGCCGATTCGACCGTCGGAGTTGTTGATGTATACGCCCAAGGGCACGCTCGATCGAGATGCGCAGTTGCGGCAATACGCGCCTCTGGTGCATCGGCTGGCCCACTTGATGATTGCGCGTCTGCCGGCCAGCGTCGAGATCGATGACCTCATCCAGGTGGGCATGATCGGTCTGACCGAGGCGCTGGCCCGCTACGAGCCATCCATGGGGGTGCAGTTCGAAACGTTTGCCAGCCAGCGCATCCGTGGAGCGATGCTCGATGAGTTGCGCGATGCGGACTGGATGTCGCGCGGCTCGCGCAAGTTGCAAAAAGACATCGAGGCGGCCATCCATCGGCTCGAGCAGCGCCTGCAGCGCCCGCCCAAAGAATCCGAGATCGCACAAGAGTTGGGCATGTCGCTGGCCGACTACCACGACACCCTGGCCCGCATGCGCGGGACGCAGCTCGTCTACCTGGAGGATTTGGGCGGCCGCAGCGAAGAGGATGAGGGATTTTTGGATCGCTTCTTGCCCGACGACGGTGAACACAACCCGGAGAACATCCTGGCCGACCAGCGCATGCGCGCGGCGCTCGTCGAGGCGATTGGCAAGCTGCCCGAGCGCGAGCAGTATGTGATGAGCATGTACTACGAGCACGACATGAATCTGAAAGAGATCGCCGCCGTGCTGGGGGTGACCGAGTCGCGGGTCAGCCAACTCCATTCACAGGCGGTTGCCCGCCTGCGCGCCCGCCTGCGTGAGCATTGACCCGGGCGGCGGCCAGGGGTCAGCCGTAGCCGCCCACGCCAGTACGGCCAGGGTGCTGTCGCCCCAAGCGGGTGTAGGCTTGCAGATCGTCTTGAGGCAGCAATTGCGCCAAGGCGTGACGCGATGCACCCGACAGTCGGGCCTGCAGGTCATTTAGGGTTTGCAGCCGCTGGCCGATATCGGCCAGCAAAATCGCCACATCCGCGGGGCGGTGGGCGGGCGCATGCGACTGTATCATCGGCCGAACCGCCAAAAACGCTTGTGCCAAGTCGGCGCAAGCGGCTGCCCAGGCATCCGCATCCAGCTCACCAGCGGCATGCCGTGTCAGCAATTGCAAGGTCTGATCGATTCGATCACGCAATCCTTCGAGGGCGGATCTCCAGTCAGCATCGGCCATGGGGCGCCATCAACCGGAACGGCGCGCCCCGGATGCAGCCACGCCGAGCAGTTCGCGGGCGCTGCTGAGCATCTTATCGGCAATCGCCTCGGCATTCACCGAAAAACTGCCGTTTTGGATTGCCGCGCGCATGGCCTCTACCTTGGCGGCATCGAAGCTGTCGGTACCAGACCGCGCCACACCGTTGGTCATGGCTTGCGTGACCGGGGAAAACTTGACGCTGGCGCTGGCCGCCTCGGTAGGCGTCGGCACATTGCGGGTCGCGGGCGAACTCACCCCCTCCGCGGTGCGCTTGGGCACCGGAGTCGGTAGGCCGAACTTGGATTCAGGCGAGTTATTGACTTTCATGGCACTCTCCAGACCCCGCACCGGAGGTCTTCTGAGAGCGTTATCGACAGGCTGAGCGCGGACTTTACCCCTTTTTGAAAAGTTTGTGGGGATTTACAAGGGAACCGAGACCGTCTGGGCGTCCAGCACGGTGCCGGTCAGTACCCGACGGTTGGTCAGCCGCACCCGCACAGGTCCGCCCACGCGGGCTTCGCCCAGGGCTTCGCCGGTGGTGGTGACGGCAAAGCCTGGCCCTTCAATCCGTACCCGCACCACACTGCCTACACCCATGGCGGGGGGCGTGCGCACCAACCCGCTGCGCAGCACCTGTCCGGCAGCCAGTCCGCGGACCGCTTCACGCCCCACCCAGTCTTGGGGCGCGACCAGCACGCTGTCGCGGTGGGCGGTCCATTCCACTTCAGTGGATTCGGCGTGCTGGGCGGTCAGCGTCTCGCCACGCGCCACTGGGCGCCGCAGCACCCAGCCGGGTCCCCAGACGCGCACATAAATCGGCAGAAAGACGTTCCATGCCACTGGCCCGTCGGTGCAACGCAGCCCGATGCGGCTTCGGCCCCACAACCGGGTGCCGGGGGGCAGATGGGGTTCCACCCGCTGGCAGGGGGCCAAGCGCAGGCGGCTGTCCAGGGTGCCCACTTCGATCTCTGCCCGCAGCGGCACGGGCAGGGCACCCTCGCGCAGTTGATCCCTTACCTCGCCGTTGAGCCATTGGCCGATTTGCGCTCGCCACGGGGCGGAGCCCAATTCCGCCGCGGCGGGCGGCGGGGTCTGCCCGTGTGCCAGGCCAGCGCCCCACCACACGGCGGTCGCCAAGCCGGCTGCCATCGCTTGCCGCCAGCGTGTAGGGGAGGATAGGGCCAAGCAGATCACAGACCCACTGTAGACCAACGGCCCCCGCGCAATCGCCCGAAATGCGCAGCCCTGTGGGCGCTTATTGCGGCTTTGTGCGCCCTCAAGTTTTTGACAATGCGCTCAACGAACGACGGGATCGCGACACCGCCCGGATCCTCCTTCGGATGCACGTTCATTTTCGTCACGCCAACCGCCGAGGCCGCTATGTTGAACCGACTGACCGAGCGTATGGACCTGCTGGGACAGGCGCTGCAGTTGCGTGCCTATCGCCAGCAGGTCATCGCGAGCAATATCGCCAATGCGGAAACCCCGGGCTATGTCGCACGGGATTTTGACTTTCGCTCCGCCCTGCAAGCGGCGCGCGCTGCCACACAGCGTTCGTCCCCGTCGGCCAGCGACGCGCTGGCGGGCAGCCATCCGCGGCATCTGCGCACGATGGTGCACAGTGCTGCAGGCGTGATCGACCGAGCCAAGCTGGCCTATACCGTGCAGACCCAGCCATCGCTGGACCAAAACAGCGTGGATCTGGATCAGCAGCGGGCCAACTTCGTCGATAACGCGGTGCAGTATGAATCGACGCTGCGCTTCATCAACGGGCATGTCAAGACCATGCTCAGCGCCATCCAAGGCCAGTGATCTGGAGGTTGCCATGTCGATGTTTCGCATCTTCGATGTCTCGGGTAGCGCGATCAGTGCCCAGGCCCAGCGCCTCAATACCGTGGCCAGCAATCTGGCCAATGCCGACGCGGTAGCCGGCCCCGACGGGCAGGCTTACAAGGCGCGGCAGGTGGTGTTCCAGATCGTGCCGATGGGCGAGCCCGCGACGGCGGGAGTCAAAGTCAAGACGGTGGTGGAAAGCGAAGCGCCCAACCGCCGCGTCTACAACCCGCACCATCCCAGCGCCGATGCGCAGGGCTATGTGACCTACTCCAACGTCAATCCGGTGGAGGAGATGGTTCAAATGATCGCCACCGCGCGCTCGTATCAAAACAATGTCGAGGTGATGAACACCGCCAAGTCGCTGTTGTTGAAGACCCTGCAGATGGGGCAGTGACGCTTTACATCCAAGGACAGACGCCATGTTCATGACCCCTTTGAGCAGCAGCGAAATCGACGCCTACAACGACCGCGGCGGCACGCGCGCCGAGCAAGCCGACCCCAAGGCTGCGCAGGAGCGGTTTCTCAAGCTCTTCGTCGCTCAACTCAACAATCAGGATCCGCTCAACCCATTGGACAATGCCCAGATGACCACCCAGATGGCGCAGATCAATCAAGTGGTGGGTCTGCAGCAGGTCAACGAGACGCTCAAGAGCCTGGCCGCGCAGTTTGGCATGGTCAGCGGCATTCAAGGCGCCCAGCTCGTGGGCCGCGAGGTGGCGAGCGAAGGCAACGGCATGGTCGTAGCCGACGGCAAGGCGCGCGGCGTATTCAACCTGGCCGGCGCCGCTGACCGCGTGAATGTCGAGATTCTGAGCAGCGCCGGCGAGGTGCTGGGCACTGTTGATTTGGGCGGCCGCGGGGCGGGACTGCAGACGTTCGAGTGGCCGCTCGGAACCGTGGATCCGAGCCGCGTGGCCACGCTGCGTGTGACGGCTACGGGCGGCGGGCAGTCCATCGCAGCCACCCCACTGGCGCTGCACAAGGTGCAGTCCGTGGGCGTGGTCGAGGGTGCGTTGCGCCTGCGCACGGACGGTGGTACCCTGGCTTATGACCAGGTCCTGGCCTTTCTTTGATCCCTTAGTTGATTGCCCGACGAGGAGCACACCATGAGTTTCGGAACCGGTTTGTCTGGATTGAATGCCGCCAGCAAGAACCTCGATGTCATCGGCCACAACATCGCCAACGCCAATACCACCGGGATGAAGGCTGGCCGGGCGGAGTTTGCCGAGGTGTATGCTGCCAGCATTGGTGCCAGCGGCGGCAGTAATGGCGGGATTGGTGTGAGTGTTGCCAATGTGGCGCAGCTTTTTACCCAGGGTAATATCAAGATTACCGGCAACAACCTCGATATGGCCATCAATGGGGATGGGTTTTTCAAGGTGACTCTGACTGATGGGTCGACGGCTTATACCCGTAATGGTGAATTCAAGTTGGATAAGGATGGTTACATTGTGACCAACAATGGGGCGCGCCTTCAGGGTTATCAAACGGACATCTTGGGTAAGCCGATCTCGGTGGTGACCAGCGATTTGAAGCTGCCAACGGGTGGGATCATTGAGCCCAGGCCCACTGGGGTTAATCCGGCAATGAACTCGGATGAAGGTATTTTTATAACAGCCAATTTGGATGCGGCTGCGCCGGGGCAGAATACTGGGATGCCCGTTTCTCCAATAGCCGATACCTTGAAGACTTACGGAACTTCACTCAATGTCTATGATCAACAGGGTGTTGCTATTCCAGTGCAAATTTATTTCGTTAAAGACGATTCGACGCCGAATACGTGGCACGTCTTGGCTGAAATGACAGATACTGGCGGAACGACCACTGGTCTGGGTTCAGGGACGATCACATTTGGGCCGGACGGCAAGCCCACGGCGGCGCCGCCGATTACATTTACCATTCCGGCCAATGCATACAATGGAACTGCGCCATCTGCGGCTTTGACGAATGTTCCGATAAAATTTGGTGACGGCACGGCGAACTATCCCTATACGCTGACTCAATACGGATCGAAATTCTCGGTGTTCGATCTTCGGCAGGATGGATATTCAGCTGGAGAGCTGACGTCGATCAGCATTGCGGAGGATGGAAAGATCACTGCGCGTTATTCCAATGGAGAATCGCAAGTAAATGGGCAGGTGATGTTGACACGATTTCGCAATGTGCAGGGATTGGAGCCCATCAATGGCGGTTATTGGCAGAAGACAGCATCGTCTGGCGACCCGATCGAGGGGCAGCCACAATCCGGCCGCTTCGGCCTAATCCGCTCCGGTGCCCTGGAAGAGTCCAATGTCGACTTGACGCAGGAGTTGGTCAACATGATCGTGGCGCAGCGGCATTACCAGGCCAATGCGCAGACGATCAAGACGCAGGACCAGGTGCAGCAGACCCTGGTCAATCTGCGCTGAGGTCGCGAGGGGTAAGTCATGGACCGCGTCATCTACACCACGCTGTCCGGGGCGTCCGCGGCGATGCAGCGGCATCAGGTCATCGCGCACAACCTGGCCAACGTCACCACCACCGGCTTTCGGGCGGAACTCTCGACATTTCGCGCGGTGCCCTTGCGGGGCGAGGGCACGACGACCCGGGTGCATGCGTTGGAGGCGACGCCGGGCTACCTGGACAAGGTGGGGCCGATGCAAAACACCGGGCGTGCGCTGGATGTGGCCGCGGTCGGCCATGCGTTTTTCGCCATCCAGGCCCTGGATGGCACCGAGGCCTACACCCGGGCCGGCGCGCTGCAGGTGAATGCGCAGGGCAACCTGGTCGGCTTCAATGGCCTGCCGATGCTGGGCACAGGGGGCGCGCCGCTCACCATCCCCGAGGGGGCGCAGGTCCGCATCGGGCGCGACGGCACCGTCACCGCCAAGGTCGGCGAGCAGGCCCCGCAGGAGGTCGGACGCCTGAAGCTGGTGACCCCGGAGGCGGGCCAAAAATTGGTGCGTGGCGAGGACGGGCTATTCCGGGGCGGCGACGGTCAGCCCCTGCCGGCCGACCCAAACGCCTCGCTGGTTGATGGCATGCTGGAGGGCTCCAATGTCGACCCCATCCAGGCCATGGTGGACATGATCGCAGCCACGCGCCAGTACGAAGCGCAAATGCGGATGTTGCAAAACGCCGAGAAAAACGATCAGAGCGCCGCACAGTTGCTCAGCCTCAACGCCTAAAAGCCCGCTCGCCCATTCCTTTGAACCGGAGAGACCGCCATGATCAATTCGCTGCACATCGCCAAGACGGGCATGCAGGCCCAGCAGACGCAGCTGGATGTCATCTCGCACAACTTGGCCAATGTGGCCACCGCCGGCTTCAAGCGCAGCACGGCGCTGTTCGAGGACCTGATCTATCAAAACCTGCGGCAAGTGGGCGGCAACGCTGCCGAGAATGCTGAACTGCCCACAGGGCTGCAAATCGGTTTGGGGGTGCGCACCGTGGCTACGGCCCGGACTTATACCCAGGGCAATCTGCAGCAAACCGACAACAATCTGGACGTGGCGATCAATGGCAACGGGTTTTTTCGCATCACCCTGCCTGACGGCAGCACCGCTTACACGCGCGATGGCAGCTTCAAGCTCAATGCCGAGGGGCAGTTGGTGACCAACCAGGGGTATCCATTGGCCGACGCTGTCCAGGTGCCGCCCAATGCCCGTTCCTTGACCATTGGCAAGGACGGCACGGTGACCGCTACCGTGGGCGACGCCGTGCAGACCATCGGGCAGATCACGCTAGCGCAATTCATCAACCCCGCCGGGCTGGAGCCGACCGGACAAAACCTGTTTCGCGAGTCGCCGGTCTCGGGTGCGCCCATCGAAGGGCCCCCGGGGGCGGACGGTTTTGGGCAGACGCTGCAAGGCTATCTGGAGAGTTCCAACGTCAACGTCGTGCAGGAGCTGGTCAACATGATCCAGACGCAGCGTGCCTACGAGCTCAACTCCAAGGCCGTGACCACCTCCGACCAGATGCTGCAGCGCTTGACGCAGCTGTGATCCCTGTACCCGACATCGGAGCCCTGCGATGAACGCCGCCCGCCGCTTGCTTGCCGTCGCCGCCGCCACCCTGTTGGGCGGTTGCGCATCGCTGTCCCAGATTCCGGATGTGGATCTGGCCAAGCCGCCCGAAGACGGTATTCGCTACCCGCAGGCGCGGCCGGCCGCAGCCGAGGTGCCCAACGGCTCGCTCTACACTGCGGTGGCTTACCGGCCCGGCTTCGAGGATCACCGTGCGCGCATGCCGGGTGATGTGTTGACCATCCAGATCACCGAATCGCTGACCGCCTCGCAAAGCGCCAAGACCGATGTCAAGCGCGACAGCAGCCTCGGGGCCAGCGTTTCGGCCTTTCCGTTTGCCCCCGCCTCCATCCTGGGCGATCTGACCGCGGGTGCCAAGTCCGGCAATACCTTCAAGGGCGACGGCAAGACCGAGGCCAGCAACGCCTTTCGCGGCTCCATCACTGCGGTGGTCACCGAGGTGCTGCCCAATGGCCACTTGGTCGTCATCGGCGAAAAGCAGATCGGGGTGAACCAAGCGGTGGATGTGCTGCAGTTCAGCGGCACGGTGGATCCGCGCGCCATCCAGCCCGGCAACGTCGTGCCCAGCACCCAGGTGGCCAATGTGCGCGTGCTCTCGCGCGGCCGCGGGGCGCCAGCCGATGCGCAGACATTTGGCTGGTTAGCCCGGTTCTTTTTAACGCTTTTGCCGTTCTAAAGTTTTTCCACAATCGGTTCACGAGGTGACATGCGATGAACCGATGGACGTTTCTCCCCCGTGGGCTGCTGGCCGCCATGACCATCATGGCCGCCTGGGCCCTGATGCCGGCCCCGGCGCAAGCCACGCGCGTCAAGGACGTGGCGGCGGTGCAGGGTGTGCGCAGCAACCAATTGGTCGGCTACGGCCTGGTGGTGGGCTTGGACGGTACGGGCGACGGCAACAATGCCTACACCACCCGCAGCCTCGCCAACTTCATGCAGCAAATGGGCATCAGCCTGCCGCCGGGCGTGACGGCACAACCAAAAAACGTGGCCGCGGTGCTGGTGACCGCTGAGCTGCCAGCCTTCGCCCGCCCTGGGCAGACTATCGATGTGACGGTATCGTCGGTGGGCAGCGCCAAGTCGCTGCGCGGCGGCACGCTGATCCAAACCCCGCTGCGCGGGGCGGATGGCCAGGTCTATGCGCTGGCCCAGGGCAATCTGGTCGTGGCCGGCGCTGGCGCATCCGCCGGGGGCAGCAGTGTCACGGTCAACCACCTCAACGCCGGGCGCATCCCCAACGGGGCGCTGGTGGAGCGCAGCGTACCGACCCCACTGTTACTGGGTGAATCGGTGACGCTGGTGCTACAAGCCGACGATTTTCAGACCGCTGCCCGCGTGGCCACGGCAATCAACCGCGCCATCGGCGACGCCACCGCGCAGGCGCTGGACGGCCGCACGGTGCAGGTGCGCGCCCCGCGCGACCCCAATGAGCGCGTGGCGTTTCTGGCCAGCCTGGAGGATTTGCCGCTGGAGTTGACCACACCGAGCGCGCGCGTCGTCTTCAACGCCCGCACCGGCTCGGTGGTGCTCAACCAGGCGGTCAAGCTCGCGCCGGCAGCCATCGCGCACGGCAATCTCTCCATCAGCATCAGCTCCACACCTCAGGTCAGCCAGCCGCCGCCGCTGGCGCCTGCGGGCGCGCAGACCGTCGTCACCGAAAAAGCTGACATCCAAATTCAGCAAGACGGCGGCAAGGTCATCGAGGTGGAGGCCTCCGCCCAACTGGCGGATGTGGTGCGCGCGCTCAACAAGCTGGGTGCCACGCCGCAGGATTTGCTCGCCATCCTGCAGGCGCTCAAGGCGGCCGGGGCGCTGAAAGCCGAGCTGGAGGTGATCTGAGATGGTGGCCGATGTGCGCTTTACGCTCGGGGCCGATGCCGCGCGCGGGCTGGCGGCGGATGCCCGCAGCCTCGACGCCCTCAAAAGTGCCGCCGGCCGCGACCCGAAAGCGGCGCTGAAGGAGACCGCCCGCCAGTTCGAGGCGCTGTTCATGCGCGAACTGCTCAAGTCCATGCGCGAGGCGACGATGAAAAGCGGCCTGATGGACAGCGAAGGCAGCGACCTGGGTACGGACCTGCTCGATGAGCAGTGGGCCGTCAAGATGACCGGCTTGCCGGGGGGCTTGAGCGAGATGATCGAGCGCCAGTTGCAGCAGCAGATCGACCCCGCTGCGCGGCCGCGCGCGGCTGATGGCACTGCTGCGCCTGCGACCGCCGCTGCGGCGCCGACCCCCAGCGCTGGGGCGGCGCCGCACCCGACGGCGCGGCAGGCTGCGTTCGTCGAGCAGCACCGCAGCGTGGCGCAGCAGGTGCAGCGCGAAACGGGCATCCCGGCCGCCTTCATGATCGGCCAGGCGGCCCACGAGACCGGCTGGGGCCGCAGCGAGATCCGCACCGCCGACGGCGGCAACTCGCACAACCTGTTCGGCATCAAAGCGGGTCCGGGCTGGACCGGCAAGGTCGCCGAAATCACCACCACCGAGTATGTGGATGGTCAGCCGCGCAAGATGGTGCAGCGCTTTCGCGCCTACGACAGCTACGCCGATGCATTTCGCGACTACGCGCGGTTGATCACCGGTAGCCCGCGCTACCAGGCGGTGCTGCGCAATCTGCACTCGCCGCAGGGGTTTGCCCAGCAACTGCAGCAGGCCGGCTACGCCACCGATCCGCAGTATGCGGCCAAGCTGACCCGCGTCATCAACACCACGCTGCAATTGCAGCGGGCGTTGGCCTGAAGGGGATAGGAGGCTGGCATGAGCGCCCTCAACATCGCCACGCGCGCCCTGACCACCAACCAGGCCGTGCTGCAGGTCATCGGCCACAACATCGCCAACGCCAACACCGAGGGCTACACGCGCCAACGCGTAGAGCTCAACTCGGTGCCCGGCCAGCAGCTGGGCAGCGGCTATTTTGGCAAGGGGGTGCAGATCGAGACGGTGGCTCGGGTAGGCTATGACGCATTTTTGACGCGGGAGTCCAACCTCACCCGTGCCACTGCGGCTGCCGACCAGGCGCGTTTGCAATATTTGCAGGGCGTCGAGTCGCTCTTTCCGCTGGGCGAGGGCAGCCTGGGCAAACAGCTCAACGATGCGCTCAATGCTTGGACCGACGTGGCCTCCAGCCCCAACGACAGTGCCGCACGGCAGGTGGTGCTGGACCAGTTCGATGCGCTGGCCGCGCGCATCCGGGACGGCGCAGCGCGCATCGACGACATTGCCACCGGCGCGCGCCTGCAGGCCACCGAGATGACCAAGGAGATCAACCGGTTGGCGCAGGCGATCGCCGGCATCAACGGCAGCATCGCGCGCGTCCAGGGCACGGGCGCCAGCCCCAACGATCTGCTCGACCAGCGCGACCGCCTGATCGCTCAGCTCAATGAGCAGGTGCAGGTGACCACGCTGCGCGCCGACGATGGCACGCTGTCGGTATTCGTGGCCGGCAGCTTGCCGCTGGCGCTGGGCAACCGAGCCGCGGAGCTGCGTGTCGCACGCGCCGACCTCGATGGTGATCGCCAGATTCAGTTGCAGTTTGTGCAAGGGGCAAGCGCCTACGATGTGCCAGCCGAGTTCGTCAGCGGAGGCAAACTCAAAGGCCTGTTGGATTTCGTCAACCGCGACGTCATCCGCACCCAGGCCGAACTGGGCCGCATGGCGCTGGCGCTGGCGACGACGGTGAATCGGCAGCAGCAAAGCGGCCTGAATCTGCTCGGCTTGGGCGGGACGGATTTGCTGGCCTTCGACACCCTGGCAGGCAAGCCGGCGGCCAGCAACACAGGCAGTGGCAGCGTTACGGCCGCCGTTTTGGATCCCACGGCGCTCAGAGCCGACGACTACATCCTGGAGTTCACCAGCGCCACCGATGCGCGCATTCGGCGGGGCGCCGATGGATGGTACTGGAACGGGGCCGGCTGGCAAGCCAACCCGGCCGCGGCGGTGACGGTCAACGGCTATACCCTGGAAGGCATGACGCTCAGCCAAAGCGGTGCGCCCGCTGCCGGTGACCGTATCGTCCTGTCCCCCGGGGCCACGGCTGCCCGCTCCCTGCGCATGGCGTTGTCGCGGCCGGCAGAGCTGGCGGCGGCTGGTCGCCTGTCCCTCTCCTTGGGGACACCCAACACCGGCAACGCCACCATCGAAGCCGTCACGGCCACCGTCACGGCGGGCTCGTGGGCCATGCCAGCGTTGCCGGCCAACCTCACATTCACCGCACCGAATACCTTTGCCCTGGCGGGTTTTGCGCCCGCGTCCGTGACTTATACGCCGGGCGAACCCATGACCTTTACCTACACCTCGGGCGCCAATACGGTAGAGGTGAAGATCGCGCTGCGCGGCCAGCCCAACGGGGGTGATGTCTTTACGCTCCAAAACACGCCATCTGCGGGGGTAGCGTTCAACGGCAGCAATGCCCAAGCCATGCTGGCTCTGCGCGATCAGGTCATGTTCGATGGCAGTGTCAAGCTGTCGGAGGGCTATGTGGCCGTTTTCTCCAATCTCGCCTCGCGCGTCAACGAAGCCCAGTCGCGTGCCAGCTTCTCCAAGGCGCAGGCCGACGACGCCGAACGGCGTCGCGCGAATCAGGCTGGCGTTAATCTGGATGAGGAGGCAGCGCGCTTGCTGCAGTTTCAACAGGCGTATCAGGCCTCTGCCAAATACCTGCAGACCGTGCAGTCCATCTTCGACACGCTGATCAGCACCTTCCGTTGACGAGGCCCACCATGACAGCCGTTTTCCGCGTGGCCACAGCCTATAGCTACGACAGTACCATCAATCGGCTGCAGCAGCGCGGCGCGCAGCTGGCCGAGGCACAGGATCAGCTCTCCTCCGGCAAGCGCGTGCGCCGCATCAGCGACGACCCGACGGCCGCCGCCTTGGCCGAGCGCGAGCAGGCCCGCATGCAGCGCATCCAGTCCGATCAGCGTGCCCTGGAGGCCGCGCGGCGCAATATCGAACTCGCAGAAAGCACGCTGGGGACGGTGAATGATCTCTACCTTCGCGCCAAGGAACTGATCGTGCGGGGTGGCAACGGCGTGCTCAACGCCAATGACCGCAACACGCTCGCGGACGAGCTCGAAGGCCTGCGCGAGCGCATCTTGGCGCTGTCCAACACGCAGGACACCCTGGGCCGCCCGCTGTTCATGGGCCAGGGAATGATCAGCGCGGGTGCACAGCCATTTGTGGAGAGTGCCGTTGCTCCGGCCCCCCAAACCTATGGCAACGACAACCGGATCGTGCAGTGGCAGGGGCTCGCAGGCCAAAGTGCGCCGACCGAGACTTCCTTGCCCCATGTGCTCGATGGTGAGCGGATCTTCGGCCCCTCGGGAACGCAGGCCAACGACAGCATCTGGGAAACGCTCGATCGCGCCATCATCGCGCTCAGAAACAACGGATTGTCGCCAGCCCAATTGGCTGGCGAACTGGGCCAGGCCAACGCCAACCTGGGCGTTCGCTTGGATGCCGTGCTCGCTGCACGTGGGCAGTTGGGTGACTGGCTCAATCGGGCCGATGCGGTGCAGGCGGCGCTCAAGGCGCGCGAGGACTACCACATCGAGCAGCAGTCCGAACTCACCGACTTGGACATGGTCGAGGCCATCTCGCGCTTTCAGACCCAGCAGTTGGCCTACCAGGCCGGTTTGTCCTCGTATGCGCAGGTGCAGCGGCTGTCGCTGTTCCAGTATTTGGCCTGAAGCCGCTC
>NZ_JARJMT020000076.1 GCF_029335975.1 Tepidimonas sp.
GTGCTGGCTTTGGGCGCTTTGCTGAGCCTGCCTCTGGCACCCGCTTGGGCGCGCGGCAAAGCGGAGCCCGTGCAGCGCGTGGCAGCAGCCTCGTATGCCGAGCGCGCGGACGCCCGCGCCCTGGCCGACGCCATCGACGCCGCCGAGGCGTGGGACGACGGCTGGGCGCGCCGCTGGATCGCCCAGGCGCGGCACGACGCGCGCGCCGCGCAGCAGGTGCTGCCGCCCCCACCCGCGGCATTCAAGGATTGGGCGGCCTACCGCGCCCGGTTCGTCGAGCCGCGGCGCATCGCAGCGGGCGTTCGCTTTTGGGATGCGCACCACGCCGCGCTGGCGCGCGCGCAGGCCGAATACGGCGTGCCAGCATGGCTGATCGTTGGCATCATCGGGGTGGAAACCCTCTACGGCCAACACCTGGGTCGCCACCGCACGCTGGATGTGCTGACCACGCTGGCGCTGGACTTCCCCGCCCAACACCCGCGCGCCGCCGCCCGGCAGGCGTACTTTCAAGCGGAGCTGCGCGCTTTTTTGCGGCTGGCGCGGCTGTCTGGCACAGCGCCCACCGCCTGGCGCAGCAGTTATGCCGGGGCGCTGGGCCTGCCGCAGTTCATGCCCAGCAGTTGGCTGGCCCATGCCGTGGATTTCGACGGCGACGGCCGCATCGACCTGACCGCGAGTGTGGCCGATGCCATCGGTTCGGTCGCCCAGTTTCTGCGGGCGCACGGCTGGCAGCGTGATCTGCCCGCGCGCTACGGCGTGATCCCGCCGCCCCCCGGCGAGGCGTTGACGGCTTTGCTGGCGCCGGACATCCGGCCCACTTTCACGCTGGAGGAGGTCCGCGCCCTCGGCGCCCAACCGGCCCCCGAAGCGGAAGGCCATCCGGGCCTGCTGGCTCTGGTAGAGCTGCAAAATGGCGATCCGACCCACGGCGGTGCGCCGCCCACCTATGTGCTGGGCACCGAAAATTTCTTCGCTCTCACCCGCTACAACCAAAGCAGCTATTACGCGATGGCGGTGCTGGATCTGGGCCTGGCCGTCGAGCGCGCGGGGCAGATGCGCTGACACGCCAGAGTGTGACGCGCAAGGGTCTTGCCCGCACGGCTCCCGGGGTTTCCCCTGACGGGCGCGCGGGCCTTCGAGCGCTACCATCATCAAACAAATTTGATGACCGTAAGCAGAGGAGACCCCATGCGCATGATCCGCCAACTCGCCGCCGCCCTGGGCATCGGTGCGGCCTTGGTCGCCGGCACCGCCGCCGCCCAGTCCACGCAGTTCGTCAACGTTCTGACGGGGGGACAAAGCGGCGTTTATTACCCTGTCGGTGTGGCGCTGTCGCAGATCTACGCCAAGGAGATCCCCAACGCCCGCAGCACGGCCCAGGTCACGCGCGCCTCGGCCGAAAATCTCAATCTACTGCAATCGGGGCGCGGCGAAGTCGCCTTCACACTGGCCGATGCGCTGTCCGACGCCTGGAAGGGCAGCGAGGAAGCCGGCTTCAAGCAAAAGCTCGACAAGCTGCGTGGCATTTCGGCCCTGTACAACAACTACATCCAGATCGTGGCCAGTGCCGACTCGGGCATCCGCACCCTGGCCGATCTGAAGGGCAAGCGGGTCTCTGTCGGAGCTGCCCGCTCCGGCACCGAGCTCAACGCCCGCGCCATCCTCAAGGCCGCCGGCATGAGCTACAGCGATCTGGCCAAGGTCGAATACCTGCCATTTGGCGAATCGGTCGAGCTGATCAAGAACCGCCAACTCGATGCCACCCTGCAATCGGCCGGCCTGGGGGTGGCCTCCATCCGCGACCTGGCCACCGCCGTGCGCATCGCGGTCGTGCCCATTCCGCACGACGTGGTGGCCAAGGTGGGTGACCCGGCCTACCAGCCCTCCACGATCCCGGCCAACACCTACAACGGCCAGACCGAGGACGTACCCACCGCCGCCATCCCCAACTTCCTGGTGACGCATGCCGGCGTACCCGAGGAAACGGTCTACCGCATGACCAAGGCCATGTATGACAACCTGGACACCCTGCACGCCGCCCACAGCGCCGCGCGCGCCATCAAGCGCGAGAACGCACTCAAGGGTATGCCCGTGCCGCTGCATCCAGGCGCCGAACGCTACTACCGCGAGGTCGGTCTGCTGAAGTGATCGCTGCATGAGCGCCGCCACGGACACCCTGACGGCGGGCACGCCTTCTCATCGGGCCGTCCTGCGCGGCCCGATTTTTTGGGTGGCCCTCGCTTTCGCCGCTTTCCAGCTCTGGATGGCGGCCTTCCATTCCTTGTCCAGCCAGGTCATCCGCGCCATGCACGTCGGCTTCGTGTTGTGGCTGGTGTTCCTGCTATATCCACCGTACCGACAACACCCGGGCTGGGTCGGTCGGGCTGGACGGGTCCTGGGCTGGGGGCTGGGCCTCGCCGGCCTGGGCACGGGACTCTACCAATGGGTGTTCGAGGCCGACCTCACCCAGCGCGCCGGCGAACTGGCGGACTGGGACTGGTGGATTGGCATCGTCGCCATCGCCCTGGTCTTCGAGGCGACCCGGCGTGTCATGGGCTGGGGCCTGCCCATCATCTGCGCGGTCTTTCTGGCCTACGGTGCGTTCGGGCAACACCTGCCCGGCACGCTGGCTCATCGCGGCTACGACTGGGAGATCCTCATCGCCACGCTCGGTTTTGGCACCGAGGGGATCTACGGCACGCCAACCTATGTGTCGTCGACGTACATCTTTCTGTTCATCCTGTTCGGCGCATTTTTGGAGCAGGCCGGCATGGTGCGGCTGTTCACCGACTTCGCCATGGGGACAGTGGGCCACTCGCGCGGCGGGCCGGCCAAGGTGGCGGTGATCTCGTCGGGCCTGATGGGCACGATCAACGGCTCCGGGGTCGCCAACGTGGTGACGACGGGACAATTCACCATCCCGCTGATGAAGCGCTTTGGCTACAGCCCGGCGTTTGCCGGTGGCGTCGAGGCCACCTCCAGCATGGGCGGACAGATCATGCCGCCGGTGATGGGGGCGGTGGCCTTCATCATGGCTGAGACGATCAACGTGCCGTATCTGGCCATCGTCAAGGCGGCGCTGATCCCGGCGATCCTGTACTTCGTGACGGCGTTCTGGATGGTGCATCTGGAGGCCGGGCGCAAGGGCCTGATGGGCCTGCCCCGGGAGCAGTGTCCCGACCCGTGGGCTGCGGTAAGCGAGCGCTGGTACCTGCTGCTGCCGCTGGCCAGTCTGGTCGTGCTGCTGTTCTCCGGCTACACGCCGATGTTCTCTGGAACCGTGGGGCTGGCCCTGACAGTGGTATTGATTTTTGGGGCTGCAGTGATGCAGGGCGTGCGCGGGCTGCCGCTGCGGGTGCTGTTCTGGGTGCTGCTGGCGCTGGCGTGTAGCGGGTTCTTCCGATTTGGGGCGGGGACCTTTTTCGTGGTGACGGCAGCGCTCGTGGGGCTGACCTATGTGCTGCGCGTCGGCGCGGACGCCCGCTGGACGGCGCTGCAAGCGCTGGTGGATGGCGCGCTCCATGCGCTGCCGGTGGCGTCGGCCTGTGCGCTGGTGGGAATCATCATCGGCGTCATCAATCTGACCGGCGTGGCGGCCGAAATCGGCGGGCACGTCATCGCGATAGGCCGGGATAACCTGCTGCTGGCCCTGTTTTTGACCATGCTGACCTGCATAGTGCTGGGCATGGGCGTCCCCACGATCCCCAACTACATCATCACCAGCTCGTTGGCGGCGCCGGTGCTGCTGGAGCTGGGCGTGCCGCTGATCGTGTCGCACATGTTCGTCTTTTATTTTGGCATCATGGCCGATCTGACACCCCCGGTCGCACTCGCCGCATTTGCCGCAGCCCCAATTGCCCGGGAATCAGGTTTGAAGATCAGCCTCAATGCCGTGCAGGTCGCCGTCGCTGGGTTCGTGGTTCCGTATATGGCGGTGTACAGCCCGGCGCTGATGCTACAGGGCGACCCCACTTGGCTGGCCGTGACGTGGGTGGTGTTCAAGGCGCTGGTGGCCATCGGCCTGTGGGGCGCAGGGGCAATCGGTTTTCTGTGGGGCCCGATGGCGTGGTGGGAGCGGGTCTGGGCCATCGCCGCCGCCAGTCTGCTGGTGATGGCGCTGCCGGCCACGGACGAAGCCGGTCTGGCGGGTGCCGTGGCGCTGCTGCTGTGGCACGGCCTGCACCGGCGCCGCCGCCCGCCCGTGCGAGCGGGTTGAGGGACCATGGCCGGGCCCCAGACCTGGGCACTGTGCCTGCTGTGGGCGGCTTCGGCGGCGGACCTGCCACCGACGGACGAGGGCCCGCCGCTGCGCGCCGAAGTCGTGCTAGTCGGGCGCACCATGACGCTGGCGTGGACGCATTCCATCGAGCACGTGCGCTGGGAGGAGTCCTATGCCCTGCTCGCCCCCACCGACACCGGGCAGCGCTGCCCTCCCGCGCGGGACGGTGCCCTGTGCCCGCTGTGGGCCCGGGTGCGGGGATCGGGCGCGGGGATGGAGCCGGCGCCGGACGCCGTCTGGCGCGATGGCGGCTATGAATGGTCGCCGCCCCCCGTCGCCCTGCCCGCCCTGCGGCTGATGCATTCGGCCTACACGGCCGACTACACGCTGTGCCTGGACGGCCAGTGCCGGGTGCTGCGCGAATGGGCCACCCCTGTCCCATCTGGTGCCAGCGCCTCCGACGCAGCCGCAGTGCGGCTGCGGCCTTGCCGGATGACGGACGACGACCCGGCCGCCAGAAGAGTCAGGCCGCCACCGGCGACAAAAACGCCTGGCTGATGCGCGTGCCCGCCGTACAGGCAGCCAGCGGGCACAGGCGGTGCAGGGGACACCTACGTCGCCCACAAGAGCTATCGTTTCGTCATACCCGATAGGCGGATCAGGCAGACCGCAACAGCAAGCAATACGTCATAGCAGCGTCATAGACCGAAGATAACGTTAACCGATTGTGGAGCGATTGATCATGAACGCAGTGAATATGTTCATCTTGCCGCTACCATCCGCATCTGCTTCCCCAGATCCCCATAGCGTGCGGGGCCTGCTGCAAACCGATTCGCTGCGCATGCACCTGCAGCCTATCGTCGATATGGCCGCATGCCGAATCATCGGGCATGAAGCCCTGGTGCGCACTCCTGCCGAATGCACCTGGCGTACACCCGACACCCTGTTCGCGGCTGCCCGCCGCGAGGGCAGCGTTCTGGAACTCGAACAGGCATGCATGATGGCCGCGCTGGTCCGCCGGCGCGAAGTGCCCGGCCCTGGCCAATTGTTCGTCAATCTCAGCGCAGCGGCTTTCGTGCGTGTTTTATCTCTCATGGCCAATCATGTCGATACCGCCTTGAATTTAGACTGGAGTGGCGTCGTCATCGAACTGACTGAGCATGAACATGTGCATGATGTTTCAGCCGCGCAGGAAGCCCTGACTTTTTGGCGTGGACGTGGCGGGGCATTGGCGCTGGATGACTTTGGCGATGGACGCTCGAGCTTGCGCCTTTGGTCGGAACTGAGGCCAGAGTACATCAAAATCGACAAATACTTTATTCACCACATCCACCGAGAAGGACATAAAATAAAAACCTTGCGCGCCCTCCAGCAGTTGGCTGAAACCTTCGGATCGCGATTGATCGCGGAGGGTGTAGAAGAAGCCGACGAACTGATGGCTTTGCGCGACCTGAACATCCCGCTGGTTCAAGGCTATTTCTTGGGTCGCCCCGATTTGCAGCCGGCGACAGAGATACCCCAAGCGGCCATGGATGTATTGCAGAGCCGTCAATTGGCTGTGCTACCCGAAGATCGTCCCGTGATCAACCGTGGCCTGACCGCCCGGTCGTTGATGACGATTGCCGAAGCCTTGCCTTCGACCGCCAATCACAAACAGGCCCTGGATTTCTTTGCCAAACACCCGGATTTGCATGCGGTTGCCCTGCTCGAGGAAGGCAAACCTCTCGGCCTGCTGGCTCGACACACCATGGAAGAGCTGGCCATTCAGCAGCCCTATTTTCGCGAACTGTACGGCAAACGCCCCTGCATACGCCACGCCAATACCTCCCCGCTGATTGTGGATGCCAACACCCCGATCGAACAGCTCACCTCGGTGCTGGTTTCTGCGGATCAGCGCTATTTGCGGGAGGGTTTCATCATCACTGAAGGCGGACGTTATATCGGACTGGGAACTGGCGAGCAACTCGTCCGGCGCGTGACCGAGGCGCGTATCGAGGCGGCCCGTCACGCCAACCCGTTGACTTTTTTACCTGGCAACGTGCCGTTGACTCTGCACATGGAGCGCTTGCTAGAAAATAGAGAACCCTTTACGGCATGCTACGCAGACCTGAACAACTTCAAAGCCTTCAACGACCATTATGGCTATTGGCGCGGCGACGAAATGATCCGTTTGCAGGCACGCTGCCTCAGCGAAGCATGCGACCCGCGCAAAGACTTCATCGGTCACGTGGGCGGCGATGACTTCGTATTATTGATGCAAAGCGAAGACTGGCATGAGCGAGTGACGAATGCAGTGGAAAAATTCAACACGCTGGCGCAAGAGTTGTTCGACGAGAATGCCAGAAAGGCTGGTGGAATATACGCGGAGGATCGTCATGGGATCATGCGTTTTCATCCCATGACAACCGTGAGCATCGGTGCGGTGCGCGTGCAACCCAAAAAATTCGCACATGCCGAGCAAGTTGCCAACGCGGCAGCAATGGCCAAACACCACGCCAAGCAGTCGCGACTGGGAATCTACGTGGATGACGAAGCCAATCCAGGCTAATCGATCATCGCCAGATCTCCCTTCTCCCTAGAATCGTTACCCCCAGCATTTTCCCGCGAGTTACCACGGCCGTCGGCGTCATTTGCGCGCCAGTAGCGGCGATTTTTTTCCCGTTCGCAGATCACTTGCGAGGGCTGCGCACTGGACCAAGCGATCGCGCCGCAGGTTGCCGTGTTGACCCATCTCAAATTCTCGGCGTCCAATCGTCGCACCACGGCGGCATGCGGGTGACCATAGCGGTTGCGCCATCCTGCCTGTATCGCCACCCACTCGGGCTTGACCGCCTTCAACCACCGTTCACTGGTGGATGTCTGACTCCCGTGGTGCGCCGCCACCAGCAACCCCACTTTTAATGTGGGATAGGCATCCAGCAGCACGGCCTCCTCTTCAGATCGAATATCCCCCGTCAGCAAAGCGGAGGCCCGGCCCCTTCCGACTAGCAGACCACACGAGCGGGCGTGGTCGCCCCCCTGCCGCGGCGGTGCCCAGTCAGGCGTTGGCGGATGGAGGAATTGGAAGGACACGCCATCCCACTCCCCCGACACGCCTGCGGCGCATGTCTGTACTGGACCTGCGTGTCGAGCCCCGGGGTCGAATGAAGCCCACCAGCTGGCAGCTGGGAAGGCCTGGGCCAGCGTAGACAGGCCACCCGCATGGTCATTGTCATCGTGACTGATGACCACCCCCTGGGG
>NZ_JARJMT020000086.1 GCF_029335975.1 Tepidimonas sp.
CTGTAAGATCATCCGTCGCCATGGCGTCGTGCGCGTGATTTGCACCGACCCGCGACACAAGCAGCGTCAAGGCTGATTCGAGTAGAGGACCACCATGGCACGTATTGCTGGTATCAACATTCCGCCGCACAAGCACGCCGAGATTGGCCTGACGGCGATCTACGGCATTGGCCGCACCCGCGCGCGCCAGATTTGCGACGCTTGCGGCATTCCATATTCCAAGAAGATCAAGGACCTGTCTGACGCCGAGCTCGAAAAGGTGCGCGAGCAGGTCGGCCGCTTCACGATCGAGGGCGACTTGCGTCGTGAGGTGACGATGAGTATCAAGCGCTTGATGGACATCGGTTGCTATCGCGGTTTCCGTCACCGTCGTGGCCTGCCCGTGCGTGGCCAGCGCACCAAGACCAATGCGCGCACGCGCAAAGGTCCGCGCAAAGCCGCCCAGTCGCTGAAGAAGTAATCCGCCGCATAAAGGACAGTCATGGCCAAGTCTCCTTCCGCCAACGCCGCCGCCCGTGTGCGCAAGAAGGTTCGCAAGAACATTGCCGACGGTATCGCGCATGTGCACGCGTCGTTCAACAACACCATCATCACCATCACCGATCGCCAAGGCAATGCGCTCGCCTGGGCGTCGGCAGGGGGTCAGGGTTTCAAGGGCTCGCGCAAGTCCACCCCATTTGCCGCGCAGGTCGCCTCCGAGGCCGCTGGCCGCGCGGCGATGGAGCAGGGGATCAAGAACCTGGACGTCGAGATCAAGGGGCCCGGTCCAGGGCGCGAGTCCTCGGTGCGTGCGCTGGGGGCCCTGGGCATCAAGATCACATCCATCTCGGATGTGACCCCGGTGCCGCATAACGGCTGCCGCCCCCCGAAGCGCCGCCGTATCTGAGGGCGCGTTGGCTGCGTGACGCAAACAGCGCCGAAGCACGCTAGAATGTCAAGTTTTCTTTGGATGCTGCTTGCGCCTGTGCGCTGGGCGGCATTGATGTGTAGACCACTGCCAGCGAGGGCAGGCGCGCCATTGCGCCCACCCGCTGGCTCCCGCAATGACCCTGATCGGGGTGGATTGCGGCAGTACGGAAAGGATCACCAGTGGCACGTTATCTCGGCCCCAAGGCCAAACTCTCCCGCCGCGAAGGCACCGACCTGTTTCTGAAGAGCGCGCGTCGCTCCATCAGCGACAAGGCCAAATTCGATACCAAGCCCGGCCAGCACGGTCGCACCTCGGGCTCGCGCGCGTCGGACTTCGGTTTGCAGTTGCGCGAGAAGCAAAAGGTCAAGCGCATGTACGGCGTGCTGGAGCGCCAGTTCCGCCGCTATTTTGCCGAGGCCGATCGCCGTCGTGGTAATACTGGTCAAAACCTGCTGGCCATTCTCGAGTCGCGCTTGGACAACGTGGTCTATCGCATGGGTTTCGCCTCTACCCGTGCCGAGGCCCGTCAGCTCGTTTCACACAAGGGCATCAGCGTCAACGGCCAAACGGTCAACATCCCGTCTTACCTGGTCAGTGCTGGCGATGTCATTGCCGTGCGCGAGAAGGCCCGCAATCAAAACCGCGTCAAGGAAGCGCTGGAGCTGGCCAAGCAGATCGGCTTCCCGGGATGGGTTGAAGTGGCGGCCGACAAGTGCGAAGGTGTTTTCAAGAAGGTGCCGGATCGCGATGAATTCGGTGCCGACATCAACGAGTCGCTGATCGTCGAACTGTACTCGCGTTGATCGTCGGGCGCGCCCCATTAGAGCCCGGATCCTGCATCGTGCGGGATCCGGGATTTTGTGCTCCATCGGCCTTATCGGTGTAACGAGCCGAGGGTATTGAAGGAAGTCCGAATGCTGAATAACCTGCTCAAACCGAAAACCATCCAAGTCGAGCGCCTGTCGGCCCATCGTGCCGAAGTGACGCTCGAGCCCTTCGAGCGGGGCTATGGCCACACCCTGGGCAATGCGTTGCGGCGGGTGCTGCTGTCGTCGATGGTCGGGCACGCACCGACGGAAGTCACGATCGCTGGCGTGGTGCACGAATTTTCTACCATCGATGGGGTGCAGGAGGATGTGGTGCACATCCTGCTCAACCTCAAGGGGGTGGTGTTCAAGCTGCACAACCGCGACGAGGTCACGCTGAGCCTGCGCAAAGAAGGCGAAGGTGTGGTCACGGCCGGCGACATCCAGACACCGCACGACGTCGAGATCCTCAACCCCGAGCATCTGATCGCCACCTTGGCGCCTGGCGCCAAGCTGGATATGCAGATCAAGGTCGAGAAGGGCCGCGGCTATGTGCCGGGCAACCTGCGCAAGGGCGACGACCACCGCAACAGCATTGGCCGTATCGTGCTGGATGCGTCGTTTTCCCCGATCAAGCGGGTCAGCTACGCGGTGGAAAACGCCCGCGTGGAGCAGCGCACCGATCTGGACAAGCTGGTGCTGGATATCGAGACCAACGGCGCGATTGGGCCGGAGGAAGCCGTGCGGGCCGCCGCCAAAATTCTGGTCGAGCAGCTGTCGGTGTTCGCGCAGCTCGAAGGCGGCGCCGCGTTCGAGGCCGGTGCGGCTGCCAAGGCAGGGGCTCCGGCGTTCGACCCGATCCTGCTGCGCCCGGTCGACGAGCTGGAGCTGACCGTGCGTTCGGCCAACTGCCTGAAAGCCGAAAACATCTACTACATCGGTGATCTGATCCAGCGCACCGAGAACGAGTTGCTCAAAACCCCCAACCTGGGCCGCAAGTCGCTCAACGAGATCAAAGAAGTGCTGGCCTCGCGCGGCCTGACGCTGGGCATGAAGCTCGACAATTGGCCCCCGGCCGGGCTGGAAAAGCACTGACCGTTTTCCCTCAACCCCAGTGACCCCCGGTGGTACCTGATCCGGCCGCCGGTGACAAGACAGAAAGGAACCTACCATGCGTCACGGACACGGACTTCGCAAACTCAACCGCACCAGCGCCCACCGCCAGGCGATGCTGCGCAACATGGCCAACTCGCTGCTCAAACACGAAGCCATCAAGACCACGCTGCCCAAGGCCAAGGAATTGCGCCGCGTCGTCGAGCCGCTGATCACGCTGGCCAAGACCCCGACGCTGGCCAACCGCCGTCTGGCGTTCGACCGCCTGCGCGACCGCGACACGGTGGTCAAGCTGTTCAACGAGCTGGGCCCGCGCTTCCAAAACCGTCCCGGCGGCTACACGCGCATCCTGAAGATGGGCTTTCGCGTCGGCGACAATGCGCCGATGGCCTACATGGAATTGGTCGATCGTGCCGAGCCGGCGGCGGACGCTGCCCCAGCAGACGACAAAGCCGAGTGATCGTGCTATAATTTCAGCTTCTGACGCGCGGTGGAGCAGTCTGGTAGCTCGTTGGGCTCATAACCCAAAGGTCGGTGGTTCAAATCCATCCCGCGCAACCAAACAGTCAAACCCGCCGGTAATCCACCGGCGGGTTTTTCTCATTCAGCTTGCGCGTCGCGCGGGCGCGGCCAGCCTGCCGCGCCGGCGACGTCGGCGTCGTGTTCACCCAGCCGCGGGGCCGGGTGGCGCAGCGCGCCAGGGGTATCGCTCAGCTTGGGGACGATGCCAGGCACCTTGAGCGGGCGGCCCTCGCGATCCGTGCTCTGCACCACCATGCCGCGCGCCAGATACTGGGCATCGGTGGCGATGTCGGCGGCGGTGTAGATCTTGCCCACTGGCACGTCGGCGGCGTCCAGCGCGGCGATGACTTCGTCCACGCTGCGGCCGCGCGTCCAGGCCTCGATGGCGGCGTCGAGTTCCGCGGCGCGCCGGGCCCGCCCGTCGTTGTGGGCGAGGTCGGGATCCTGGGCCAAGTCGTCCCGGCCAATGGCGTGCATCAGACGGCGGAAAATGCCATCCCCGTTGCCGCCGATCAGCACATAGTTGTCCTGCCCGTCCGCCCCCGGGCGGCAGCGGTAGGCGTTGGAAGGGGCGATGCCCGGCAAGGCGCTGCCGGCGCGCTCGCGCACCACACCGAAGGCATCGTACTCCGGCAACAGGCTCTCCATCAGGTTGAACACGCTCTCATACAGCGCGACATCCACCATCTGGCCTCGACCACCCCGGGCGTCGCGGTGGTAGAGCGCCAGCAACACACCGATGACGCCGTGCAGTGCCGCGATCGAGTCGCCGATTGAAACGCCGGTCCGTACCGGCACCCGGCCCGGCTCGCCGGTCAGGTAGCGCAGGCCGCCCATGGCCTCGCCCAGCATGCCAAAGCCTGGCTTGTGCGCATAGGGGCCGGTTTGACCGTAGCCGGACAGGCGCAGCATGATCAACCGCGGGTTGAGGGCGTGCAAGGCGTCCCAGCCCAGGCCCCAGCCTTCCAGCGTGCCGGGCTTGAAGTTTTCGATCAAGACATCCGCCTCGGCCGCCAAGCGTCGCACCAGGGCCTGCCCGTCCGGGTGGCGCAGGTCGGCGCGCACGGAGCGTTTGTTGCGCGACTGCACTTCCCACCAGACGGATGTGCCCTCGCGCAGCAGGCGCCATTTGCGCAGTGGGTCGCCACCTTCGGGGGGTTCGATCTTGATGACATCGGCCCCAAAGTCGGCGAGGGTTTTGGCTGCGAAAGGCCCCGCGATGAGTTGGCCCAGCTCCAACACCCGGATGCCTTGCAGCGGTCCGGCAGGGCGCGATTCGGGAGGACAAGGGCGGGTGTTCATGGCATCAGTGGCGCGCATCGACGCGGGCGGCGAGCACGCGTTCGATGTGGTCGAGCAGGCCGTCGCACGCATCTTCGATCAGATCGAGCACATGCTCGAAACCGTCGGCGCCGCCGTAGTACGGATCCGGGACCACGGGGCTGTCGTGGTGGCGGCAAAATTCCGTCAGTCGCCGCAGTTTGCGCCGGTGCGGGGGCGGGCACAGGGCTTCGGCCAGGGCCAGGTTGTCCCAATCCATGGCCAGCAGCAGATCGGCGCGCTCGCAGTCGAGGGCCGTCAGCTGCCGGGCGCGCAGATCGGCCAAATCGTAGCCACGCAGCCGGGCGTGGTGTTGGCTGCGGGGGTCGGGCGGCTCGCCCACGTGATAGGCGTGGGTGCCAGCCGACGACACCGCGACCCGCTGATGCAGGTTGCGGTCCTGCAGCCGCTGGCGAAACACGCCATGTGCCGTTGGGCTGCGGCAAATATTGCCCATGCAGAAAAAGACGACCCGGTATTCGTAGCCTGCATCCATGCGTCAATTGTGCCGGATTGGGCCGCCAGGCGCTTCAGCCCGCCAAAGCGGGAAACAGCCGGGTGAGTCCACTGGCCATCACCTCCACGGCCAGGGCAGCCAGGATCAGGCCCATGAGCCGCGTCATGACGTTGATGCCGGTCTTGCCGAGCACGCGCGCGATCGGCTCGGCCAGGGTGAAGCACAGCGCCGTGGCAGCGGCGATGATCACGCCATAGCCCACCAACGCCGCGTGCTGCCAGAAGGTTTTGGCCTGGTCGGCGTAGATGACCACAGTGGACATGGTAGCGGGCCCCGTGAGCAATGGAATGGTCAGCGGCACGACGGCGATGGAGGTGCGGCTGGCTGCGTCGTCCATCTCGTCGCGGGTGGTCTTGGCCTCAGCGGGCTGGGCGTTGAGCATGGACAGGGATGACATCAGCAGCAGCATGCCACCGCCGACTTGGAAGCTGGCCAGCGAAATGCCAAAAAATTCCAGGAGTTGCAGCCCCGCCAGGGCGCAGACGGCGATCACCGCGAACGCCGACAGGGCCGAGATGGCGATGGTGCGTCGGCGCTGGCGCGCGGAAAAACCCAAGGTGTAATGGATGAAGAAGGGAACGATCGCCAGTGGATTGACGATGGCCAGCAGCGTGATCAAGGGCTTGAGGTCCATGCCCGGGATTGTGCGTCCTCTGCCGCGCGTTGGGGTGCGGCTTTGGGCGCGCGGTGGCCGGGCCGGTGCACGGCAGGCTCAAACCGGCACGCTTTGCCGGGCACGCAGCCAGACCAAGAGTTCGACGGGGGCCATCGCGCGGGCATAGAGCCAGCCCTGGAAGGCGTCGCAGCCGTGCTGGCGCAGAAAATCGCGCTGTTGTGGTGTTTCTACCCCTTCGGCCACCACCCGCAGACCCAGGTCGTGTGCCATGGACAGCGTGGCACGCACGATGGCCGCGCTGTCCGGGTCTGCCGGCACCCCGTTGACGAACGAGCGGTCGATCTTGAGCTTGCCAATCGGCAGGCGCTGCAGATAGCCCAAGCTGGAGTAGCCGGTTCCAAAATCGTCCAGGCACAGCTCGACCCCCAGTTCAGTGAGGGCGCGCATACGCTCGGTGACGTCGGCGCCGGCCTGCACCAACAGGCTCTCGGTGATCTCCAGCTCCAGCAGCTGGCTGGTGGTAGACCCCAGTTCGCGCATTGCCTCGCGCACATGGTCCATGAAACCCGGGCGGGCAAATTCGACAGGTGAGATGTTGACCGCCAGCCGTACCTGCGCGAACAAGGCAGCGTCGGCGCTGGCGTGCCAAGCGGCGAGCTGTCGGCACGCGGTCTGCAGCACCCATGCACCCAGGCGGTCGATGATGCCGGCGTCCTCGGCCACGCCGATGAATTCCGCCGGCGAGATCGGGCCCAAGACAGGGTCGTCCCAGCGCAACAAGACCTCCAGCCCGAGCAAACGGCGCCCATCGGCATCGATCTGGGGCTGGTAGACCAGGCTCAGGCCGCCGCGCTGCGGATCGTCGACCGCTTGGCGCAGCGCGGACTCCAGGGTAAGCCGGCGCGAGGCGTGCGCATGCATGGACGGCTCGAAAAAAAGCCATTGGTTGCGGCCCGCCGCCTTGGCGGCGTACATGGCGGCGTCGGCATGGCGCAGCAAGGCCTCCACCGTGCTGCCGTCGTAGGGGAACACCGTCACCCCCATGCTGGCACCGACGCGCACCTGCACGCCGTCCAGCTCGATTGGCTCATCTAGAGTGCGGGCCATCTTGCGCGCCACGGTGGCCGCGCCGTCGCGCCCTTTGACCCAGGGCAGCAGGGCGATGAATTCGTCGCCGCCGAAGCGGCCCAGCACATCGCGCGAGCGCAAGCACGCTTGTAGCCGCGTCGCCACCGTCTGCAGCAGCCGATCCCCCTGCGCGTGCCCCAGACTGTCGTTGACATGCTTGAAGCGGTCCAAATCCAAAAAGATGATGCCCACCTCCTGCCCGCTGCGCCGTGCCGTGGACAGCACCGCCTCGGCCTGTTCGGTCCAGAAGCTGCGATTGACCAAGCCGGTAAGGGCATCGAAGTGGGCGAGCTGCATCAGGCTGGCATGGCTGCGTGCCAGCTCGAGCGTGCGCTGCTCTACCAACTGCTCGACACGCCGGCGCTGGCCGGTGGTAACCAGCAAAAACGCGGCCAGCAACGCCATCGTCAGGAAGGCCGTGCTCGCCGTCACGTACATGCGCGCGTCGGCTGCGTTCTGCCGCCAAAAGCCCTCGGTGGTGTCCAGCCGCAGCACCCAGGCGCGCTGGGCAAAGCGCAGCGGCCACTCGGTGCGCGCGCCCAAATGATTCGGCGATGTGGCGCGCTCGCAGCCCTGCGGCCCCGCCAGGCGCTGGTTGTCCAGGCCGGCGTCGCGGTCCATCAGGCACAGCGTCAAACCCTCCAGCGGCACGGCTTCCAACCCTGCCTGGGTGACATCCCCCATGCGAAACGCGGTCGAGACGACTCCCAGGAGATCGCCGCTGCCCCCGGCCGCGCGCACCGCTTGGTAGACGACGATGCCGCGCTGGGAGCCTCGCTCCTGTACCAGCCGGAAGGCTTCGGTGGCCTGTGGACGTTCGCTGTCGATCGCCCGTTGAACCGCCTGCCGCAGCGGCTCGAAGGTCAGAATGTCCAGTCCGCGCGCGGCCTGATTGCTGGCCAGCGGCGCCAGCCGTGTGATCACGATATGCTCGTCGGCGTCCGGCGCCGGAAAGCGCTGGCCCGAGGCGTCGCGCCCCAGGATCGGCCAGCCCGGGTCGCAGCATTCGTACATTGGGCGGTCGGCGCGCGAGACCCGCCGATTGAAGCTGAAGTTTTGCGTGCCGGGGTAGCGGCGCAGCCACAGCTGCGCCGAGCGCTCGAATTCGTCTTGACCCATGGTGGGCGCATGCGCCATCAATTCCGCCATGGCCTGTAGCGCATCGATCTGTGCATCCAGACGGCGCTGCAACGCTTGCGCCGCTTGTTCCCCTGCCTGCTCGGCGCGCAGCCGCAACTGCTGGGTTTGGGCATCGGCCAACACCCGCACCACGCCAGCGGCCAGCAGCAGCGACAGTGCAAGCGGTATGCCCACGCCCCGGCGCCGCGCCTGCCATACCGAGCGCGGTTCGCCAAAGGCCACCCACATCAGCGGCACGATCAGCACTGCACCCAGGGCATCGCCCAGCCACCAGCTCGCCCATTGTCCCCAGGCATCGGCCGTGCTGATGATGCCACGGGCGACCAGCGCCGGCACGGCCACGCTGGCGTTGAGCAGCGCGCCCAAGGGCAGCACCACGAACAGCAGCCGCAGCACCAGACGCGGCTCGTCCAGGGTAGATGGGTAGCCGATCCAGCGCCGAATGGCCCAGGCCGAGACCGCTGCCATGACCGTCGCGCCCAGCGCAGGCACCCCAATCGCCCAGTGGTGCCAGTCGGCGCCTATGCGGTAATGGGTCAGGATCTGCACCGCCAGCGCGCCAGCCAGAATGCCGGGCCACGCCCACCGGCCCCAGATCAGCGCGGCGCCGGCGGCTACACCAGCGGGAAAGAACACCACGATGGCGTAGTCCGGCGGAACGCGCAATTCCAAGGCCAACACGCCACCGATCAGGTAGGCCACCGCCGTGACCAAGGCGCGGGTCAGCCCGCGCAGCGCATGGCGCGTGGGGCCGGTGTGGGCAACAGGGGCTGGGGCAACGACGTCCATGGAAGTTTGACCGCACTGTAGCACTGTGCAACGGGACTGCAGGCCGCCGCGCTTGCCAGGCTTGACGGCGGCGGGGTAGGATAGGCGGATGAGAGGGGCGCCATCAGGGATTTCCCGAAAAAAGCCCCGTCCGCAAGCGGGAAACTGTGCTTGCCGCGCCAGCCAGCCCTACACTGCGCCCAGGCGCGGACGAGTGCGATGAACAGGTGCGGCAGCCGGCGATCCTGGTTGCACGCTCACCTCGGGTGTATTTGGCAGACCCGACGTCCGCATGGGGGCTGACCGGCCCGTTTTGCCTCGAAGGAGTTCTCTGCCATGACCGCTCCCTTGCCCGAGCACATCCGGCGCGCGCTGGAATCCGTCTCGCTTGACGACAAATACGCCCTCGATCGCGGCCGCGCGTTCATGAGCGGGGTGCAGGCGCTGGTGCGCCTGCCGATGCTGCAGCAGCAGCGCGACGCCCTGGCCGGCAAGCGCACCGCCGGCTTCATCAGCGGTTACCGCGGCTCGCCGCTGGGCGGCTACGACCAGGCGCTGTGGAAGGCGCGCGAGCACCTCAAGGCGCATCATGTCGTCTTCCAGCCCGGCGTCAACGAGGAGTTGGCCGCCACCGCCGTCTGGGGTACGCAGCAGCTCGGCTTTGCGCCCCCGGGTAGCGCCCAGTATGACGGCGTCTTTGGCCTGTGGTACGGCAAGGGACCGGGGGTGGATCGCTGCAGCGATGTGTTCAAACACGCCAACCTGGCGGGCACCACGCCGTGGGGGGGTGTGATCGCCGTGGCCGGCGACGACCATGTCGCCAAGAGTTCCACCGCCGCGCACCAAAGCGACCACATCTTCAAGGCCTGCGGGTTGCCGGTGTTTTTCCCGGCCAATGTGCAAGAGATCCTGGATCTGGGCCTACACGCTTGGGCCATGAGCCGCTACGCCGGCGTGTGGACCGGCATGAAGACGATCCAGGAGATCGTCGAGTCCAGCGCTACGGTGGAGATCGATCCCGAGCGCGTGCGCACCGCGCTGCCGGACGACTTCGAGATGCCCCCGGGCGGCGTGCACATCCGATGGCCCGACGCGCCGCTGGAGCAGGAGGCGCGGCTGATGGACTTCAAGTGGTATGCGGCGCTGGCCTATGTGCGTGCCAACCGACTCAACCACAACGTCATCGAGGGGCCGCACGACCGCTACGGCATCATCGCCAGCGGCAAGGCCTACAACGACCTGCGCCAGGCGCTGCACGACTTGGGGCTGGATGAGGCCACCTGCCGACAGCTCGGCATCCGCGTGCACAAGGTGGCGGTGGCCTGGCCGCTGGAGGCACAGATCACGCGCGCGTTCGCGCAGGGTTTGCGCGAGATTTTGGTGGTGGAGGAAAAGCGCCAGGTCATCGAGTACCAGCTCAAGGAGGAGCTGTACAACTGGCGTGCCGATGTGCGCCCGGACGTGCTCGGCAAGTTCGACGAAATCGAGGGCGACCACTCCGGCGGCGAGTGGTCGGTGCCCAACCCGAGCGCGCACACGCTGCTGCGCGCCAACGCCGATCTGACGCCCGCCGTCATCGCGCGTGCGCTGGCGCGGCGGCTGACCAAGCGCGGCCTGTTGCCCGAGGGCAGCGACATCGCGGCACGGGTGCAGGCGCAATTGGCCGTGATCGAGGCGCGCGAACGCTCGCTGCAGACCATTCTGGTGCACACCGCCGATGCCCAGCGCGTGCCCTGGTTTTGTTCCGGCTGTCCGCACAACACCTCGACCCGGGTGCCGGAGGGCTCGCGGGCCATGGCTGGCATCGGTTGCCACTACATGGCGATCTGGATGGACCGCAACACCCTTGCCTTCACCCAGATGGGCGGCGAGGGGGTGCCGTGGGTCGGGCAGCAGCCGTTCACGCGCGAAAAACACATCTTTGCCAACCTGGGTGATGGGACCTATTTTCACAGCGGGCTGCTGGCCATCCGCCAGGCCATCGCGGCGGGGGTGAACATCACCTACAAGATCCTCTACAACGACGCTGTGGCGATGACCGGTGGTCAGCCAGTCGGCGAGCGGCCCGAGGGCCACTCGGTGCTGCAGATCGTGCACAGCCTGCGCAGCGAAGGGGTGCGCAAGCTCTTCATCGTCACCGACGAGCCGGCCAAGTATGCCCATGCCCAGCACACCACCCTGGGCGGCGTGACGCTGACGCTGCCGGCCGATGTGCCAGTGCTGCACCGCAGCGAGCTGGACCGGGTGCAGCGCGAGTGCCGCGACACCGAAGGCGTGACGGTCATCGTCTATGACCAGACCTGTGCCACCGAGAAGCGCCGCCGCCGCAAGCGTGGTCTGATGGTCGATCCGGACCGGCGTGCTGTGATCAATGAGCGGGTGTGTGAGGGATGCGGCGACTGTGGTGTGCAGAGCAACTGCTTGAGCGTAGAGCCGCTGGAGACCGAATTCGGGCGTAAGCGCACCATCAACCAGAGCACCTGCAACAAGGATTTTTCCTGCACCCAGGGGTTTTGCCCCAGCTTCGTGACGGTGGAAGGCGCCAAGCCGCGCAAGCCTGGCCGCGCCGCCGCCGCGCCCGACCTCAAGGGCCTGCCGCCGCTGCCCGAGCCGTCCTTGCCCGAGCTGCGGGCCGGCACCGGCGCCTGGGGCATCGTCGTGGCGGGGGTGGGCGGCACGGGCGTCATCACCATCGGTCAGTTGCTCGGTGTCGCCGCGCATCTCGAGGGCAAGGGCATCGTCACCCAGGACGCCGCCGGGCTGGCGCAAAAGGGCGGCGCGACCTGGAGCCATGTGCTCATTGGCGCACGGCAGGACGACATCCTAACCACGCGCGTGGGCACTGCCGCCGCCGACCTGATTCTGGCGTGTGATCCGATCGTCGCGGCCAGTCCAGAGACGTTGGTGCGCATGCGCGAGGGCCGCACCCGCGTCGCCCTGAACGCGCAGGCCACCCCGACCGCGGCCTTCGTCAAGGACGGGGCCTGGCAGAATCCGTCGGCGCGCTGTGTCGCGGCCATTACCGAGGCAGTGGGCGGCGTGGGCGTGGGGGCTTTTGATGCCGAGGCGCTGGCGCTCAAGGCGTTGGGCGATACGCTCTACGTCAACCCGATGGTACTGGGCTATGCGTGGCAGAAGGGTTGGATCCCGCTGCGGCGCGAGTCGCTGGAGCGCGCCATCGAGCTCAACGGCGTGGCGGTGGGGGCCAACAAGGCGGCCTTCGAATGGGGGCGGCGCGTCGCGCACGACGAGGGGGCTGTCAAGCGCTGGCTGCAGCCGGCGCAGGTGGTCGAGCTGCGGCCGCGGCCGACGCTGGAGCAGGTGATCCGCGTGCGGGTGGAGCATTTGACGGCCTACCAGAACGCGGCCTACGCGCAGCGTTTCGAGTCCCTGGTGCGCCGCGTGCAAGTGGCCGAGGCGGCGCTGGGCACGGGCTCGACCGCGCTGACCGAGGCCGTCGCCCGGCATCTGGCGCAGCTGATGGCGTACAAGGATGAGTATGAGGTGGCACGGTTGTACACCGATGGCGCTTTTTTGCAGCGCCTGCGCGAGCAGTTCGAGGGCGATTTCAGGTTGCGCTTCCATCTGGCGCCGCCGCTGCTGGCCCGACGCAACGACAAGGGTGAGCTCATCAAACGCGAATACGGCCCCTGGGTGATGGGGGCTTTCCGCGTGTTGGCCCGGCTCAAAGGGCTGCGTGGCACTCCTTTCGACCCCTTCGGCCACACGCAGGAGCGTCGCACCGAGCGGGCCTTGATCCGCGAGTACGAGGCCGCAGTCGAGGAGGTGTTGCGCGATCTGCGGGCAGACCGGCTGCCGCTGGCGTTGGAGATTGCCCGCTGGCCGGCGCGGGTCAAGGGCTTTGGTCATGTCAAGGAGCGCAACCTGCAGGCGGCCCGCCCGCTGTGGGACGAGCTGCTGCGGCGCTGGCGTGCGGGCGACGCCGTCGCCGCGCCGACAGCGGCCGCCCGCGCCGCCTGACCCACCGGGCGGGCGTGCCATCCGACCGCGCGCCTGCCGGGTGATCGAGCCGCCCTGTCGCCGTCCCGACGTGGCGCGCAGGCCGCGGGCTACAATGGACGTTTGTCATCGTGGATGGCCCGCGAGTGCCTGCCGGTGCGGGCCTGCCCCGATGTCCCCCAACCCTTTGCACGCCAGAGGAATCCGACGTGTTCATCTCCAATGCCTACGCCCAGGCCGCTGCGGGCGGCGACACCCCCTCCACGCTCATGAGCCTGCTGCCGCTGGTGCTCATGTTCGTGGTGCTGTACTTCGTCATGATCCGGCCGCAGATGAAGCGCCAAAAGGAGCACAAGGCCATGATCGATGCCTTGGCCAAAGGCGATGAAGTCGTCACCGCCGGCGGTCTGCTGGGCAAAGTCTCCAAGCTGGGTGAGTCCACCATCGGCATCGAGCTGGCCGACGGGGTGGAGGTACAACTGCAGCGCACCGCCGTCGTGCAGGTGCTGCCCAAGGGCACCCTCAAATAAGCCGAGGCCGGCGCTGCCGGCCCGAGCCCATTTGCGACACCCTGTGTGCCGCCAAGGCGTTCGTCCATGAACCGATATCCCTGGTGGAAGTACACGACCCTGGTGGTCGTGCTCGTCATCGCCACCCTGTACACCCTGCCCAACTTTTTTGGCGAGGCGCCCGCCGTACAGATCTCATCGGCGCGCGCTGCGCAGCGTCTGGACGAAAGCATCGTGGCCCGCGTCGAGCAGGCCCTTGCGGCGGCCAACCTGGGGGCGGAGGCGATCCAGTTCGACGGGCAGACCGTCAAGGCGCGTTTTGCCTCGACGGAGTTACAGCTCAAGGCGCGCGACGCGATCGAGCGGGCCCTCAATTCCGATCCCGCCAACCCGTCCCATGTGGTGGCCCTCAATTTGCTGCCGCGCACCCCGGCCTGGCTGCAGAGGCTGGGTGCGCAGCCCATGTATTTGGGGCTGGACCTGCGTGGGGGGGTGCACTTCTTGCTGCAGGTGGATATGGCTGGCGCCGTGGACAAGCGCGTCGAGGGCATTGCCGCCGATGTGCGCACCACCTTGCGGGACAAAGGCATTCGCCACGGTGGTGTGCGCCGCGAAGAGCAGGCGGTGCTGGTGCGCGTGCGCGATGCGGCCACCGCGCGTGCGGCCGGCGACCTGATCGCACGCGATTTTGCAGATGTGCAGCTGGCCGAGCGCGACGATGGGGCCGAGACGGTGCTCCTGCTCACCCTTCGCCCCGAAGCGGTGCGCCGCACCCAAGAACAAGCGCTCAAGCAGAATATATTGACCCTGCGCAACCGCATCAACGAGCTGGGCGTGGCCGAACCGGTGATCCAGCAGCAGGGGCTGGACCGCATCGTCGTGCAACTGCCCGGCGTGCAGGACACCGCCAAGGCCAAGGACATCCTGGGCCGCACCGCGACGCTGGAGATCCGCATGGTGGACGAAAGCCCCGAGGGGCTGGCCGCCGAGCGCAATGCGGGGCCGGTGCCGTTTGGCTCCGAACGCTATTTGGACCGCAACGGGGCGCCGGTCATTGTCAAGCGGGAGGTGATACTGACTGGCGAGAACCTGACCGATGCGCAAGCGGGCTTCGACAGCCAGACGCAGGAGCCAGTGGTCAATCTGACGCTGGACGGCAAGGGGGCACGGGTGTTTCGCGACGTGACGCGCGAGAATGTCGGCAAGCGCATGGCGATCCTGCTGTTCGAGAAGGGCAGGGGCGAGGTGGTGACGGCGCCGGTCATCCGCACTGAAATCGGCGGGGGCCGTGTGCAAATCTCCGGTCGCATGACGACGCAGGAGGCCAACGACACCGCGCTGCTGCTGCGCGCCGGTTCGCTGGCCGCGCCGATGGAGATCATCGAGGAGCGCACCATCGGTCCGAGTCTGGGTGCCGACAACATCCGCATGGGCTTCAACAGCGTGGTCTGGGGCTTTGCGGTGGTGGTTGCCTTCATGTGTGTCTACTACCGGCTGTTCGGGGTGTTCTCCAGCGTGGCACTGGCGGTCAACCTGATGCTGCTGGTGGCGGTGCTGTCCATGCTGCAGGCGACGCTGACGCTGCCCGGCATTGCTGCCATCGCACTGACGCTGGGCATGGCGATCGATGCCAATGTGCTCATCAACGAACGGGTGCGCGAGGAGCTGCGCAACGGCTCTGCGCCGCAGACGGCGATCCACAAGGGCTATGAGCACGCCTGGAACACGATTCTGGACTCCAATATCACCTCGCTGCTGGCGGGGCTGGCGCTGTTGACATTCGGCTCGGGGCCGGTGCGCGGCTTTGCCGTCGTGCATTGCATAGGCATCCTGACCAGCATGTTCTCGGCCGTGTTCTTCTCGCGTGGGCTGGTCAACCTGTGGTACGGGCGCCAGAAAAAACTGCGTGCCGTCTCGATTGGCATCCGCGTCGCGCCTTCGGGCGCCGCCAAGGCCGACTGATCCGCCAGGAGAGCGAGGATGGAACTGTTTCGCGTTCGCAAGGACATCCCGTTTACGCGCCACATGCTGGTGCTGAACCTAGTGTCTTTGGTGACTTTTTTGGCGGCGGTGTTCTTTTTGCTCACGCGCGGCCTGCATCTGTCGGTCGAGTTCACCGGCGGCACCGTGGTGGAGGTGTCCTATGCGCAGCCGGCCGATCTGGGGCAGGTGCGGGCGGCCGTGGCGGGCTTGGGCTATACCGAAGTGCCGGTGCAGAACTTTGGCAGTTCGCGCGATGTGATGATCCGCCTGCCGCTGCGCGAGGGTCTGAACTCCGGCCAGCAGACCGAGCAACTGCTGGCGGCCCTGCGTGCCCAGGACCCGGCAGTGGAGCTGCGCCGCACCGAGTTCGTGGGGCCCCAGGTCGGCCGTGAGCTGGTCGAAAACGGGCTGCTTGCGCTGGTCTTCGTCATCGTCGGCATCATGGTCTATTTGGCCGTGCGCTTCGAGTGGAAGTATGCGGTCGCTGCCATCATCGCCAACTTGCACGACGTCGTCATCATTCTGGGCTTTTTCGCCTTCTTCCAGTGGGAGTTCTCGCTGGCGGTGTTGGCGGCGGTGCTGGCCGTGCTGGGTTACTCGGTCAACGAGTCGGTGGTCATCTTCGACCGCATCCGCGAGACCTTCCGCCGCCAGCGCAAGATGACGGTGCGCGAAGTCATCGACCATGCGATCACCTCGACCATGAGCCGCACCATCATCACCCACGGCTCGACCGAGGCGATGGTGCTGTCGATGCTGCTGTTTGGCGGCCCGACGCTGCATTATTTTGCGCTGGCGCTGACCATCGGCATCCTGTTCGGGATCTATTCGTCGGTGTTCGTGGCGGCGGGCATTGCCATGTGGCTGGGCATCCGGCGCGAAGATCTGGTCAAGGCGACCAAGAAGGCGGGCGAGGGCGACGACCCGAATGCCGGCGCCGTGGTCTGAGGCGAAGCGGGCGCGTGCCTGCAGCTCAGGCCTGCACCACGCGCTGCAGCAGTCCACCGGGTAGCCGCTGCACGCATCCGTCCAACTCCAGCGTCAGCAGGTGGGCTTGCAGGCGGGCCGTGTCCCAGCCGCAGCGCGCTTGCAGCAGGTCAAACGGCGTGGGGTCGTGGCCCAGGGCGGTCAGCACGGGGTCGTCGGTGGGCAACGGTGCCGTGCCACTGGCGGGGGCCGGGGCAGCGGCGTTCAAGCTCCAAACCGCGTGCAGCTCTTCGTGGATGTGCTCGGCAGTCTCCACCAGCTTGGCCCCCTGCCGGATCAGGGCATGGCAGCCCCGCGACTGCGGCGAATGGATCGAGCCGGGGATGGCAAACACCTCCCGCCCCATTTGGGTGGCCAGTTCCGCCGTGATGATCGATCCCGATCCGAGCGAGGCCTCCACCACCAGTGTGCCGTGCGCCAGCCCGGCGATGATTCGGTTGCGGCGCGGAAAATGTGGCGCCAGCGGTGGCGTGCCCAAGGGGTGTTCGCTCACCAGGCAGCCTGCGGCCGCGATCTGGTGGGCCAGCGTCCTGTGCCGCGCCGGATAGACGCGATCCACCCCGGTGCCGACCACCGCCACCGTTTGGCCCCCAGCGGCCAGGGCGCCCTCATGCGCAGCGGCGTCGATGCCGACGGCCAGCCCCGACACGATGCACACACCCTGCGCCGCCAGCGTGCGGGCGAAGGCGCGTGCGTTTTCGGCGCCTTGCGGGGTGGGGTTGCGGCTGCCGACGACCGCCATCGCCCGGGGTGCGCTCAATGCGGCGGGGTCGCCGACCACATGCAACAGCGCAGGCGGGTCCGGGGTGGTGAGCAGGCTGGCGGGGTAGGCCGCATCACCCAGAGCGATCAGGTGGTGGTCGGGCTGGGCTAGCCATGCTTGGGTGCGCGCGTGCAGCGCGGGCCAATCAGGGGGCTCGGTCTGGAGGCGGCTGGCCAGCGCGGGCCCCACCGCCTCGGCCAAGGACCCCTGGGGTTGGGCCAAAACCGCCGTCGGCGGGCCAAACGCCGCCAGCAGCCGGCGCAGCGTCGCCGAGCCCACCCCGGGGGTGGCGATCAGTTGCAACCATGCGCTCCAGTCGTCCGGTGCCATACGCTCTGTTCTCGACCAGTCTGCGTCACGGGTTGGCGAACCGATCTCCGCTCTGGACGCCGTCGGTGATCTGCAGGATCAGGGCATGCGAGACACGCTCGAAGGTGCGAAATACCATCATCAGTCCGTTGCGCTCCCCAGGCAGTAAGAGATCCGGGCGGACCTCGTCGGTCTTGTCGATCAGGCGGGTCCGCTCTTTTAGCACGGCGAGCACATGACCCACCTCCAGCCCATCGACACGCCCCCGGTTGAGCACGACGATTTGGTTTTGCCCCGCATAGCGCAAGGCATCACCGTGCACCTTGACGATCTGGCCTTGGATCGGTGCAGCAGGGGCATGCGGGATGTACAGGAACGTGTCGCGCCCAGACTGGGGCAGCAGCCGGTCGCCGATGCGGATTTCCTCGCGCGCCTGCAGGATGTCGACGGTCGCGGGCACCACGGTCGGCTGCCCGTCGGGTCCCTCGACTACACGTTCGCTGCGCGCGAGCTGCGCGCGGCCCACGGCGTGGGTTTCATAACCCAGCACCTCGCTGGTTTCTGGATCCCGCAGTGCCGTCGCATTGCGGTAGATCGACAGCACGCGGGGGCGGCCGACGGGCGCTTCGAGCGCGTCGCCCGAGAGGGCATCGCCGGCACCATACTGACCTCTGGCATAGGCGCGATCACCCGGGCCCAACAGCACCCGCGCTTGCGGGCCGGCGACGATGCGCGGAGCGTGCTCGTGGGTGTCGGTATCGACGACGTCCACATCGGCCAGAAAGGGTTCGATCGCCCCCAGAGGCAGCGGCGGGATGCCCAGGTCACGCAGCGGTTCGGCGCGCACGCGCGGTGAGAGCTTGACCGTGGGCGGCGTGTCCGCAGCGAGCTGCAGCACGGCGCGGTCGCCGGCGCGGGTGAGCAGCAGCACCTGCCCAGGGTAAATCAGGTGGGGGTTGCGAATCTGCTGCAGGTTCATGCCCCACAGCTGCGGCCAGCGCCAAGGGCGCTGCAGATACCGCGCAGCAATATCCCACAAGGTATCGCCACGTTGCACGGTGTAGCGCTCTGGCGCGTTCGGGGCCAGTTCCGTCAGAGGGACGCCCGCCTGAGCCACCTGCTCGGCGGCATCGCGCTGCTGCGGGGTCACGGAATAGGGCGGCGCGGCCGCGGCGATGCAGACCATGCCGCCCAACAGGGCAGCCACGCCCCAGCGCGACACAAAGGTGCCGATGCCGCTTCGGACGGCAGGCACCGCAGCGAACGGAACAGGTGCAGGGTGCAGGCGCGGGAGAATCATTGAGAGCCATTCCACCCTTGCATTGTGCGGTCTGCCCCCACTTCTGGCAATGCGATGTTTCACGCCGTGCTGGCAGGCCCGGCCGAAAGTGGCGAAAATACCGACATTTGCTTATGAATGCTTCCTCCAACCTCCTGCCCATCCTGCGCTATCCCGACCCGCGCTTGCACAAGGTGGCCCAGCCGGTCGCGGCCGTGGACGAGCGCGTGCGCGCGATCATCCCGCGCATGTTGGCCACCATGTACGCCGCCAACGGCATCGGCCTGGCGGCCACGCAGGTCGACATCCACGAGCGCATCATCGTCATCGACGTGAGCGAAGCGCGCGACCAGCCGCTGGTGCTGATCAACCCCGAGATCGAGTGGGCCAGCGAGGAAAAGCGCAAGGGCGAGGAGGGGTGCCTGTCGGTGCCCGGCATTTACGACGGTGTCGAGCGCTCGGTGGCCGTGCGCGTGCGCGCGCTGGATGAGCACGGAGCGAGCCGTGTCGTCGAGGCCGAAGGGCTGCTGGCGGTGTGCATCCAGCACGAGATGGATCACCTGATGGGCAAGGTGTTCGTCGAGTACCTCTCGCCGCTCAAGCGCGAGCGCATCAAGATGAAGCTGCTCAAGGCCGAGCGGGAGGCCGCCCGCGCTGCGGCCGAGGTCCGGCCGCGCAAGCGCTTGCACGCCGATCCGACGGAGACGCGGCTTTGACTGCGCTGGCTGGGGCCACCCCCGCGTTGCGGGTGGCGTTTGCCGGCACACCGGTGTTTGCCGCCAGGGCCTTGCAGGCGATTGCGCAGGCGGGCTTTCCCGTCGTGTCGGTGTTGACGCAGCCCGACCGACCGGCCGGCCGCGGCATGAAATTACAGCCCTCGCCGGTCAAGGCCTTGGCCCAAATGCACGGCTGGCCGATCGCGCAGCCGCGCGGCTTGCGACTGGACGGCCGCTGGGCCGAGGACGCGGCGTGCACCCGCGCCGCGCTGCAAGCCGCGCGGCCCGACGTGCTGGTGGTGGCGGCTTACGGGCTGATCCTGCCGCGCTGGGTGTTGGATCTGCCGCGGCTGGGCTGCCTGAATATCCACGCTTCGCTGTTGCCGCGCTGGCGCGGCGCCGCGCCCATCCAGCGCGCCATCGAGGCCGGCGACGCACAGACCGGCATCACCCTCATGCAGATGGATGAAGGGCTGGACACGGGCGATATCGTGGCGATGGAGGCCGTGCCGATCGGTCCGACGGAGACGGCGGGATTGCTGCATGATCGCTTGGCCGGTCTGGGTGCGCGCCTGGTGGTGCAGGCCCTGCGAGCGGCCGAGGCTGCGCCGCTGCCCCGGCGCCCACAGCCGGACGATGGGGTGACCTATGCGCACAAAATCGACAAGGCCGAGGCGATGCTGGACTGGTCGGCGCCTGCTGCCCTGCTCGAGCGGCGCGTGCGCGCCTTCGACCCCGTGCCCGGGGCGGCCACCACGCTGGACGGCGCCGTGCTCAAAGTCTGGGGCGCCCGGGCCGAAGCGGCCGCGGCACCGTCGGCCGCGCCAGGCACGGTGCTGGCGGCGGACGCGACGGGCATCCGGGTGCAAACCGGCCAAGGTGTGCTGGTGCTGACCGAGGTGCAGCGCGCGGGAGGCAAGCGCCTGGCCGCCGGGGACTTTTTGCGCGGCACGGCGCTGTCTTCTGGCGTGCACCTGGGGGCGGCTGCATGAGCGCCGCGCCGGCCGCATTCTGGCGCGCATCGTTTCTCAATCCGGTGTTGTGGCGCCGGCCCACCTTTGCCGCGGGTGCGCGCGAACTGGTCAGCGTGGCCACCGGCATTGGGGCCTGGGGCCTGATGACTGGGGTGGCGATGGTCAAGTCCGGCCTGACGCCGCTGGAGGCGCTGTGGATGACGTTGCTCGTCTACGCGGGCAGCGCCCAACTCACGGCGGTGCCGCTGATCACGGCCGGGGCGCCGCTTTGGGTGATCCTGGCGGCGGCTTTTTGCGTCAATTTGCGTTTCGTGGTGTTTTCCATTCACCTGCGCGCGTATCTGGCCCACCTGCCGCGCGGGCAGCGGCTGCTGACTGGCTACCTGACGGGGGATTTGAGCTACGTCTTCTTCGCCCGGCGCTTTCCGCACCCCGGGCGCACCAAACAGGAGCGGCTGGACCAGGAAGCCTACCTGGCTGGCAGCTGCGCCGTCAACTATGTGTTCTGGATGACGGCGAGCGTGATCGGCATCGTGCTGGCCAACGCCATTCCGACCGAGTGGGGGTTGGGCTTTGCAGGGATTTTGGCGTTGTTGGGGGTGGCCTGCTCGCTGGCCACATCGCGTTTGCGCGTGCTGTCGGCTGTCGTGGCCGGGGCGGCGGCGGTGGCAGCCTGGGCCCTGCCGCTCAAGCTCAATATTGTGGTGGCGATTGCCGCGGCAGTGGTCGTGTGTCTGATCGCCGAGGCGCATGGCCCACGCTGGCTGCGCGGCGCCCCCATTCCCCCTCATCGTCCGCATGGCTGATCTCAATCCCTTGACATGGCTGACCATCGTCGCGCTGGCTGCGGTGACGGTGATCACGCGTGGCTTTTTCTTTTTGTCCGATCGGCCATGGCGGTTGCCGCATTGGGCCGAGCGCGGCTTGCAGTACGCGCCGATTGCCGCGCTGGCGGCCGTCGTCGTGCCCGAAGTGGTCATGCAGCAGGGGCAGCTCATTCAGACTTGGCAAGATGCGCGCTTGTATGCCGCCG
>NZ_JARJMT020000045.1 GCF_029335975.1 Tepidimonas sp.
AAACCAGCGGCCGCTTGCCGTCCACCGCCGCTGCGTGGTTGATCTGGCGCACCGCCTGGTGGGCCTTGTCGACGTTGTCGATGAAGGGCAGGCGCACGCGCTTGGGGTGAATTTCGAACTGTTTGAGCAACGCATCGGCGAATGTTTCGGCGGTAATGCCGGTGCCATCGGAGACGAAGAAAACGGAGCGGTTGGGCATGATCGGTCGGCTGGCAGGGGGCGCCGGCGGCAGGGCGGCAACTTACAATCGTCACATTATCGCCACTGGCTGCGGCGGTCGGTGTCGGCCACCTGTGCCGAGTACTGCGGGGCTTAAAACAACCACAAGCAAGCGCCCCCGATGGCGGGACCGGTTTTGTAACATCGTGGAGATTCCAATCATGTCCAATCGCTTTCCCCCCGATGCGCTCGTGGTGCCCTTCGAGCAGCTGCGCATGGCCGACGTCGAGACCGTTGGCGGCAAGAACGCCAGCCTTGGCGAGATGATTTCGCAGCTGCCGCAGGGTGTGCGCGTGCCGACAGGCTTTGCCACCACGGCGCATGCGTTTCGCCGGTTCCTCCAGCACGGCGGGCTGGACGCGCGCATCGACGCGCTGCTGTCCCAGCTCGACGCCGATGATGTCAAGGCGCTGGCGGCCATCGGCGCCGAGATCCGCGCCATGGTCGAGGCGCAGCCTTTCCCGCCTGAGCTGGAGGCCGCGATCCGCGAGGCCTACGCGCGCCTGGACGGGGGGCAGAACGCTAGCTACGCGGTGCGCTCCTCCGCCACCGCCGAGGACCTGCCCGACGCCTCGTTTGCTGGCCAGCAGGAGACCTTCCTCAATGTCGCTGGGATCGAGGCGATCTTGCACAAAATCAAGGAGGTCTTTGCCAGTCTCTACAACGACCGCGCCATCAGCTACCGCGTGCACAAGGGCTTTGCGCACAGCGAGGTGGCGCTGTCGGCCGGTGTGCAGCGCATGGTGCGATCCGACTTGGGCGCTTCGGGCGTTATGTTCACCATCGACACCGAAAGCGGCTTTCAGGACGTGGTGTTCATCACCGCCAGCTACGGCCTGGGCGAGACGGTGGTGCAAGGCGCCGTCAACCCGGATGAGTTCTACGTCCACAAGCCGATGCTCAAGGCCGGCAAGCACGCCATCATCCGCCGCAACCTCGGCAGCAAGCTCATCCAAATGGTATTCGCCACGCCCGAGGAGAAGGCTGCCGGCGGCAAGCTGGTCAAAACGGTGGATGTGCCGGTGGAGCAGCGCAACCGCTACAGCCTGACGGATGCCGATGTGCTGGAACTCGCGCGCTATGCCTTGATCATCGAGCAGCACTACGGCCGCCCGATGGACATCGAGTGGGGCAAGGACGGGGTCGACGGCCAGATTTACATCTTGCAGGCGCGCCCAGAGACCGTCAAGAGCCAAGCTGCCGGGCAGGTGGAGCTGCGCTACAAGCTCAAGGCCAAGGGCCCGGTGCTGGTCAGCGGCCGCGCCATCGGCCAGAAGATCGGCACCGGCAAGGTGCGCATCGTGCACTCGATCGCCGAGATGGACAAGGTGCAGGCCGGCGATGTGCTGGTCACCGACATGACCGACCCCAATTGGGAGCCGATCATGAAGCGTGCCAGTGCCATCGTCACCAACCGCGGCGGGCGCACCTGCCATGCGGCCATCATCGCGCGCGAGCTGGGCATTCCCGCCGTGGTGGGCTGCGGCCATGCCACCGATGCGCTCAAGGACGGCCAACTCGTCACCGTCAGCTGCGCGGAAGGCGACACCGGCCACATCTACGAGGGGCTGCTGGAAACCGAGATCACTGAGGTCAAACGCGGCGAAATGCCGGATTTGCCGGTCAAGATCATGATGAATGTCGGCAATCCGCAGCTCGCCTTTGACTTCGCGCAGATCCCCAACGGCGGTGTTGGCCTGGCGCGGCTGGAGTTCATCATCAACAACAACATCGGTGTGCACCCGAAGGCGATCCTCGACTATCCCAACGTCGATGCGGACCTCAAGCGCGCGGTGGAGTCGGCCGCGCGCGGCCACGCCAGCCCGCGCGCCTTCTACGTCGATAAAGTGGCTGAGGGCGTGGCCACGATCGCTGCGGCGTTTTGGCCCAAGCCGGTCATCGTGCGGCTGTCGGATTTCAAGAGCAACGAGTACCGCAAGCTCATCGGCGGCAGCCGCTACGAGCCCGATGAAGAAAACCCGATGCTGGGCTTTCGCGGCGCAGCGCGCTACATCAGCGACGAGTTTGCCGAGGCCTTCGCGATGGAGGTGGAAGCGATCCAGCGCGTGCGCGGGCAGATGGGGCTGACCAATGTGCAGGTGATGGTGCCCTTCGTTCGTACGCTGGCGCAGGCCCAGCGCGTCACCGAACGGCTGGCCGAGATGGGCTTGAAACGCGGCGAGCACGATCTCAAACTCATCATGATGTGCGAGATTCCGAGCAACGCGGTGCTGGCTGAGCAATTCCTGGCCTTCTTTGACGGCTTCTCGATCGGCTCCAACGACCTGACCCAGCTCACGCTCGGTTTGGACCGAGACTCCGGATTGGAGCTGCTGGCGCACGACTTCGACGAGCGCGATCCGGCGGTGCTGGCGCTCATCGAGCGCGCGATCGCGGCCTGCCGCGCGCAGGACAAGTACATCGGCATCTGCGGGCAGGGTCCCAGCGACCATCCGGACTTTGCACGCTGGCTGATGGAGCGCGGCATCAGCTCGATCTCGCTCAACCCGGATACGGTCGTGGACACCTGGCAACGGCTGGCCGGGCAGGGCTGAATCACTGATTGGCGCCAGCCGCATCCCATCACCATGGCCGCAGCGCCCGCCCCATCCTCCGATGAGCCACGGCTGTGGGCTCTATTTGCCTGGGGTGTGCTGGCGTTCAACTTTCCGCTGCTGACTGTGTGGGCCTTCTGGGGCGAGCGGCTGGTGGGGGGCGCGCCCTTCGTGGTGGCCTTGTTTGCTGTGTGGGCGGCGCTGATCGCCGTCCTCGCCTGGCTCATGGAGCGCGCACCGGATTGACGCCCGGTGGCGCAGTCGGTCGATGTCGCCCGTTCTCGTCGCCGCCGCATCGTTTGCTTACCTGGGGCTATTGTTCGGTGTGGCCCATTGGGCCGACCGCCGGGCGCGCCAGGGGCGTTCAGTCATCGGCAGCGCCTGGGTATATGCCTTGTCGATGGCGGTCTACTGCACCGCTTGGACATACTTTGGCAGCGTAGGGCGTGCGGCCACGGGTGGTCTGTGGTTTTTGCCCATCTATCTGGGGCCGACCCTGGCCATGGTGCTGGGCTGGGCCGTCCTGCGCAAGATGGTGCGGATTGCGCGCACCTACCGCATCACCACCATTGCAGATTTCATTGGCAGCCGCTATGGCAAAAGCCCCGCACTGGCTGGCCTGGTCACGCTGATCACCGTCGTCGGCATCGTTCCGTACATCGCCTTGCAGCTCAAGGGCATCGCAGTCGCCTATGCGGTGGTGACCGACGGGGCCGCGCATGGCTCCGGCACGCCCCCTTGGTGGCGCGAGAGCACCTTCTACCTGGCGCTGGGGCTGGCGGCATTCACGATCGCGTTTGGCGTGCGGCACTGGGATAGCACCGAGCGCCATGAGGGCATGGTCGCTGCCATCGCGTTCGAGTCGCTGGTCAAACTGCTGGCATTTTTGGCGGTGGGTATTTTCGTCACATGGGGACTGTTCGACGGCTGGAGCGACATCGTCGCGCGGGCCCGACAGGTGCCTGAGCTGACGCGGCTGCTCACGCTCGGCGACGCCGGAGCGTTCGCCTGGTCGAGCTGGTTGGCCTTGACGGTGTTGGCGGGCCTGTCGGTGTTGCTGCTGCCGCGTCAATTTCAGGTCATGGTGGTCGAGGCGGTCGATGAACGGCACATTCGCCGTGCGGCCTGGGTATTCCCGCTTTATCTGTGGCTGATCAATCTGTTCGTGCTGCCGATTGCGCTGGCCGGGCTGCTGTGGTTTGGCACCGCTTCCCCCGAGGCCGAGATTTTTGTGCTGCGGCTGCCCCAGGTCGCCGGAGCGGATGCCCTGGTGCTGTTGGCCTTCATCGGGGGGCTGTCTGCGGCCACCGGCATGGTGATCGTCGAGACCATCGCAGTGGCCACCATGGTGTGTAACGACTTGGTGCTGCCGTGGTGGCTGCGACACGCCGCGCGGGGCCGCTCAGCCGTCGATTTGACACGCCCGATTCTCTATATACGGCGCGGGGCGATACTGGTGCTGTTGTTATTGGGCTACGCATACTACCGGGTGGCGGGCGATGCCTATGCGCTCGTGAGCATTGGCCTGATCAGTTTTGCCGCCGTGGCCCAGTTTGCGCCCGCGCTGCTGGGCGGTATGTATTGGAAAGGTGCCAGCCGCGACGGTGCCATGGCCGGATTGCTCGGCGGCTTTGCGGTCTGGGCCTACACCTTGATGCTGCCTTCGCTAGCCAAATCGGGATGGTTGCCCGCCACCTTCGTGACCGAGGGCTTGCTTGGCATGGACTGGCTGCGGCCAGAAGCCCTGCTCGGGCTGCAAGGGTTCGATCCGCTCACGCACGCCCTGTTTTGGAGTCTGCTGGTCAATGTCGGCCTGTACCTTGGTGTGTCGCTGGTGCGCCAGCCAGGTGCAGCCGAAACCAGCCAGGCGCTGTTGTTCGTCGATGTGTTCGAGCGCTCGGGCGGGCAGGAGCGTCCCGTATTCTGGCGTGGAGAAGCCTCTTTGTCGGCACTGGAAGCGCTGCTGGCGCGCGTGCTCGGGACCGAGCGCGCGCGTGCGCTGCTGGACGAACAGGCCCGCGTGCGTGGGGTGCCGGTGGCGGCCCTGCCAGCCGACGCAGCCCTGGTCCACTGGGTGGAGACGCAACTGGCAGGGGCCGTGGGCAGCGCATCGGCCCGACGGCTGGTGGCTTCGGTGGTGGAGGAGCAGCCCCTGCAGGTCGAGGATGTCCTCGACATTTTGCAAGAAACCGGACGGCTGCGGGCCTTGTCGCGCGCGCTGGAGGACAAATCCCGATCACTGGAGCGCGCCACGGCCGAGTTGCGCGCAGCCAACGAGCGGCTGCAGGAGTTGGACCGCCTGAAAGACGATTTCATGTCGTCCGTGACCCATGAACTGCGCACGCCCTTGACCTCGATCAGGGCCTTGTCCGAAATCATGCGCGACGATCCCCACATGGATGTGGCGCAGCGTGAGCAGTTTCTGGGTATCGTGGTGGCCGAGACCGAGCGGCTGACACGCCTGGTCAATCAGGTGCTGGATCTGGCCAAGATCGAGTCCGGCCACGCCGTCTGGGTGGTGGCCGACGTGGACCTGGTGGCCGTGGTGCAGCGGGCCGTGCAAGCGGCCGCGCCCTTGCTGCGCGACCGCGGGGCACAGTTGGCGCTGGAGCTGCCGCCCGGCCCTCTGCCGGTGCGCGCCGATGCCGACCGGCTGCAGCAGGTGCTCATGAATTTGTTGTCCAACGCAGCAAAGTTCGTCCCAGCCCACAAGGGGCGGGTACGGGTGCGTGTGGTCCCATCACGGGCCCAGGACGGCACGCCCTGGGTTAGCGTCGAAGTGCACGACAATGGGCCAGGGGTCCCCCTGGCTGAGCAGGCGGTGATTTTCGAGAAATTTCGCCAGGGCGGCGCTGCGCTGGAGCGACCGGCGGGCACCGGCTTGGGCTTGCCGATCAGCCGCCGCATCATCGAGCATTTGGGCGGGCGCCTGTGGCTTCGATCGACACCGGGCGAAGGTGCCTGCTTTGGCTTTGACCTGCCGCTGCGGCCCCCCGGTGGCGCTGATCCAGCCCCTAGCCCTTAAAAGAGAAGACGAGGAGACGTTCCCATGGGCAAACGCATACTGATCGTGGATGACGAACCCAATATCCTGATCTCGCTGGAGTTTCTGATGAAGCGCGAGGGCTATGAGGTGCAGGTGGCCCGTGACGGGGAAGAGGGCCTGGCCCTCGCCAGCACCTGGCGGCCGGATGTGGTGCTGCTCGACGTCATGATGCCGCGCAAGAGCGGCTTCGACGTGTGCCAAGCCATCCGCGCCGATGCCGCGCTGGCGGGCATGCGCATCGTCATGCTCACTGCCAAGGGACGGGACACCGATGTTGCCAAGGGGCTGGCGCTTGGGGCAGACACCTATCTGACCAAACCCTTCTCCACGCAGGAGCTGGTGCGCCGGGTCAGGGAGCTGCTGGGGGCACAGGGGTGAGGCGGCGCGTCGATCCGCGCCTGTGGTGGCTGCTGTCCGCTGCCGCGGCCGTGTCACTGGGCTGGCTGGCAGTGACCGTAGGGCTGATCGCCATCACGCTAGAGACCGAGGCCCGCATGCGCATGCTCGATTTGCTGGGCGATCGCTGGGGTTTCGTGCTGCTGATGTGGCTGGTGGGCATGGCGGCCATCGCGTGGGCGCTGCAGCGCGCCTTTGATGTCGGTGTGCACCCATGGCGGCGGCTGGCCGAAGAGGCCCAGGTGCTGCTGACCGCGCAGGGGGCACCCGCCTTGCGCGAGCGCGGCCCAGCCGAAGTGCGACGAGTGGCGCAGTTGTTCAACCAACTGGTGCAGCAGCGCGAAGCGTGGCGTGCTCAGTTGGACGAGCGGGTGCGCGAAGCGGCGCGCGGCATCGAACAAGAGAAATCGCGCCTGGCTGCTCTGATGTCAGAACTGACCCAAAGCGTCGTCGTGTGCAATCTCGACGGGCGCGTCTTGCTCTACAACAACCGGGCGCGCTGGCAATTCCGCGCCCTCTCTCAAGCGCCCACCTTGGCCGGTGGGGCCGAGCTGATCGGCTTGGGACGCTCCATCTACACCGTGTTCGACCGCGCGGTCATTGCGCATGCGCTTGAGAGCATTCGCCAGCGCATACGGCGCGGGGCGGCGCACCCCAGTGCCCAGTTTGTCACCACCACACGTGGCGGGCAATTGCTCCGGGTGCAGGTGGCCCCGGTGCGGCAGGTGGAAGACCGCGAGGGAGCGGATCAGGATCTGGCCGGCTTCGTCCTCGTGCTCGACAACATCACCCGCGAGCATGAGCAGGCGGCGGCGCGCGAGCGACTCTGGCTCGACCTGACCGAAGGCAGCCGCCGTTGTCTGGCCAATGTGCGCGCGGCGCTGGAGGTGCTGGAGCTGCCAGAGGCTGATCCCGGGCTGCGTCAGCGGCTGCTGGATGTGGTGCGCGGCGAGGTCCAGGCGCTGGGTGAGCGGGTGCAGCGCCTGGTGGCCGACAGCACCGCGCAATGGGGCAGTCAATGGCCCATGGAGGACATGCTCGGCGCCGATCTGATGGCGGCGATCGAGCGCCGCCTGGTCGATGTGCAGGGGCTGCAGGTTGCCATGGGGCCCGTCGATGGCGAGGTTTGGCTGCGCATCGAGAGCTTTACCCTGATCCAGGCCGTGGTCTATCTGGCGCGCCGGCTGCACGAGGAGCAGGGCGTTGCCGCGCTCACCCTGCGGCTGCAGCCGGCGGCCCCGGTGGCAGCCGGGCGGGCCAGCCCCCAGGCGCATTTAGATCTGGTCTGGCCTGCTCCAGCCGGCGAGGCGTCGATTGCGGGCTTGATGGGCTGGGAGTTGGACCCGATGCGGGTGGGCGATGGGGGCTTGGCTGCGAGTGTGCGCGATGTGGTGGAGCGCCACGGCGGCGCCCTGTGGGCGGAGGCGGATGAGCAGACCGGCCAGGCTTGCTTCCGAATGCTGTTGCCGGCCATCGAACCCGCAGAGCCAGTCGATGCTACCCCCCTCGTGCGCACCGAAAGCCGGCCCGAGTATTACGACTTCGACCTGTTTCGTCAGTCCCCTGCGGCGCAGGCCTTGGACGATGTGCCGCTTACCGCGCTGGCCTACACCGTCTTCGATACCGAGACCACGGGGCTCAACCCGTCCCAGGGCGATGAAATCATCCAAATCGGCGCCACGCGCATCGTCAACGGCAAGCTGCTGCGGCACGAAAGCTTCGAGCAGCTCGTCAACCCGCGCCGCGCCATTCCCCGCGAATCCATCCCCATTCACGGCATCACCCCCGAGATGGTCGTCGATCAGCCCGACATCACCCAGGTGCTGCCGGCTTTCCATGCCTTTGCGCGCGACACCGTCCTGGTCGCGCACAATGCAGCCTTCGATATGCGGTTTTTGCAGCTCAAGGAAAAGCTGACCGGCTTGGTGTTCGACCATCCCGTTCTCGACACCTTGTTGTTGTCGGCCGTGGTCCACCCCGCGCAAGCATCGCACCGGCTGGAAGAGATTGCGGCCCGCTTCGGCATCCCGGTGATCGGGCGCCACACAGCCTTGGGGGACGCCTTCGTGACGGCGGAGGTGTTGCTGCGGCTCATTCCGCTGCTGGCTGAGCAGGGCATCCGCACGCTGGGCGAAGCCCGGCGCGCTGCCGAGCGCACCTACTACGCCCGATTGACCTATTGACGCCATTGGGCGGCCGCTCAGGATGGCCCTGGGCAGGGCGTCGGCCTTGACTGCGCGTCCAGCCGACCCTCAGAAGCGCCCCGCAAGGTAGCGCTTTTCCAGCACGCTCTGCAAATCCTTCACGACGCCAAAGGCATCTTTGAGATGGCGCCGCTCCAGCTCCGAGAGTTCATCCAGTCGTAAATAATTGTCCGCGGCCTGGCCGTCGGCCATCAGCCGGGCTTGGTGCTGGATGCGCAGTCCACCCAAAAAATCCAACGCGTCGATCAGGTCGCGCGTGCGTTCAGCGCTGATCTCGCCGCTGCTGGCGGCGGCCTGTAAGCGCTCGCGCGTGCTGACCGCGGCAATCCCGCCAGCCAACGCGTAGATACGCGCCAGGTCCACGATCGGCACGATGCCAGAGTGCTTGAGGTCCACCGTGCCTTCGTGCTCCCCGCGCCGGATGGTGTGGATCCCCCCCAGCCATCCCAGTGGCGGTTGATGGGTCAGCGCATTGCTCACCATGTGCGCCAGAAAGATCCGCTGCCCTGGCGTGCGCTGCAACACCTCGGCGCGCAAGGTGTCCAGCAGCGCACGTTCGCCGTGCACGAAGCGCTGGTCGAAAAAGACGCAGGTCAGCATCAGGGCCTTGGGCTCGGGACGCTCGATCCAGGCCCGGAAGTACTCGCGCCAACGGGCCAGCGGCTGCCGCCAGGTGTCGGTCATCGCCATCATCTCGCCGGGGCAGTAGATGTAGCCGCAGGCGTTGAGTCCGTCGCACACGAAGCGTGCCAGCGCCTCGAAGTAGGGGCCGTGCGCAGCGGGGTCGTAGCCATCATCCAGAATCAGGCAATTGTCTTGGTCGGATTTGGCCGTCTGTTCGTTGCGTCCCTGCGATCCAGCGGCCACCCAGGCATAGGGGACGGGGGGCGGGCCGTATTGCGCCTCGGCCAGTTGCAGCAGGCGCGAGGTCAGGGCATCGGTCATCGCCGAGACAATGCGCCCCGTGGCGTGTGCGCTGGTGCTGGCTGCAGCCAGTTGCCGCTGGAGCTGACCGATGCGGCTGGCGGTGGCCACCAGCTCTTCTACGGATTCTTGCCGGTAGATGGCACCGGCCAGATTGACGGCGGAGTTGCTCTGTTGCTGTTGCAAGTCGGTGCTGGAGATGACGCCGACCACCGTTTGCCCGTCCATCACCGGCACATGGTGTATGTTCAGCCGGGCCATGAGCAGCAGCGCGTCGAAAGCATGGTCGCCGATGTCCACCGTTTGCAGCGCGGTGGTGGCGATCTCGCTCACGGGGCGCGCGGGGTCCAGCCCCTCGGCCAGCACGCGGTTGCGCAAATCCCGGTCCGTCACCAGACCGACCAAGGCACCGTCGTCGCGGGCCAACAGCACCGACGAAATCCGATGCTCTCGCATGATCCGGGCGGTCGCCTGGATGGGCAGATCGGGAGGCACGGTCACCGGGGGGCGTCGCAACAAGGCCCGCACCGGCAGGGTGGCCAGCGGGATGGAATCGTCGACCGGTCGTGCGTCATGGGGTGTGTGCATGGCAGGAGTGGCCCGGCAGGAATGAAAACCGCTACGATGTCATGCTACACCTTGGCAGCTCGTGACTGAAAATGACGGTTGTCACGGTTTTGCGTTGCGTCAAGCCGTCGCTGCGTTTTCGTGCCATGCCTGCGTCGCCCGATCCCCCTCTGCGCCCCTTGCTGGATCGCCTGTACTGGCGTTTTACCTGGGGGTTCATTGGCTTTGTGTTGCTGCTGGGGCTGCTGGAACGCCTGGGCTGGTCCAAGAGTGCCATTGGCCTTTCCTTTTTGCTCGGCACCCTGGCCATCTATGCGACGATAGGGATCCTGGCCCGAACGATCGACCCCGTCGAGTACTACGTGGCCGGACGGCGCGTGCCAGCGTTTTACAACGGCATGGCGCTGGCGGCGGACTGGCTTTCGGCGGCTTCGTTTCTGGGGCTGGCAGGCACGCTGTATATACAGGGCTTTGGTGGCCTGGCCTTCCTGTTGGGTTGGACGGGCGGTTTCGTGCTGGTGGCCTTGTTTTTGGCGCCGTATCTGCGCCGCTTCGGACAATTCACCATTCCAGATTTTCTGGCCGAGCGCTACGGCGGCCCCGTGCCGCGGTTGCTGGGGGTGTTTGCGCTGCTGTTGTGTTCCTTCATCTATCTGGTGGCGCAGATTTACGGGGTGGGCTTGATCACCTCGCGCCTGACGGGGCTGGCTTTCGAGGTGGGGGTTTTCCTCTGTCTGGGCGGCATTCTGGTTTGCTCCTTTTTGGGGGGGATGCGGGCCGTGACGTGGACACAGGTCGCGCAATACATTGTCTTGATCCTGGCCTATGTCACCCCGGTGGTTTGGCTGTCCGTCAAGCAAACCGGCTGGCCCGTGCCTCAGCTCACCTACGGCATCCAACTGCAGAAAGTGACCGAGCGCGAGCAAGCCCTGGCCGAGAGCGCCCAGGAGCTCCATGTGCAGCACATCTGGGCCCACCAGGCCCATGTGCTGCGGGAGCGATTGCGCGACCCGGCCGCTGCCCTGGAGCGCGAGCGCGCACAGGCCGAGCGCCACATCGAGGCGCTGCGCCGCCAAGACGGTGATCCGGCGGATATCGCCGAAGCCGAGCGTCTGCTGTCGCGCCTGCCGCGCGACGAAGCTGCTGCGCGCGCGCTGTGGTCGCGCCAGCTCGAGCAGGCGCAGGCCAAAACCACCGCACTCGGGGGTATGCCGCCCCAGGCGCGCCCCTATGCGCAGGCCACCGCCGAGACAGGTCCACAGACGGGGGTTGAGCCCTCGCGTCGCAATTTTTTGGCGCTGGTGTTCTGCCTGGTGGTGGGGACCGCGGCTTTGCCCCACTTGCTGGTGCGCTTCTACACCGTTCCCAATGTGCGCCAGGCACGGCAGTCGGTGGCCTGGGGAGCGGGTTTCATCGCGCTGCTTTATCTCACGGCGCCAGCGCTGGCCGTGATGGTCAAGTTCGAGGTACTCAACGGTCTGGTCGGCACCTCGTTCGAGGCGCTGCCCCATTGGGTCAGCGCCTGGAGTCGGGTCGACCCCGGTCTGTTGTCGGTGCGCGATGTCAACCGCGATGGGGTGCTGCAGTTGGGCGAAATCACCATCGGTCCCGACATCATCGTGCTGGCCGCAGCCGAAATCGCGGGCCTGCCCTATGTCGTGGCCGGCCTGGTGGCGGCCGGGGGGCTGGCCGCGGCGCTGTCGACGGCCGACGGGCTGTTGCTGGTCATCACCAGCGCACTCAGCCACGACCTGTACTACAAGACTCTCGATCCGACCGCCGAAACGGCGCGCCGTGTCACCCTGTCCAAGGTGCTGCTGCTCGTGGTGGCCTTGTTTGCCGCCTACATCGCGGCACAGAAGCCGGCAGACATACTTTTCCTGGTCTCGGCAGCGTTTTCTTTGGCGGCTGCCGCCTTCTTTCCCGCGTTGGTGCTGGGCATCTTTTGGTCCCGGGCCAACGGGCCGGGCGCGGTGGCGGGTATGGTGGCGGGGCTGGCGGTCACCGTCTATTACATGGCCACGACGCAGCCGTGGCTGCGCGCGGCGCTGGGGTTGACTGGCGAGTCGCGCTTGTGGTGGGACATTCAGCCCATCGCGGCGGGGGTGTTTGGCGTTCCGGTCGGGCTGGCGGTGACGGTCTTCGTCAGCCTGCTCACCCCAGCGCCCTCGCCGCAGCGGCGCGCCTGGGTGCGCCGCTTGCGCTCCCCATTCGCTGGCAAGCTATAATATCGGGCTTCCTTGCCACACCCCAAGTTGACGCGGGGGTGGCAGTTGTTCCACAAGGAGAGTTCATGCGTCACTACGAAATCGTCATGCTGATCCACCCGGATCAGAGCGAGCAGGTGCCCGCCATGCTGGAGCGCTACAAGGGCATGATCACAGCCGGCGGGGGGGTCATCCACCGCGTCGAAGACTGGGGTCGTCGCCAGCTGGCGTACCAGATCAACAAGCTGTCCAAGGCCCACTATCTCTGCCTCAATATCGAGGCCGGGCAGGAGGTCATGAACGAGCTCGAGCACGCCTTCCGCTTCAACGACGCCGTCCTGCGTCATCTGGTGGTCCAGAAGAAGAAAGCCGAGACTGGCCCGTCAGCCATGATGAAGGCCGTCGAGCGCGAAGAGGCCCGCAAGGCGCAACAGGAAGCCGCTGCTTGACCCCAACAGGGGCGTGCGCGTCACCCACCAACCGCCTGGTGCTCGTGGCCACGCTCACCCAGTGCGCCGCCATGCGCTACACCCCGGCTGGCATCCCCGCGCTGGACGTGCTGTTGGAGCATGCGTCTGAGCAAGTGGAGGCCGGCCAGCCCAGGCGAGCGGCTCTGCGTTTGAAGGCGGTGGCGTTCGGCGCCGATGCCGAGCGACTCGCTGCCCAGCCGCTGGGAGCTGCGCTGTGGTGTGTGGGGTTTTTGACCTCCGCGCGCCGCGGCAATGGGGTCGTGTTCCACATCCAGGATTTCAAGCCGATTTAGGAAACCATCATGGCTGCACCGCAACGCAATCAGGGCAATCGCCCCAAGCGCGCCAGCAACAACTTGTTGTTCAAGCGCAAGAAGTTTTGTCGCTTCACCGTCACCGGCGTCGAGGAAGTCGACTACAAGGATATCGATACGCTGAAAGATTTCATTGCCGAAAACGGCAAGATCATTCCCGCTCGTTTGACTGGCACCCGTGCGATTTACCAGCGCCAGGTCGCCACCGCCATCAAGCGCGCGCGCTTCCTGGCGCTGTTGCCGTACACCGACCAGCACCGCGTCTGAAGGAGCCCACGAACATGCAAGTCATCCTGCTCGACAAGGTCGTCAACCTGGGCAATCTGGGCGACATCGTCAAGGTCAAAGACGGCTACGCCCGCAACTATCTGATTCCGACCGGCCGCGCTCGCCGGGCGACGCAGTCGGCCATCGATGAGTTCAATGCGCGTCGCGCCGAGCTCGAAAAGGTGGCCGCTGCCAAGCTGGCCGAGGCCCGGGCCCTGGGCGAAAAGCTCAATGGGCTGACCATCAAGCTGTCGCAAAAGGCGGGGGTGGACGGCCGACTGTTCGGCTCGGTCACCAACCACGACATCGCCGCCGAGCTGACCAAGGCTGGGTATCCAGTCGCCAAGTCCCAGGTTCGCATGCCCAACGGCGTGCTCAAGATGGTGGGCGACTACACGGTGTCCGTGGCGCTGCACACCGACGTGGTGGTGGACCTCAACGTCCAGGTGCTGGGCGAAACCGTCTGATCCGAAACCGTCTGATCCGTCAGGCGATTCTGTCGGCACACCAAAAGGTCGCCTCGCAGGCGGCCTTTTTTGCGGTCACCAGAGTTTCCACCACGGGCCGCTGTCGCGCCGAAAGCCTTGGGTGAGGAATGCGCTGGCAGGAAAGTTGGCCTCCAGCACGCGGCGGGCATCCCGCGCCTGGTCGGGCATGTCCAGCGCTTCGTACGACTTCATCAGGATGTAGAGCGCTTCTTCCGCCGCAGGGGCGTTGGGGAAATCCTGTAGGGCCGCCTGAGCGCGGTTGATCGCAGCCACGTAAGCCCCGCGCCGGTAGTAGTAGCGGGCGATATGCACCTCGGACTGCGCCAGGGAGTTGACGATGTATGTCATCCGTTGGCGCGCATCAGGGGCGTAGCGCGAGTCGGGGAAGCGCTCGACCAGTTCCTTGAAAGCCTCGAAGGACTCTTTGGCCGCCTTTTGGTCCCGCTCGGAGAGGTCTTGCTGTGAGATGAAGCCGAACAGCCCTAGGCTGTCGTTGAAATTGACCAGGCCCTTGAGGTAGAGGGCGTAATCCAGGGCAGGGCTGGCCGGATGCAGCTTGATGAAGCGCTCCAGCGTGGCGATGGCCTGGGCTTGTTCGCCGTTTTTGTAGTGGGCGTACGCCTTTTCCAGTTGGGCCTGTTGCGCCAACGGGGTGCCCGCGGCCCGGCCTTCGAGTTTCTCGAAGTACTGAATGGCTTTGTCGTAGTTGCCGGCCGCGCGCTCGTCCATGGCTTCGGCGTAGAGCTTGTTGGGGCTCCAGCCGGCGGTGACGTCCTTGTCGGGGCCGCTGGCGCAGCCGGCCAGCAAGGCGATGCCCACAGCGATGGCGGACAGAGTGGGCGTGTGCGGGCGATCGGCGGATAATCGATGGGTCTTCATTGGACGCCCCTCAGGCGCGCTGCCGAAGCAGCAAATATGGTGTCAAAAATTATAGAGGTCGAGGCCGACGTCGCGGCGCTGACCGAAGAGGCAGACGGCGGTTTGGCAGATCCCGGTGCCGAGTCGGAGTGGCGCTGCTTCGTGGTCGATGCCGACGGGCATGGCGAGCGGCTGGATCGGTGGCTGGCAGCGCGCGTGCCCGAAGTATCGCGCAGTTATGTGCAGCAGTTGATCGCCGTTGGGGCGGTGAGCTTGGACGGGGCGGTACAAGCCAAGGCGGCGCGGCGCTTGCGCGTGGGCGAGTCCCTGGCTATCGAGCTGCGCCCGACCGCGCAGGCGCAGGCTTTCCTGCCGCAGCCGATGGCCCTGCCCATCGTGTTCGAGGACGACCATCTGCTCGTCATCGACAAGCCGGCAGGCTGGGTGGTGCATCCTGCCGCCGGCCATTGGTCGGGGACCTTGCTCAACGCCCTGCTCGCACACCATGCAGCCGCCGCACGCTTGCCGCGGGCAGGCATCGTGCACCGGCTCGATAAAGACACGAGTGGACTGATGGTGGTGGCCAAGACGCCGAGGGCGTTCGATGCCTTGGTGGCGATGATCGCCGCGCGCGAGGTGCAGCGCATCTATGTGGCGCTGGCGGGTGGGCCGTGGCGACACCCGGACTGCGTGCGGGTCGATCAGGCGATTGGGCGCGATCCGCGCCAGCGCCTGCGCATGGCTGTGCATCCGCCCGACAGCGGCGCGGCCAAGCCGGCGCGCACGGACGTTCGGCGGCTCGACGGCAGCATGCCGGGGCGCGCCGAATGGGTGTTGGTGGGATGCAAGCTGCACACCGGGCGCACCCACCAGATTCGCGTCCATCTGGCCTGGCTGGGCCATCCGCTGCTCGGGGATGCGCTCTACGGCGGGCGGCGGGCGCTGGGCATGGAACGCCAGGCCCTGCACGCCGTCCGGCTGGGTCTGCGACACCCGGTCGGTGGGCAGTGGCTCGCCTTCGAGAGTCCGCTGCCGCCCGATCTGGCGGCTGCGGTCGCGGCGGCTGGCCTGCACTACAATCCCGCCCTCCTGCGGGCCGTGCGGCCCGAGGCTGAGCACCAAGGCCCTGGCAACGGCCGAATCACCGGCAGCGCATGAACACGACCGACGCCCGCCGCATTCTGGAAGCCGCGCTGTTGTGCTCGGCCCAACCCCTGTCCCTGCGGGAGCTGGGGGCGCTGTTCGACGGCGCCCTGGCGCCCGACACGCTGCGCCGCCTACTGGCGGATTTGCAGCTGGCCTGGGCAGACCGGGGGCTGGAGCTGGTGTGTGTAGCGAGCGGTTGGCGGTTTCAGAGTCGGCCGCAGCTGCGCCCGTTTTTGGACCGTTTGCACCCCGAAAAGCCGCCGCGCTACAGCCGCGCGGTGCTGGAGACCTTGGCGATCATCGCTTACCGACAGCCCGTGACCCGAGGGGACATGGAGGCCATTCGCGGCGTGACCATCGGCAGCCAGATCCTCAAACAGCTGGAAGACCGGGGTTGGGTCGAGGTGATTGGGCACCGCGAAACGGTAGGGCGCCCCGCGCTGTATGCAACGACGCGGCAGTTTTTGGATGACCTGGGTTTGGCGTCGCTGGACCAGTTGCCGCTGCTACAGGATGCTGACACGCCCGTCCGAGACGGCGCGGAGCTGGAGTCGGCCCTGACCGATGCGCTGAGCGGCGCTGGCGCCCAACGGCCTACCGACAACGATGCCCACGAGGTGGTTTGAGCGACCACGACGAACGAGAGACACTGATGAAGAAACCCTCCCTTGGCGCCCGATCCAGCGCCCCCCGTGTCCGCTCCGTGGCGGCTGCGCCCCGTCCCGCCCCGGCCGCTCGGCCCGCTGCCCGAGGGACGGGGGATACCCTCAAGCTGCACAAGGTGCTGGCGCAGGCCGGGCTGGGCTCGCGGGCGGACATGGAGCAAGCCATCGCCGCGGGCCGTGTCACGGTCAATGGGGAGGCGGCGCATGTGGGGCAGCGCATCGCCAGTGGCGATGTGATCAAGCTGGACGGCCGCCTGGTGCGCTGGCGCGCCATGCCGACCCGCCTGCCGCGCGTGCTGGCCTACCACAAGCCGACTGGCGAAGTCGTGACGCTGGATGATCCCGACAATCGTCCCACCGTGTTTCGCAACCTGCCGCGGCTGCGTTCGGGTAAGTGGATGGCGGTGGGGCGGCTGGATATCAACACGGAGGGGTTGCTGCTGTTTACCGACTCCGGCGAGTTGGCCAACCGTCTGATGCATCCGCGCTTCGGGCTGGAGCGCGAGTACGCCGTGCGCGTGCTGGGGGGCCTGTCGCAGGATGAGCGGCAGCGGCTGTTGGAGGGCATCGAGCTGGACGATGGTCCGGCCCAGTTTCGCTCCGTGGAGGACGGCGGCGGCGACGGTGCCAACCGCTGGTACCGGGTGACCATCGCCGAAGGCCGCAACCGCGAGGTGCGCCGCCTGTTCGAAGCGGTCGGCCATGCCGTCAGCCGCCTGATCCGGGTGCGCTACGGGGCCGTCGAGCTGCCGCGTGGCCTGCGCCGTGGCGCTTATATGGAGCTGGATCCGCGCGTTGTCGCCCAGCTCATGGAAGCGGCCGGTGCGCCCTTGCCCCCTCGGCCGTTGGTGTCCCGGCGCCGGCCTGGCCCGCCGCGCGGGGCGGGTCCGCGGCCGAGCCGTCCCCCCGCTCCGCAGCGCAGCGGGCGTGGGGCGGGGCAGGGCGCCCGTGCGCCCCGTCGCCGGGCCGGTTAAAATCTCCGGATTTATTTACCATCACCATCTCCAATCATTTCCATCATCATGGCCATTGAACGCACCCTTTCCATCATCAAGCCCGACGCGGTCGCCAAAAACGTGATTGGTCAGATCTACAGCCGCTTTGAGGCTGCTGGCCTCAAGATCATTGCGGCCAAGATGGTGCATCTCTCTCGCAGTGAGGCGGAGCAGTTCTACGCTGTCCACAAGGAGCGCCCGTTCTTCAAGGATCTGGTGGACTTCATGGTCTCCGGTCCGGTCATGGTACAAGTGCTCGAAGGCGAAAACGCTATCGCCAAGAACCGTGAACTGATGGGTGCCACCGACCCGAAGAAGGCTGCCCCTGGCACGATCCGCGCCGACTTCGCCGACAGCATCGATGCCAATGCGGTGCATGGCTCAGACGCCCCGGAAACCGCTGCCGTCGAGGTGGCGTTCTTCTTTCCGGGCATGAACATCTACTCCCGCTGACCATGTCATGACGGCCAATTTGCTCGATTTCGACCTCGAGGGGTTGGCCGCTTTTTGCGAGCGGCTCGGACACAAGCGTTTCCGGGCTGTCCAGTTGTTTCGCTGGATCCACCACAAAGGTGTCGCGCGCTTCGAGGACATGACCGACCTGGCGCGAGACCTGCGCGAGCGCCTGCCGTCGCTTGCATGCATTCAGCACTTGCCGGTGCTGGCCGAGCAGGCCTCGGCCGATGGCACCATCAAATGGTTGTTCGATGTCGGCGACGGCAATGCGGTGGAGGCCGTCTACATCCCCGAGGACGACCGCAGCACGCTGTGCATCTCCAGCCAGGCCGGCTGTGCGGTCGGCTGTCGCTTTTGTTCCACGGGCCACCAGGGCTTTAGCCGCAACCTCACCACGGGCGAGATCATCGCCCAGCTCTGGTACGCCGAGCACGAGCTGCGGCGACGCCTGGGAACGAGCGAGCGCGTCATTTCCAATGTTGTGATGATGGGCATGGGCGAGCCGCTGCAAAACTACGGGGCTCTCATTCCCGCCTTGCGCGTGATGCTCGACGACCATGGCTACGGCCTGTCGCGTCGGCGGGTGACGGTGTCGACTTCGGGCGTGGTGCCGATGATGGACCGGCTGGCGCAGGATTGCCCGGTCGCCTTGGCCGTGTCGCTGCACGCCCCCAACGATGCGTTGCGCGACCGACTGGTGCCGCTCAACCGCAAATACCCGTTGCACGAGTTGTTGGACGCCTGTTTGCGCTATTTGCCCGCTGCGCCGCGCGACTTCATCAC
>NZ_JARJMT020000102.1 GCF_029335975.1 Tepidimonas sp.
ATCATGCGGCGCGCATCGCTGCTGGCGCCGTCGCAGGCGATCAGCCACGACGCCTCGGTCTTGAAGATGCCGTCGGGCGTCTCGATGGTCAGCACCACGTGATCGGCCTGCGGCTCCAGCGCCAGCACCTTGTGCTTCCAACGCAGGTCCACCAGCGGCGAGGCGTCGCAGGCGCGCACCAGCCGCTCTTCCAGGTAGTACTGCTGCAGGTTGATCATCGCCGGCATCTTGTGGTGGTCCTCCGGCAGCAGGTCAAACTGATAGGCCAGCTCGTCGCGGAAAAACACCTTACCGACCTTCCACTGAATGCCTTGCGCAACCAGATCTTCACCCAGGCCAAGGCGATCCCAAATCTCCAGCGTACGCTTGGCGTAACACACCGCGCGCGAGCCGATGCTGACCGTGTTGTTGTCGTCGAGCACGACGGTGGGGATGCCGCGCGCAGCACAGTCGAGGGCCTGCGTCAGCCCCACGGGGCCGGCACCGATCACGATGACCGGGTGGCGCACCCGCTGGCCGTCGCGCTGCTCGTCGCTTTGCCGGTAGGCGTACTGCGGATAGGTGTAGGTGTGCAGCATGGTCGGTGATCCCCTTTGGCTGATATGCCCACTCAAGCAGCCGCGCCGCGGAACTCGGTTTCGTGCATCCAAGCCGCGTGTTTGGGCGCCCGTTTGGTCTGGGCCCATTCGTCCAGCATCTGCCACTTCACGGCATCGAGCTTCTCGTACATGTCTGGCGTGCCGACATCGGCCGCCAGTTCGATGCGGTGGCCGTTGGGATCGAAAAAATAAATACTTTTGAAAATGGTGTGGTCGGTGATGCCGACGACGGGGATGCCGGCCGACTCTAGCCGCGCCTTGGTCTCCTCCAGGGTCTGGACGCTGTCGACCTTGAAGGCGATGTGTTGCACCCACTCGGGGGTGTTGGGGTCACGCCCCATGGCCGGCGAGTTGGGCAGTTCAAAGAACGCCAGCACATTGCCCTGCCCCGCGTCGAGGAACACATGCATATAGGGGTCCGGCGCCTTGGTGGAGGGCACCTGGTCCTCGGCGATGGCCAGCACGAACTTCATGTTCAAGTGCTTGACGTACCACTCGACGGTTTCCTTGGCGTCCCTACAGCGGTAGGCGACATGGTGGATGCGTTGTATCTGCATGGTCGGTCTCCTCTCGGGTGGCGAAAGCGGTCTCAGCCTTCCAGGGTTTCCCACATCTGGCGGTCGCGCTCGGCGGTCCAGATGCGGGGGTCGGGGTACTGCGTGGCCTCGTCGTAGCAGCGCGTGACGTCAAAGGGCATGCAGTGGTCGAAAATCACCCAGTGACCGTACTTGGGCTTGAGCCGGGCGTAGGTCTCTTGGTAGACGGTGTGCAGGTCCTTGCCCGCGGCCACCCCCTCGCACACGCTGGCGTAGACATCCGAGATGAAGGCCTTGGTGCCGGACAGGCCCGCCTGCACCTGCTCGGGGCTTGTGAGCGCCGCGCCGCGACCGGGCACGAGCTTCTCGGGACGCAGTGCGGCGATGTTGTCCAGCGTCTGCGGCCAGTCGCGGAAATAGGCGTCCCCGGCGTACGGCGTGGCGTCGAACTCCACCAGGTCGCCGCTGAACAGGATTTTTTCCTGCGGCAGCCAGGCCACCGTGTCGCCCTTGGTGTGGCCGCGGCCCAGCTGCAGCAGTTGCACCTCCAGCTTGCCCAGCCAGATCGTCATCCGGCCGGTGAAGGTGATGGTGGGCCAGGTCAGCCCAGGCGGCACCGACTCCACCGCCCGGAACAGGCGCGGAAAACGACCGATCTCGCTGGCCTTGTCCTGCTCGCCGCGCTCGACGATCAGATCGTAGGTGTCCTGGCTGGCGATGATGTGCTCGGGTTGGTAAGCACTGGCGCCCAGCACGCGCACCGCGTGGTAGTGGCTCAGCACCACATACTTGATGGGCTTGTCGGTGACCTCGCGGATGCGGCGGATCACGTCCTGCGCCATCACCGGCGTGGCCTGGGTGTCGATGACCATGACGGCGTTGTCGCCGACAATGACGCCGGTGTTGGGATCGCCCTCGGCGGTGTAGGCATAGGCATGGTCAGACAGCTTGGTGAAACTGACCCGCTTGTCCTGCAGGTCGGCTTGGCTGGCAAAGGCTTTGGTACTCATGGGGGGCTCCGTGGGCGCAGGCCGAAAATTCATCTATACCTAACGCATTTGTCATACAACAAAACGGATGATACCCGGGTTCGTTGTACCATGTCCAACGAATTCGGCTCGGGTAAACCCCAACACTGGCGCACCCGAGCGACCCGGCCGATGACCCAACCATGATGAACATGAATGCACGACACCCCCCAATGACGACGGATGGCGGTATGAGCGACGAGTCCGAGTCGCGCGGACCGCGGGGTATTCAGAGCGTGGAGGTCGGGGGGCAGTTGCTCAAGGCGCTGGTGCGCAGCGGTTCAGCCCTGCCGCTGAAGGACTTGGCGCGCGCTGCGGGCATGGCGGCGGCCAAGGCGCACCCCTATCTGGTCAGCTTTGGCAAGATTGGCCTGATCGAGCAGGACCCGGTCAGCGGCCACTATGGCCTGGGGCCGTTGGCGTTGCAGTTGGGGCTGATCGGACTGCAGCAGGTGGACCCGGTGCGCCTGGCATTGGCCGAGCTGCCCGCACTGGCGCAAGCGGTGGGCTGCACGGTATCGGTCGCGGTGTGGGGGCCGGTGGGGCCGATCATCGTCCATGTGGAGCATGGCCCCACGGCGGTGCACGTGGCCATGCGCCATGGCACCCCGGCGTCGCTGCGCCACACGGGTACAGGAAAAATCTTTGCCGCCTTTGCGCCCCCCGCAGTAGTGAACGAGGCCCTGGCGCGCGAGGGCGAGCTGGACACCTTGCAGGACCCGGACTTCGCGGCCGAGCTGGAGACCATCCGACGCGAGCGCCTGAGCCGGGTGCGCGACGAACTGCTGCCTGGCATCAGCGCAATGGCAGTACCGGTGTTTGACGGTTTTGGCCGCTTGGCCCTGGCCATTGCCGCCATTGGCCCCAGCGCCCTGCTCGACCTGAGCCCCGGCGGTATCCAAGCCCAGGCCTTGCGCACCGCTGCCGAACGGCTGTCGCAACGGCTGGGGGCCATTGGGGGGCTGGTGAGCCGAGCACAGGCTTAGCACCCTTCGAAGCGGGCGCAGGCGCTGCACGGCGGCCTCCAGGTCGGCAGGTTGCACCAGTTCATCCAGGTATCCCAGCGCCAGTAGCTCTGCCGCGCTCAGCGGCTGTGCGGTCAGAAAAAGCCGACGCGCCGCCGGCAGGCCCAGCGTGGCCACGCAACGGCGCATGCCACTGGGGTAGTAGTGCAACCCCAGCGCGGCTGCGGGCATGCGCAGCTCCATCCCCTGCACACCAATGCGAAAGTCGCACGCCAAGGCCAGGTCGGTGGCCCCGCCATAGACACTGCCGGCCAAGGCTGCGACCGTGATTGGGCGCGCCCGGGCCAGCGCGTCGGCCGCGTGGGCAAAGGCATCGACCGCCGCCCCGGCGTCGGCCCCGAATCCACCCAGGTGGAAACCGGCACTGAACACCGGCGCATCCGGCAGCACCCGCGCCTGGAGCACGAGCACCCGGACCGAAGCGTCTCGGTTGGCCGATTCGACATGGCGCACCAACGCGCGCAAATCTTCGTCGTGTAAGCGGTTGCGGTGGCGCGGGCGGTTGAGGGTGATCGTGGCCACGCCGTCGTGGGCCGCATAAAGGGGGCTGGAAGCATCGTCGTGCATGGCACGGGAGTATGCCGCTCCTCGGGCCAGACCCTAGGCAGTGCGCCAGCGCCGCCGCCAGGTGCCATAGATGTGGTCGGCCAGGCGATAGCTCGCGGCTTGGTGCGCGCGGGTGGCAGCGCGCATCGCCGCCGGCGCTTGTACCGTTTCGGGATACGCGTCTACGGCGTCCGGGTAGATTTCACCGGGGTTGGCCAGCCAGCTCTCGATCTTGAGCGGTGTGATCTCGATGTGGAACTGCATCCCCAGATGCGGCCCGAGGGCATAGGCCTGCACGGCGCAGGCGTCCGATGCGGCCAGCACGGCCGCGCCCGGTGGCAGCGCCACCACGCCGTCGTAGTGCCACTGATAGACCACGGCGGCGGACGCCTCGCCCAACCACTCGCGCGCGGCGGCGCTGCCATCGTGGCCAATTGGCAGCCAGCCGATCTCCGGCCTCGGCAGGCGCTGTACCCGCCCGCCCAGGGCACGGGCCATCAACTGGGCACCCAGACAGTGGCCGAGTGTTGGGATGCTTAGCGCGTCGGCCTCGCGGATCAGCGCCTCGGCCTGGCGCAGGCTCGCGCGATCGTCGTTGGCACTCCACTCCCCGCCCAACACCGCCAGCGCCCGGTAGCCGGCCACCGAGGTCGGATATGCCTGCCCGGCCTCGGCACAGAACACGTCCCAGCGCGCGCCTACGGCATCCAGCCATGTGGCCAAATAGCCCGGGGGGTCTTCCAAGGTGTGCTGCAGCACCAGCACGTCGGGGCTGGCCACGCAGGTGGCAGCGGGGTTCAGGAGCGCATCGGTCATGATGGTCTCCATGGTAGCCACCACCCGCCAGCCTGCGGCGGTCGGCAGGAGCCATTGCCCGCACCGCGCGGCGGACCACCCCGGGCTGGGGTGCCGCTCAGACCGGCACGGGCGCCGCGACAATGCGCTGGCGCTGCTCGCCCAACACCGGGCTGCCCAGCGTAACGACGTCCCCCACCTGTAGGTACACCGGCGGACGCTGGCCCATGCCCACTCCGGGGGGCGTGCCGGTCAAAATCACATCACCCGGCAGCAGCCGCATGAAGCGGCTGAGGTAACTGACGATCTGCGCCACACCAAAAATCATGGTGCGGGTGTTGCCCCGCTGGCGCGGCGCCCCGTTGACGTCCAACCACAAGTCCACTGCCTGCGGGTCGGGGATCTCGTCGGCCGTCACCAGCCAGGGGCCCAGGGGACAATGCGTCGGATAGCTCTTGCCCTTGATCCACTGCCCTTCCATCTCGATCTGGTGGGCGCGCTCGGACACGTCGTTGGCCAGGCAGTAGCCGGCAACGTGTTGCAGCGCCGCTTCTGGTGCGACATGCCACGCCGGCTGGCCAATCACCACCGCCATTTCGACCTCCCAATCCAGCTTTTGCGCCCCCGGCGGCAGCCAGACATCGTCGTGCGGACCGACCACCGCCGACGTGTGTTTGCTAAACACGATGGGTTGCTTCGGGATGGGCAGGCCGGCTTCGGCCGCGTGGTCGGCATAATTGAGGCCAATGGCGATCACATTGCCGATCTGCCCCACGCAGGGGCCCAAGCGCTCGGACGGGTCCACCTCGGGCAGCCGGGTGGGGTCGAGCCGCGCCAGTCTGGCCAGGGCGTCCGGCCCGAGCGCGTGCGGGCCCAGTTCCCCGACCACCCCAGACAGGTCGCGCCGCACCCCATGTGCATCCAGCAAACCAGGCCGCTCATTACCGGGCGCTCCATAGCGCAACAGTTTCATCTGCGTGGCTCCTTTCCTATCGATTTTGACACGGATCTTTGCCCCCCCTTGAACCGCCGTCGCACACCCCCATTTGCCCTCTTGGGTGTCGAACGCCCCCGCACAACGACCATGACGACGCACATGACCAACCCCGAAAACCCATCGCCCCTCACCCCAGGCGCCGATGCGCCCGCCTCGTCGTCCGCTGCTCAGGAGACGACTGCGGCCGATCTGCAAGCGGAGCTGAACCAGCTGCGCCAGCGCAACGCGGAGCTCAACGACCAGCTGTTGCGCGCACTGGCCGAGGCCGACAACACCCGCCGACGCGCCGAGGAAGAAATCGCCAAGGTACGTAAATTCGCCGTCGAGTCCTTTGCCGAGAGCCTGCTGCCCGTGGTGGACAGCCTGGAGGCCGGGCTTGCCGTGCAGGAGGCCACACTGCAACAGATCCGCGAGGGGGCTGAAGCAACGCTGCAGCAGTTGCTTTCTGCGCTGGCGCGCCACAAAGTCACACCCATTGCGCCTGCCGCCGGGGAGCGCTTCGATCCGCATCAACATCAGGCCATCAGCGTGGTGCCGGCCAATCAGCCCGCCAACACCGTGGTCAGCACGCTGCAAAAGGGTTACCTGATGGCCGAGCGCGTGCTGCGCCCCGCCTTGGTGACTGTCGCGGCGTCCCAGTGACCGCGCAAGACGGCACTTGAATGGCGAACAGCTACCCCCACATTCCAAAACAGTTTCGTATTCCCTCGATTCAGAACCGATCAGGAGCATCACATGGGCAAGATCATTGGCATCGACCTGGGCACCACCAACTCGTGCGTGGCCATCATGGAGGGCAGCACCCCGAAAGTCATTGAAAATTCCGAAGGCGCACGCACCACGCCCTCGATCGTGGCGTACATGGAAGATGGCGAGATTCTCGTCGGCGCACCAGCCAAACGGCAGGCTGTGACCAATCCGAAGAACACGCTGTTCGCCGTCAAGCGTCTGATCGGCCGCAAGTTCGAGGAAAAAGAGGTCCAGAAGGACATCGATCTGATGCCCTACAAAATCGTCAAGGCCGACAACGGCGACGCCTGGGTGGAAGTGCGTGGCCAGAAGCTCGCCCCGCCGCAGGTCAGCGCCGAGGTGCTGCGCAAAATGAAAAAGACTGCCGAGGACTACCTGGGCGAACCGGTGACCGAGGCCGTCATCACCGTGCCGGCCTACTTCAACGACGCGCAGCGCCAGGCCACCAAAGACGCCGGCCGCATCGCGGGCCTGGAGGTCAAGCGCATCATCAACGAGCCGACTGCCGCGGCGCTGGCTTTCGGCCTGGACAAGGCTGGCAAAGGCGACCGCAAGATCGCCGTTTATGACCTGGGCGGTGGCACCTTCGACATCTCCATCATCGAAATCGCTGACGTCGATGGCGAAAAGCAGTTTGAGGTGCTCTCCACCAACGGCGACACCTTCCTGGGTGGCGAGGACTTCGACCAGCGCATCATCGACTACATCATCACCGAGTTCAAGAAGGAACAGGGTGTCGACCTGACCAAGGACGTGCTGGCGCTGCAGCGCTTGAAGGAGGCGGCCGAGAAGGCCAAGATCGAGCTGTCCAACAGCTCGCAGACCGACATCAACCTGCCCTACATCACGGCCGACGCCACGGGGCCGAAGCACCTGAATATCAAGCTGACCCGCGCCAAGCTGGAAAGCCTGGTCGAAGACCTGATCGAGCGCACCATTGAGCCCTGCCGCGTGGCGATCAAGGACGCCGGCGTCAAGGCCAGCGACATCGACGATGTGATTCTGGTCGGTGGCATGACGCGCATGCCCAAAGTGCAGGAAAAGGTCAAGGAATTCTTCGGCAAGGAGCCGCGCAAGGATGTCAACCCCGATGAGGCGGTGGCGGTCGGAGCGGCCATCCAAGGTTCGGTGCTGTCGGGCGAGCGCAAGGACGTGCTGCTGCTGGACGTGACCCCGCTGTCGCTCGGCATCGAGACGATGGGCGGCGTCATGACCAAGATGATCAAGAAGAACACCACGATTCCGACCAAGTTCAGCCAGGTGTTCTCCACCGCCGAAGACAACCAGCCAGCGGTGACCATCAAGGTCTATCAGGGCGAGCGCGAGATGGCCGCCGGCAACAAGCTGCTGGGTGAGTTCAACCTGGAGGGCATCCCGCCAGCGCCGCGCGGCATTCCGCAGATCGAAGTTACCTTCGACATCGACGCTAACGGCATCCTGCACGTCAGCGCCAAGGACAAAGGCACCGGCAAGGAAAACAAAATCACCATCAAGGCCAATTCGGGTCTGACGGAGGAAGAAATCCAGCGCATGGTCAAGGACGCCGAGCTCAACGCCGCCGAGGACAAGAAAAAGGTCGAGCTGGTGCAGGCCCGCAACCAGGCCGACGCGCTGGTCAGCTCGGTGCGCAAGAGCCTGAAGGACTACGGTGACAAGCTCGACGCTGCCGAGCGCGACCGCATCGAGGCCGCGATCAAGGAGGTCGAAGACGCCGTCAAGGGTGACGACAAGGCCACGATCGAGGCCAAGACCGAGGCCCTGATGAACGCCAGCCAAAAACTGGGCGAGAAGATGTATGCCGACATGCAGGCCTCCCAGGCCGCGGCAGGCGCGCAGGCAGGCGGTGATGGCAGCGCGGGCAGCGGCGCGGCCAAGGGCGGCGCGGACGACATCGTCGACGCCGAAGTCAAGGAGGTCAAGCGCGACTGATCTTGATCTGCGTCGCCGCTTGCATAACCCTCACGCCGCGCATGGGCCTCCCCCCGGCGCGGCTTTCGTGCTCATGACATCCGTGGATCGACATGGCCAAACGTGACTATTACGAAATCCTGGGCGTGGCCCGCAACGCCAGCGATGACGACATCAAAAAGGCGTACCGCAAGCTGGCCATGAAGTACCACCCCGACCGCAACCAAGGTGATGCGGCTAAGGTGGCGGAGGAAAAGTTCAAGGAGGTCAAAGAGGCCTACGAGATGCTCTCCGACCCCCAAAAGCGCGCGGCGTACGACCAGTACGGGCATGCCGGGGTGGACCCCAACATGCGCGCCAGCGGTGCGGGCGCAGACGGCTTTGCGGGCTTTTCCGAAGCGTTTGGCGACATCTTCGGGGACATCTTCGGCGCGCCGCGCGGCGCGCGTGGCCGGCAGGTTTACCGCGGCGCAGACCTGTCCTACGCGATGGAAATCACCCTGGAAGAGGCGGCGCGCGGCAAGGACGCGCAAATTCGCATTCCGAGCTGGGAAGACTGCGACACCTGCCACGGCTCGGGCGCTAAGCCCGGCACCAGCGCCAAGACCTGTCCGACTTGCCACGGCAGCGGCGTGGTGCAGATTCGCCAAGGCTTTTTTAGTGTGCAGCAGACCTGCCCACACTGCCACGGCAGCGGCAAGATCATCCCGGAGCCATGCCCGACCTGTCGCGGCGAAGGCAAGATCAAACGCCACAAGACGCTGGAGATCAAGATCCCAGCTGGCATCGACGACGGCATGCGCATTCGCTCCAGCGGCAATGGCGAGCCCGGACGCAACGGCGGCCCGCCCGGCGACCTGTACATCGAAATCCGCATCCGCAAGCACGACCTGTTCGAGCGCGACGGTGACGATCTGCATGTGCAGGTCCCCATCAGCATCACCACCGCAGCCCTGGGTGGCGAGGTGGATGTACCCACCCTAGATGGCAAAGCCACCATCGACATCCCCGAGGGCACGCAGCACGGCAAGACCTTCCGCCTGCGCGGCCGCGGCATCAAGGGCGTGCGCTCCAGCTACCCCGGGGATTTGTACGCCCACATTGCGGTGGAAACCCCCGTCAAGCTGACCGAACACCAGCGTCGGCTGTTGCGCGAGTTGGACGAATCGCTCAAGAAAAACGGCAACAAACACAGCCCCAACGAAAAAGGCTGGTTCGAGAAGGCGCGCGATTTTTTCTCCTGACCGGACGGGCGGCCCGCGCCCAGGCCGCCTCCGCCTTGCGCGGCTTGCGCCGGCGGCGGGATCGTTGAACCGACCACCCTCCCGTCCACGCGCCGTCCGGTACCATGTGCGCATGGACGTGCGCATTCAATTCCTCGGTGGGGCCGGCACCGTCACCGGCTCCAAGTATCTGGTGCAGCACAACGGCGAGGCACTGTTGGTGGACTGCGGTCTGTTCCAGGGCTACAAAGCGCTGCGGCTGCGCAACCGCAATCCGTTGCCCATCGTGCCAGGGCAGATTCGGGCCGTGGTGCTGACCCACGCCCACATCGACCACAGCGGCCACCTGCCGCTGCTGGTGCGCGAAGGGTTCCACGGCAAGATCTGGTGCACCGCCGGCACGCGCGATCTGTGTGAGATTCTGCTGCCCGACAGTGCCCACCTGCAGGAGGAGGACGCCGCCTTTGCCAACCGGCACGGCTTCTCCCGACACTCGCCCGCCCTGCCCCTGTACACGGTGGACGACGCCATGCGTGCGCTGCGCCATCTGCGTGCGCAGCCGCTATACCAGCCGTTCGAGCCGATACCTGGCTGGCGGGTGCAGTTCTTTGGTGCGGGACATATCTTGGGGGCGTCGTCGGTGCTGATCACGGTCGGCGGACAGCGACTGCTCTTCTCGGGTGACCTGGGCCGAGTGGACGACACGCTGATGTTCCCCCCCGATCCTCCGCCAGCGGCCGATGCGGTGGTAGTCGAGTCCACCTATGGCAACCGGCTGCATCCAGCCGGCAACCTGATCGACGAGCTGGCGCCGCTGCTGGCGCGTGTCGCCGCCCGGGGTGGCACCGCCGTGATTCCGGTTTTTGCGGTGGGGCGGGCGCAGGCAGTGATACATGCGATCGACCAGCTCAAGCGCCAGCAGCGGCTGCCGCGGTCGCTGCCAGTCTATCTGGACAGCCCGATGGCCATACAGGCGACGGCGTTGCTCGCCGAGCATCCGGGGGAGCATCGTCTCAGCGCGGCCCAGGTGCAACACATGACCCACGGGGTGCAAGCGGCCCGCACGCCGGACGAATCCCAGGCCATCGCGCGCCACCACGGCCCCAAGGTGATTCTGGCCGGCAGCGGCATGGCCACCGGCGGCCGGGTGTTGCACCACCTCAAACTCTACCTGGGGGATCACCGACACATGGTCATTCTGACGGGCTATCAAGCGCCGGGCACACGGGGCGATGCGCTGCAACGCGGCGCCCCGACCGTGCGCATCCACGGCCAGGATTGGGCCGTGCAGGCCGAAGTGGCGCTGCTGCAGACCGCTTCGGCCCATGCGGACGCCGACGGGCTCATGGCCTGGTTGCGCGCCATCCCGGGCGAGCCCCGCCGCGTCTTCGTCACCCATGGGGAAGCGGACGCAGCCGACGCCCTGCGCTGTCGCATCGAGCGGGAGCTGCACCGCGCGGCGCTCGTGCCCGAGCACGGCTCCACTTGGGCCGTGTGAGTGCGGATGCGAGGCCGCAGGCGGTCAACGCCCAGCCGCCCCGCCCGTGGCTTCGGACAAGAAGCGCCACAGTGCCTCGTCTGCGCAAAAGGCCACATTGAAGCGCAGCCACGGACTGGGCGACAGATCCAAGCCGAACAGATGGCCCGGCCCGAGCAAAATGTCCTGCTCGGCCGCCTGATAGGCCAGCGTCGAGGCGTTGTCGATCGCAGGGTGGCGCGCCCATAGAAACATACCCGCCGCAGGCTGCGCAAACAGCTCAAAGCCCATGCGCTCCAGCCGCTCGGCGCTGCGCTGGTGTGCATCGGCCAGGCGCTGGCGCAGCACGCGCAGATGCTTGCGCCAGCGGCCATCGATCAGTGCCCCATAGGCCAGGCGCTCCGAAAACTCGGACGATGTCAGCCCGGAGATCATCTTGAGCTGCGCCAAGTCCTCCAGCACATCGGGGTGGGCGGCGACATAGCCAACGCGCAGGTTGGGCGAAATGGTTTTGGAAAAGCTGCCAAGGTGCACCACGCGCTGCAACTGGTCCAGACTGGCAAGCGACGGGCGCGGCTCTGGATCCAGATCGGCGTAGATGTCGTTTTCTACGATGCGCAGTTGGTGGCGTTCGGCCAGTTGCACCACCCGGTGCAGATGGGACAGATGCGCCACGGAGCCCGTGGGGCTTTGCAACCGCGGCTGGGTAAAAAAGACTTTGGGTCGGTGCTCCAGAATACGCGCTTCCAGCGTGGCCAGATCCCAGCCCTGCGGGGTGCGGGGCACGCCGATCAGCCGCGCCCCCAAAAACCGCAGCGAGAACAACAGATTCGGGTAGCCGGGCTGGTCCACCAAGACTGCATCGCCCGGCTGCACCAAGCGCCGCGCCACCAGATCCATCGCCTGGCTGGAGCCGTGCGTCAGCAGCACCTGGTCGCTGCTCAGTACGATCTCCTGCTCGGCCAACAGGTCGCGCACCAGTTGTCGCAGCCCAGTAAAGCCCTTGGGTTCGCCATATCCCCCCAAATCCACCGAATCGCTGGCCAGGGCACGCAGGCTGCGCTTGAGTCCATCACCAAACAGCCAGTCATTGGGCAGCCAACCGCAGCCAGGCTTCAGGCGCAAATTGCGGTTTTCGAACACCCGCCGCAGATACCACATGGAATCGAAGTGATACTGCGGCCCGGATCCGGCCGCCGCTTCGGCCTGACTTTCGCGGCTGCGCACGAAAAAGCCCGAATGGGGTCGCGAGACGAAATACCCCAGCGCCACCAAACGATCATACGCGTCGACCACGGTGTACACGCTCACCCCATGCGCATGCGCAAACTGCCGAATCGACGGCGCTTTGGCCCCAGGCCGTAGTGCGCCAGCACGGATCAGATCGCGAAAACCATCGACGATCTGCAGCACCAGGGGCGTGGGGTGTTGGGGATCCAGGGTGAACATCGGGGCCAATCTGTATCGGGCGTCGGGGCAATACAGTGCATCGGCACTCAAGACGCCTCTGTCTATGTTCTCGGGCCGCTGGACCGATACAGTGCCATCCATCGTGGCGGCCATTCCGACGCGCCGCCCTGCCCGCTGGCCTGGGCCAGACCTACGAGGTCTTTGCCGACCACGCCGAAGGCGCCGAGATCTGGGACGTCGAGGGCCGCCGCTACATCGACTTTGCCGGCGGCATCGCCGTGCTCAATACCGGCCACCGCCACCCCAAGATCGTCGAAGCGGTCAAGGCCCAACTCGACAAGGTGCACCACACCTGCTTCCAGGTGCTGGCCTACGAGCCGTATGTCGAACTGGCCGAGCGCCTCATTACCAAGGCACCGGGCCACTTTCCCAAGAAAGCCTTCTTCCTGTCCACGGGAGCCGAGGCGGTGGAAAACGCCATCAAAATCGCGCGCGCCGCCACCCAGCGCCAGGCGGTGATTGCTTTTGGTGGCGGCTTCCATGGCCGCACCCTGCTGGGCATGGCGCTGACCGGCAAGGTGGCTCCGTACAAAGCGGGCTTTGGCCCCTTCCCGGCCGAGATTTACCATGCCGAATATCCGAATGCGCTGCACGGCATCAGCGTGACCGACGCCCTGCGCTCGGTGGAGCACATTTTCAAATACGATGTGGAGCCACAGCGCGTGGCTGCCATCATCCTGGAGCCGGTGCAAGGCGAAGGCGGCTTCTACGTGGCGCCGCCCGAATTCGCCCAGGCCTTGCGCGCCCTGTGCGATCAGCACGGCATCGTGCTGATCGCCGACGAAGTGCAAACCGGCGCCGGCCGCACCGGCACTTGGCTGGCCTGCGAACAGTGGGGCGTGGCGCCGGACCTCATTACCATGGCCAAGAGCATGGCGGGGGGCTTTCCCCTTTCCGCCGTCATCGGCAAGGCCGAGATCATGGACAAACCGCTGCCCGGCGGCCTGGGCGGCACCTACGCCGGCAACCCGCTGGCCTGCGCCGCTGCGCTGGCCGTGTTGGACGTGTTTGAGGAAGAGCGGCTGCTGGAGCGCTCCCGCGCCGTGGGCGAGCGCCTCAAAGCCGGCCTAACCACCCTGATGGCCCAGCATCCGGAAATCCGCGACGTGCGCGGACTGGGTGCCATGGTGGCCATCGAACTGTTCGACGGCGGCGACCTCAACAAGCCCGCCGCCGAACTCACCAAGCGCATGTGTGCCGAAGCGCTCAAGCGCGGCCTGGTGCTGCTGTCGTGCGGCGTCTATGCCAACGTCATCCGCATCCTGGTGCCCCTGACCGCCAGCGACGCTGTGCTCGATGAGAGCTTGGCCATCATGGGCGAGGCGCTCAGGGCAGCCAGAGGCTGAGGCTCAAGAATTCCTGACGCACTCCCCCACCACCCACGCCCTGAACGCCGCCAGCGCCGGCCGCTCGACCAGTTGCGGCTGCACCAGGTAATACGCCCGCTGCGCTTTCAAGGGTCGCGGGCAGGCCACCACCAATGCGCCGCTGGCCAATTCGGCCTGCACGAGCAGTGTGGGCATGAGGGCTACCCCCAGGCCGGCCATGGCAGCGGCAGCCTGCATGGAAAACAGTTCATATCGGGGACCCGCCATCGCGCGGGGGGCATTCACGCCTTGGGCATCGAACCATTGGCGCCAAGCCTCGGGCCGGGTGGACTGTTGCAACAGCGGCCATTCGGCCAGCGCAGTTGGCTCGATGGGCTGACCCTGGGGCAGCAGGTGTGGGCTGCACACGGGCAGCACGTCCTCGTCCATCAGGTGGGTGGCCTGGGTGCCGGCCCATTGCTGCAGCTGCTGCGGGGTGCCAGCCCACAGGGCAGCGTCGATGCCGGTGTCGGTGAACAGAAAGGGCCGGGTACGGGTTTCCAGATGCACCTGCAAGTCGGGGTGCTGCGCGGCCAGCCGGGGCAGACGGGGAATGAGCCAACGGGTGGCAAAGGTGGGTACGGTGGCCAACGTCAGGCTATCGCCCTGCCCGCGCCGGCCCATCAGGTCCACCGCGTCGCGCTCTAGGGCATCGAGCCGCTGGCGCACCTGGCGGGCATAGTCGGCCCCGGCGGGGGTCAGCGCCATGCCATGCTGGGTGCGCTTGAACAGCGGCACGCCCAAAAACGCCTCCAGCGCTGCCACCTGGCGCGAGACGGCGCCCTGCGTCAGGTTCAGCTCTTGCGCGGCGCGGGTGAAGCTTTGGTGACGGGCGGCCGCCTCGAAACAGTTCAGGGCTTGGGTAGAGGGGAGCTTGCGCTTCATGGTCATGCCTGGGGTCGTCGTACGGCCTGGCGGTCTTGCCGGCAACAGACCAGCACGGCTTTTATTCGATTCGATCATATCTGACCGAAAATTTTTCGTTTGCCAAGCCGGATTCTCCGCCTTAGGATGGGCCTTTTCGCAACCCCTGCAGATGTGAGACATCACCATGGCTTCCCACAACCGCTTTTCCTGGTCCGACCCCTTTGGGCTGGACGATCAGCTCACCGACGACGAGCGCCAGGTGCGCGATGCGGCCCACGCTTACTGCCAAGCGCGCCTGCTGCCCCGCGTGCAGGAAGCCTTCCGCCACGAAAAGACCGACCGCACCATCTTCAACGAGATGGGCGAACTCGGCCTGCTGGGCCCGACCATTCCCGAGCAATACGGCGGCGCGGGCCTGAACTACGTCTGCTATGGCCTGGTCGCGCGCGAGGTGGAGCGTGTGGACAGCGGCTATCGCAGCATGATGAGCGTGCAAAGCTCGCTGGTGATGGTGCCGATTTACGAATTCGGGACCGAAGCGCAGAAGCAAAAGTACCTGCCCAAGCTGGCCACGGGCGAATGGGTCGGCTGCTTTGGCCTGACGGAGCCCAACCACGGCTCCGACCCCGGCAGCATGATCACCCGCGCCAAAAAGGTGCCTGGCGGTTATGCCTTGAGCGGCGCCAAGATGTGGATCACCAACGCGCCCATTGCCGACGTATTCGTCGTCTGGGCCAAGGACGATGAAGGGCAGATCCGCGGCTTCATTCTGGAAAAGGGCTGGAAAGGCCTGAGCGCGCCCGCCGTGCATGGGAAGGTGGGACTGCGCACCTCCATCACCGGCGAGATCGTGATGGACGAGGTGTTCTGCCCCGAAGAGAACGCCTTCCCCGATATTCGCGGTCTCAAAGGCCCCTTCACCTGCTTGAACAGTGCGCGCTACGGTATCGCCTGGGGGGCGCTGGGCGCAGCAGAGGACTGCTATTTCCGCGCGCGCCAGTATGTGCTGGATCGGCAGCAGTTTGGCCGCCCGCTCGCGGCCAATCAGCTCATCCAGAAAAAACTGGCCGACATGCTGACCGAAATCAGCCTGGGCCTGCAAGGCTGTCTGCGCCTTGGCCGCATGAAAGACGAAGGCAGCGCGGCGGTGGAGATCACCTCCATTCTCAAACGCAACAGCTGCGGCAAGGCGCTCGACATCGCCCGCATGGCCCGCGACATGATGGGCGGCAACGGCATCAGCGACGAATACGGCGTGGCGCGCCACCTGGTGAACCTGGAAGTGGTCAACACCTACGAGGGCACGCACGATATCCACGCCCTCATTCTGGGCCGTGCCATCACCGGCATTGCCGCGTTCTCCAACTGAGCCCCAGATGCCCAACATGGCCTTGCCCGACCCTCGCCCCCCTGCCCCGTCCCCGCGCCCGCTGGAAGGCGTCAAGGTGCTGGACCTGTCGCGTGTGCTGGCCGGCCCATGGGCCAGCCAAATCCTGGCCGACTACGGGGCCGACGTGATCAAGGTGGAGCGCCCGGGCAGCGGCGACGACACCCGCGCCTGGGGACCGCCCTGGTGGTCGCCCGACCCGGCGCAAGGCAATGAGCGCATAGCCGCCTACTTCATCTGTGCCAACCGGGGCAAGCGTTCCGTCGCCATCGACATCGCCAGCCCCGAAGGCATCCAACGGGTGCGCGAACTGGCCCGCGAGGCCGACGTGCTGATCGAGAACTACAAAGTCGGCCAACTGGCCAAATACGGCCTGGACGCACACAACCTGCAAGCCCTCAACCCGCGGCTGATCTACTGCTCCATCACCGGCTACGGGCAGACCGGGCCGCTTTCGCACAAGGCGGGATACGACTTTGCCATCCAGGCCGAAGGTGGGCTGATGAGCATCACCGGCGAACCCGACGGCGAGCCGCAGAAGGTGGGCGTGGCTGTCACGGACCTGATGACAGGGGTGTACGCGGCCACCGCCATCTTGGCTGCGCTGCATGAGCGCCAGCGCACCGGCCGCGGGCGGGTACTGGATGTGTCTCTGTTCGATGTACAGGTGGCCATGCTGGCCAATCAGGCCAGCAACCAGCTCATCGGCCAGCGCACACCCCGGCGCATGGGCAACGCCCATCCCAACATCGTGCCCTATCAGGCGTTCCCCACCCGCGACGGACACCTGGTGCTGGCCGTGGGCAACGATGCGCAGTTCCGGCGCTTTTGCGAGGTGGCCGGCTACCCCGAGGTGGCCCGCGATGCGCGCTTTGCCACCAACCCCGCGCGGGTGGAGCACCGCGGCCTCTTGGTGCCGCAGATCGCCGAATGGACCCGCACACGCGAGACGGCCGATTGGGTGCGACAACTGGATGCGGCTGGTGTGCCTTGCGCGCCGATCCACGACATTGGGCAGGTGATGGCCCATCCGCATGTGCAGGCGCGCGGCATGGTGTTGCCCGCTGCACCCGACCGCCCTCCGATGGTGGCGCATCCAGTGCTCTTCGATGGCCAGCGACCCACGGCGCAGCGTCCGCCCCCGGCGCTGAACGCGGATCGCGCGGTGTGGGCAGATGGTGCCATCGGGCGCTGAGCGCGGCATGCCGGCAGACGGTGCGCCCCATGGGGGCATGGCCACGGCGTCATGCACCATCAGTCAGCACGTTACCGTCATAACCGGCCTCCACGCACCATAGGGGTTTCCCTGTAGTGGAGGCAGCAGCAGCACAGCCGGGCTGGCGAGCGGCCCCAACGGTATCGGCGGCGGGGTCCATTGCCCGGTAGATTCGCGTCAGTGGTACTTGACAAAGACCGATGACGACAAAAGACCCCCTGGTCACTTTCTCTGGCGTTCAGAAGACCTATGATGGCGAGCACCTGGTGGTGCGCGACCTACACCTCGACATTCAAGCAGGAGAGTTCCTCTCGCTGCTGGGGCCGTCCGGCTCAGGAAAGACCACCACGCTGATGATGCTGGCCGGTTTCGAAACCCCCACGGCGGGCGAAATCCGACTACGCGGGCGAGACATCACCCACACCCCGCCGCACAGGCGACACTTTGGGATGGTGTTCCAAAACTACGCGCTCTTCCCCCACATGACGGTTGGGGACAATATCGCTTATCCCCTGACCGTGCGCCGTATGCCGCGCGCGGAGCGCGAAGCCAAGGTCAAGCGCGCGCTGGACATGGTGCAGATGGGGCGCATGACGGACCGTTACCCGGCGCAACTGTCCGGCGGGCAGCAGCAGCGCGTGGCCCTGACCCGTGCACTGGTCTTCGACCCCCAGCTCGTGTTGATGGACGAGCCGTTGGGCGCGCTCGACGCATGGACATCGCCGTGGATCACGGCATCGGCGGCGAGTATGTCACGCGCGTGCTGATTCAGGCGGCCCGCTTCCGCGGCTACCCGCAGTCCGTGCGAACCGACCAAGGGCCGGAGTTCACCAGCCGGGCGTTCCTGGCCTGGGCCACTGCAAAAGGCGTGCGGTACATCCTCAACCAGCCTGGCAAGCCGACGCAAAACGCCTACATCGGGAGCTTCAATGGCAAGTTGCGCGACGAGTGCCTGAATGAGCACTGCTTCCAGACATGGGCGCAGGCGCGCCACGAGATCGCATAGTGGCGGATCGACTTCCATGAGGGGCGACCCCACGCGAGCTGCGGCCGCATCCCTGCGGCACGACTCGCCTCGCTGCATCGCCAGCCGGCTGATCGCGCAGCCTGCGTGACCCGCAGGACCCAACAGAAAAGCTTATCAACCCCGCGCAGATGTTCCAAACCGGTGGTATGCAAAACGGGGGCAGGTCAATTTCACCCGCCCAGTCCTCATTGAGGATCGGAAAGCGGCCATCGGCGGTTCTGGCGTCCATGGCGACGGGGGTGACTGGCATCGCATTGCCTCCACTCGGGCACCCGACAAGGCGGGGCGCGCGCATCTCGAACAACGTTGGATTACGCTCGATGCCGATATGCTTTCTCCTAATCCGTGTCGATGCTACCGGTTGCCTTGTAGGTCGGGCTTCAGCCCGACACCCAAGCCATCGGATTGAAGTCCGACCTACACCGGGTTGGTCGAGATCGACACGGATTCAGGAACTACGCCTTGGCATCAAAGCGCTTAAAAGCCGAGGGTCCTTCGACGCACTGATCTCATCATCTGGCAACTCAATTCTCCGTCACCTGGTCATCCAGCCCCAGTTCCCGCAAAGCATTCTGCGTCTCCTCCAGGGACTGCTTCGAGAGGCCATCCGATGGGCTAACCTCGACCGAAATGGTGAGCTTCAAGCCTGGGGTAGCGGCAAAGCGCGAGAGCACCTTGGTGTAGAAGTTCATCCATTTCTGTGGAGGCACTTCGCCAGACCATCGGATGCCGGCAATCTTCGCCCACCCGGGAACAGGCGGGGTCGGCGCCGATCGGAGTTCGCTCGGTGTCCCACCTGGTTCCGCGCTGCCACTTGTCCCTGTTCCAACGCCCGTGCCGCCGCCTTGCACGGGAACCCCCGCCAGCGGTGGTGGGGTTCGAGCATCCAGGTAGGCCCGTGCCACTTCAGCCGTGATGACGAACATGTCATCGGAGAATTCGATGTCGGTGAGGCTCACGCCCCGATTGAATACAAACGGCTGATACGAGCCTGCGGCGTCTTTGCCCACGTAGGCCAGTATTCCACTTTCGACACCGCGCGCGATGGTTTCCTTGATGGCTTCCGCATTCAACAAGCGCGGAAAAACCGGCGACGCGTAGAACGCATCACGCACCGACTTGGTTGCCCATTCCTTGAAAGCGGGCGGCCAGTTTCGCACCAAGAAGTTCGGGCTCACGCCCTTCTCCACGTCGCCATCGGCAGACAGCCGGTTGAGGATGTTGGAGATAGGGGTATCCGCTGCGCTGGAATGGACGAGCCCGAGATCGACCATCTTCACCGAATTGTCCTTGGCCAGCAGGAACAGGTGCTTGTAGGCCCGCCAGATGGACTCCTTCAGGTCCCGTTTGGCCTTGTGGATGTTCTCGGCGAGCTGCTTCTTCTGCGCCTCATCGAGCTTGAGATCATCCGCCTCGTCTTGAATCGCCTGCCAGGCCAGAATCTTCCGTGCCTCTTCCCGCATGGGCTGAGCGGAATCCGGCACCACCCAGATCAACGCGCTCTTGAACGTCCGCGCCGCCGTGCCACATTCCCTGATCATCTGCTCCGCGAACTGGCGGGTCGACTTCTCGTCTTCCATCGTCCGGTCAAGGTCGGCGACGAGGACGCTGAGCACAGGCCGGTCGGGGATCTGAATGCTCTTCTCGGGGAAGAACACCCGCTCGACAAACTGCTTCGGCGCGAAGATCTTCTGTATCTCCCGTTTGACCTCTTCGTCGACTTGCGGACCCTGCACGGTCGCCCGCCGATCGGCAAAGCGCTTGTTCAGGTTTTCCTTCAGGCTGAACTTGTAGCGGGTCTTCTCGACATTCAGGTAATAGCAGGCGTCGGCGAGCCCCTCCAAAACGGTCTCGATGTTGCCGATGTCGCTTTCGGGCTGGCCCACGGCAAGCCGAATTTCCGGGACGCTGGCCTCCTGCGCCTGATCGCCCACCTGTCCGCCGTTGGACTCGAAGAAGATCGTGGTGGCCACCTTGCGGTGAAGCCTGGCCTTCTTGATCGCGTCACAGGCCTCGGCATCGAGCCGCACGGCGTGGGCGTCTTTCTTGCCGGCGATATCCGTGGTGACGGCCGCCTCCAGTCTGGTTTCACCCAGTTGCTCGAACACGGCGGCACGGAACATGGGGTCGTCCAGCGGCGCCGTTCCCAGCGTGATCAAGGGATCGCGCTGCGCCCCCTTGTAGCCCTCCTGGTAGGCCCTGGACACCCACAGGGCCAGCAGGCGCAGGACGCCGCGCGTTTGTTGGAAGCGGGGCAGGGTCTGCCACTTCCGCTCGAAGACGGAGATCACCATCGGATGGAACGGGTAGGTTGCGCGGAATTCGTCGCGCGCCAGGTCCGGATTGATCAGATTCGGCAACTGCAGTCGATTCTCCTGAATCCAGTCGGCATAGGCCCGACAGGTTTCCTCGGCGTCCTTGTCGAGGATCACCCGGCCATCCGGGGTCACGGCCTGATCCATCCATTCGAACAGCCGGCGGCGGATGATCTCGGCGGCCTCCGATTCCACCGACACGATCACCGCCTTGCCCAGCCGATCCAGGAGGTTCTTCAAGCGCTGCTGATCCGCTTCATCCTTGTCCGTGTAGGAGAGTTCCGAGGCCGGGATCGAGCCCACCAGCACCGCGTTGTGGCGCCCGCGAACCGTCTCGGAGAGCGCCTGGATGAAGTTGTAGAGCTTGTTGTGCCAACCCCGGTCGCGGTAGGTGCTGATGTAGTTCAGCACCTCGTCCATGAGGATCAGGCAGGGCGAGTCCTTCGGCAGGAACTTCTCGATCACATCGCCCTTGGGTTCGATGAACTCCGCGTCGTGCTGGGCGACATGGGCAAAGGATTCCTCCCCTCCCAATTGCCAGGCGAGCTCGCCCCAGGGGGTTCTGCGCCGCGGCGTACCATCGATGCCGCCGCGGCCGGTAACGGAATCGAACTCCGTGCCGACGAACACTGCCACCGCGCAGTGGTCGGGGATGGTCTGAATGCCCGCCCGCTGCAGAATCTTGGTGACACCGCGCCAGCCGTTGCCGGCCGAACCATGCCGCGCCAAGTGATAGAGCATGGTCAGCGCGTGGGTCTTTCCGCCACCGAACTGCGTGGTCATGTTGAACACCGCGCTCGTTTCGGTGGTGATGCCGGAGAGCCTTCGCATCACTTCCGCACCCAGGCCCGTCAGGTTCTCGGTCAGGAACGTCCGGTCGAAGAAGGTTGCGGCGTCACGATAATCCTTGGGCGCGGTGCCCAGCCGCACCTTGTCCAGATGAACGGCGAATTCGGAGGCATCGAGCGGCTTGCCCTCGCGCAAGTCTTCGCGCGGCTTCACTACGTCATACCAGGGTTTGAGTTTCACTGCGCCTGCCCTTCCATTTTCTTCAACAGCGCCTGCACCGCGGCCTTGAGTGGCTGGAGGTCACGCGACACCACCTCCCACACGCGCCGCCAGTTCACGTCGAAATAGGCGTGGATCAGGATGTTGCGCGTGCCGACGATCTGCTTCCAGGGAATGTCCGGCGCCTTGTCCCGAGTCTCGTCGGAGAGCTTGGCCGCCGCCTCGCCGATGATCTCCAGATGCCGCAGGCACCAGACGCGCACCAGTTCATCCCCGTCGAACGCTTGCCACGTTGCCGGCAGGTGCCGTTCGACCGCCTCGATGGCTTCCAGAATGTCGAGCAGCCGTTCCTCGTCCAGTCTCATAGCGGCACGGCCTCCTTCAGCACGCGGTCCCGGAAACGCGGACGCATGGCATCGCCGTCCACCACATCCACCTGGCAGCCGAGCAGATCCTGCAAGTCCATGAGCAGGCCCCCGTGATCCAGCAGGCTACGCTCCGGCTCGAAGTGCACCAGAAAATCCACGTCGCTTTGCGGCCCGGCGTCGCCGCGCGCCACCGAACCGAAGACCTGCACGTCGCGCGCCCCCCATTGCCGCGCCAGGCGCAGAATGTCTTCTCTCTTCGCTTTCAGTGTTTCCATCGTCACCATCACTTCACCCCAGCCTCACAACCCCAAGCCTTTCTTGCGCGCCAGCACACCGTCCACCCAGCGCTTTTCGCTGGTCGAAGACGGATACAGCGCGGAAAGCGCCTGTGCCAGCCGCCAGAAGCGTTGATCCCGCCCGGCGCCGTCCTCGACCAGAAATCGCTTCAGGGCCTCGCCGCGCCCGGCGGCAAACAGGATCATGGCCTGGTGCACCCGGTCCAGCGTGGTCTCGCCCATCTTCGCCACGGTCTTTTCGCTCCACGCCGTCTCGTCGGGACTGACTTTTGTCAGCTCGCCGAACAGGTCCATCTGGGCGGCCTTCTTCTTCCGCCCACCGGTCGGCGCATCGGCCTCTTGCTTGCCGAAAAGGTACTGGGTGCGTTCGGCAACCGGCAGCAGACGGGCGCTCTCCCCGCAGACCTCGACGACATGATCCAGGTCTTCCAGATGGGCGCCCAAGCCCTGGGCGATCTTGCGCGCAGCGTCGTATTCGAGCACGAAGCCGCCCTTGGCCCGGGCAGCCTTGCCCTTGGTTTCCTCTTCTTCGTCGGCCTCCTCCGCTTCGGCCGGCGATTCGTCTCCATGCGCCGCGCCTGCGTTCAACGTCCATAGCCACATGGCGGTGAGCCGCGCATCGGGCTCGAATCCGGCGGTATCGGCGTCCTTGAACACCTGGGCCAGCGCCTCCTTCGCCACGGCCGCCCAGACCTGCTCCAGGTATTCGCGCAGCGTCACTACCTCGCCGCTGGCCTTCTCCACCCGCGAATAGCGGGAGAAGATTTCCAGCGCCGGTCCCAGGCAGGCGAAGATGGCGTCCGCGCCGACCACGCCTTCCTCGGCGAGGCGCGGCATCCATTCGTGGATGCGGCGGGGAAGTTCGGCGAGGACGTCACGCCATTCGCCCACATCGCCGGTTCGCAGCGAGCCGTCGGGGTTTTCGCGCGGGCGGACGACGATGTGGACGCTGGAAGC
>NZ_JARJMT020000150.1 GCF_029335975.1 Tepidimonas sp.
GGCGGCCACAGCAGCTTTTGCCGATAACGCATGGTCCATCGGGCCGCGCCAAACCGGGCGGGCTGTCTGCTCGGCAAAAGTGGTAGCATGAAACATGGCCGGTAAGGTTTCGTTGTCTTTGCTCGCCCGTTTTCAGCCCCGCTTACTGCAGGATTTGCGCGCGTACAGCCGCGATCGGCTGATCAAAGATGTGGGTGCGGGGCTGACGGTTGGCATCGTCGCCCTGCCATTGGCAATGGCCTTCGCGATTGCGAGCGGCTTGCCCCCTCAAGCCGGTTTGTGGACGGCCATCATTGCGGGCTTCGTCATTTCGGCGTTGGGGGGAACTTCGGTCCAAATCGGTGGACCCGCTGGGGCGTTCATCGTCATCGTTTACGGCATCGTCGAGCGCTACGGCGTCGGGGGTTTGCTGGTTTCCACCTTGTGCGCGGGGGTGCTGCTGTTCGTGATGGGACTGCTGCGCCTGGGGGTGCTGGTGCGCTTCGTGCCGGTCAGCGTCGTCATCGGTTTTACCAACGGCATTGCGGTGCTGATCGGGCTGTCGCAGTTGCGTGACGCGCTGGGGCTGCAGGTGGCCAAGATGCCGGCCGACTTCTTCGGCATCCTGCACGCGGTTGGCAGCGCCCTGTCCACCCTCAACCCTTACGCCGTGGCACTGGCGGGCTTGTGCGTGCTTGGGCTGGCCATTTGGCCCCGGCTATGGGCCACGGACTCGGCTTTTCGGCAGCGGCTCGACAAGCTGGAAGGGGTCAGCGCGCTGCGCGCGACCTCGCGTTTGCCGGCACCGGTGGTGGCCCTGGCCACCCTATCGCTGCTGGCCTGGGCATTGGATTGGCCCGTAGAGACGATCGGCAGCCGCTTTGGGGGCATTCCCCAAGCGCTGCCGGCCCTGGCTTGGCCCGACACATCTTGGCAGACCGTGCGCCAGCTCGTCACACCGACGCTGACCATTGCGCTGCTGGGGGCCATCGAGTCCCTGCTGTGCGCACGGGTGGCCGATCAGTTGCAGGGCGGGCGCAAGCACGACCCCAACCAAGAGCTGATGGCACAGGGTATCGCCAACACGCTGGTGCCCTTTTTCGGCGGCATGCCGGCCACGGGGACCATCGCCCGCACCGTCACCAACATCCGCAGCGGCGCTACCAGCGGTGTTGCGGGTATGGTGCACGCCATCACGCTGGCGGCCATCGTGCTGTTGGCCGCACCGCTGGCACGCCATGTGCCATTGGCAGTGTTGGCGGGCATTTTGCTGTTCGTGGCGTGGAACATGGGCGAGTGGCGCGAGTTTGCCCGCCTCAGGCACTTCAGCCACCATTACCGGCTGAAGCTGCTGAGCACCTTTGCCGTGACCGTGGTGTTCGATCTGACGGTCGCAGTCGAGCTGGGCCTGGTGTTGGCGGTGGTGCTGTTCGTTCGGCGACAAAGCAGTCTGTTTCGCGTCACGCTGCGCCAGGCTGGGCCGCAACGGATCGAGGCAGACCTGTACGGCTCGCTCTTCTTCGGCGCCGTGACCAAACTGGACCCTTTGCTGCAAGCCATAGAGGCCGCCGATACTGGCGTTCAGGTACACCTGGATGCCCAACACATGATGCTGCTGGACAGCACGGGTTTGGATGCGCTGATCGGCCTACACGACGCCATTGCACGGCGCGGCGGCCGCTTGGTCATCGATCATCTGCATGACCAGCCGCTGTCCCTCATGCGGCGCACTGGCTTTCTGGCGCAACTCGGCGGCTGGTCGTCCCTGGCGCCCAAGACCTAAAATCGCGGGATTGTGCAACGCCCACGAAAACGCCCATGAATCTGCTTGGCCTGCCCGATTACGTGTCCGACGCCACCCAATTCATCGAATCGCTCAAGCGCAGCAAGCCCGCGCTGGAGGCCGAACAGCGCGCCGGCCGGGCGCTGCTGTGGGAGCGCCCGCAAGACCGCGACTTCTGGCGCGATGCACAGCGCGCGCGCGTCCCGCAAAAACCCTATGTCTATCAGACTGAGCCGTCGCTGAAGTGAACGGCCCACCGGCCGAGCTGTCCCCCGCGCCCGAGGCGGTGGCCGTGCAGCCCGAGGTCATCGATCAGGTGGCTATCGCACGCCTGTACGGCGAGCCGTTGTTCGCGCTGCCACAGGATCTGTATATCCCGCCGGATGCGCTGGAGGTGTTCCTCGAGGCCTTCGAGGGACCGTTGGACCTGCTGCTCTACCTGATCCGGCGTCAAAATTTCAATATCCTGGACATCCCGATGGCCGAGGTCACGCGTCAGTACCTGGGCTATGTGGAGCAGATACGCGCCCGCAACCTGGAGCTGGCGGCCGAGTACCTGCTGATGGCAGCCATGCTCATCGAGATCAAGTCGCGCATGTTGTTGCCGCCCAAGCCGGCGGCGGACGGCAGCGAGCCAGAGGACCCCCGCGCCGAGCTGGTGCGCCGGCTGCTGGAGTACGAGCAAATCCAGTCCGCCGCGCGCAGCCTGGACGCACTGCCCCAACTGGGGCGGGATTTCTGGCGCGCACAGGTGCATATCGAGCAGTCGCTGGCGCCGCGCTGGCCGGATGTGTCGGTGGACGATTTGCGCGCCGCCTGGCGCGACATCTTGCGCCGCGCCCGCCTGGTGCAGCGCCACACCATCACGCGCGAGACCCTGTCCGTGCGCGAACACATGAGTCTGGTGCTGCGCACGTTGCAAGGCCGGCGCTTCGTGGAATTTGGCGAACTGTTCGATCCTGCGCGGGGCGTGGCGGTGGCCATCGTCACCTTCATCGCCATGCTTGAACTGGCTAAAGAGCACCTGATCGAACTGACCCAGGCCGAAGCCTACGCCCCCATTTACGTCCGACTCGCCTATGTGCCGTCCTGAGCCAGCCGCACCGGACCTGCCGTCGCCATGAACCTGTCTACTGCCTTGGCCGCCCCTGCCCCCCACATTTACGACGCACTGATCATCGGCAGCGGTCTGGCCGGCTTGACGACCGCGCTGCTGCTGCCGTCGGACTGGCGGGTGGCCATTGTCACCAAGCGCTCCATCGCGGATGGCTCCAGCGGCTGGGCACAAGGGGGCATCGCCGCCGTGCTGGCCGAGGACGACAGCTTTCAGGACCATATCAACGACACCATGGTCGCCGGGGCCGGTCTGTGCGAGCCCCATGCGACGCGTTTTACCGTCGAACACGCGCCCGAGGCCATCGCCTGGCTGCGCGAGCTGGGCACCCCCTTTACCGTCGAAGGCGAAGGCCTGCACCTGACGCGCGAAGGCGGGCACAGCCACCGCCGCATCGTGCACGCCGCCGACGCCACCGGCGCGGCCGTGCAGCACACACTCATCGAACGGGTCCGCGCAGCCGCCCATATCGATGTATTCGAAACCCATGCGCTGGTGGACTTGATTTTGAGCGACCGTCACGCCGAGCGCCGCGAGCTGCCCCGGCGCGTGCTGGGCGCCTACGTGCTGGACGTGGCCCGCGACCAGGTAGAGGTGTTCGCAGCGTCGCATACCGTACTGTGCACAGGCGGCGCGGGCAAGGTCTATCTCTACACCTCCAATCCCGACACCGCCACTGGCGACGGCATTGCTGCCGCCTGGCGCGCGGGCTGCCGGGTGGCGAATATGGAGTTCATCCAGTTTCACCCGACCTGTCTGTACCATCCCAAAGCCAAAACCTTCCTAATCAGCGAGGCAGTGCGCGGCGAGGGCGGCATCCTGAAGCTGCCACCGCACCTGGGCAGCCGCCGCTTCATGCCGGATCACGACCCACGCGCCGAACTCGCCCCGCGCGACATCGTTGCACGCGCCATCGACTTCGAGATGAAAAAGCACGGCATCCCGTGCGTGTATCTGGACATCTCGCACCAGCCGCCGGCCTTCTTGCACGAGCACTTCCCCAACATCTTGAAGCGCTGCTCAGAATTCGGCATCGACATCACGCGTGAGCCGATCCCGGTGGTGCCGGCGGCACACTACACCTGTGGCGGCGTGGTGACCGATTTGCGCGCGCGCACCGACCTGCCCGGCCTGTATTGCGTCGGCGAGGCCAGCTACACCGGCCTGCACGGCGCCAACCGGTTGGCCAGCAACTCGTTGCTGGAGTGCATGGTGTTTGCGCGCGCGGCGGTGCGCGACATGGTGGCCCAACCCCGTTGCGCCCCGATCGCCATACGACCCTGGGACGACAGCCGGGTGATCGATGCGGATGAACAGATCGTCATCAGCCACAACTGGGATGAGCTGCGCCGCTTCATGTGGGACTATGTCGGCATCGTGCGCACCGACAAGCGGCTGGAACGCGCAGCACACCGCATCGCGCTGCTGCAGGCCGAAATTCAGGAGTTCTACGCTCGCTTTCACGTCAGCAGCGACCTGCTGGAGCTGCGCAATCTGGTGCAGGTGGCAGACCTGATCGTGCGCTCCGCCCAGCGGCGCAAGGAAAGCCGTGGCTTGCACTACAGCCGCGACTACCCCTACACCCTGCCCGAGGCCCGCCCCACCATCCTG
>NZ_JARJMT020000024.1 GCF_029335975.1 Tepidimonas sp.
GGGCAAGAAGAACATCTTCTCTGGCCGTATCCTGGAAATCGAGGGCCTGCCCGATTTGAAGGTGGAACAGGCATTCGAGTTTTCCGACGCGTCGGCCGAGCGCTCGGCAGCAGGCTGCACGATCAAGCTCAACAAAGAGCCGATCATCGAGTACCTGCAGAGCAACATCGTGCTGCTCAAGAACATGATCGCCGACGGCTACCAGGATGCCCGTACCCTGGCGCGGCGCATCAAGGCGATGGAGGCGTGGCTGGCCAAGCCGGAATTGTTGGAAGCCGACCCCGACGCCGAATACGCCGCTGTGATCGAGATCGATCTCGACCAGATCAAGGAGCCCATCCTGTGCTGCCCCAACGATCCGGACGATGCCAAATTCCTCTCCCAGGTGCAAAACACCCCGATCGATGAGGCCTTCATCGGCTCGTGCATGACCAATATCGGTCACTTCCGCGCCGCCGCCAAACTGCTACATGGCCAGCGCGACATCCCCGTGCGGCTGTGGGTGGCGCCGCCGACCAAGATGGACCAGAACGAGCTGATCAAGGAGGGCTTCTACGCCACCTTCGGCACCGCTGGCGCGCGCACCGAGATGCCTGGCTGCAGCCTGTGCATGGGCAACCAGGCGCAGGTGCGTGAGGGCTCGACCGTGGTCTCCACCAGCACCCGCAACTTCCCCAATCGCCTGGGGCGCAACACCAACGTCTTCTTGGCGTCGGCCGAATTGGCGGCCATCGCATCCCGCCTGGGGCGCTTGCCGACGGTGGAGGAATACATGGCCGAGATGGGCGTCATCAACCAGAAGGCCAGCGAGGTGTACCGCTACATGAACTTCGATCAGATCGAGGAATACGCGCAGACCGCCAAGACCGTGACGGTCTGACGCGGTGGCGTTTGTCCGGCGCAACGGCCCCTGCGGGGGTCGTGTTTTCTTACTTGTGCGGCGCGTGGTTTTCGCTCCGCTACGATTGCGTATGGTTTCGCACAGCCCAGAACTCCTGCTGCCCGCTGGCTCGCTGGCGCACTTGCGCGCTGCGTTCGACTTCGGCGCCGATGCCGTCTACGCCGGCCAGCCGCGCTATTCGCTGCGCGCGCGCAACAATGAATTTCGCCTGGAGCAAATCGCCCAGGGCATTGCCGAGGCGCATGCACGCGGCAAACGCTTCTTTGTCACCAGCAACCTGATCGCGCACAACGACAAGGTGCGCACCTATCTGCGCGATCTGGCGCCGGTGGTGGCGCTGCGGCCAGATGCGCTGATCATGGCCGATGCGGGCCTGATCATGCTGGTGCGCGAGGAGATGGAGCGTGGCCGCTGGCCCGAGGTGCCGATTCACCTGTCGGTGCAGGCCAACACCACCAACTGGGCGGCGGTGAAATTTTGGCAGCGCGCCGGGGTGGCGCGCATCATCTTGAGCCGCGAGCTGAGCCTGGAAGAAATTGCCCAGATTCGCGACGCCTGTCCCGACGTGGAGTTGGAGGTGTTCGTGCACGGCGCCCTGTGCATCGCCTACTCCGGACGCTGTTTGCTCAGCGGCTACTTCAACCGCCGCGACCCCAACCAGGGCACCTGCACCAATGCCTGCCGCTGGGGCTATCGCACGCACGCGGCCGAGGAGGCCGAAGCTGGCCGACTGGATGCAGACTTCGATTTCGCGCGCGAGCAGGCGCAGGCCGAGGCGATGCGCGCGACCACCGGCGACGGGCAGCGCCATCCGCTCGCCGACCGCATCTGGCTGCTGGAGGAGGCCTCGCGCCCCGGCGAGCTGATGCCGGTGATGGAAGACGAGCACGGCACCTACATTCTCAACAGCCGCGACCTGCGCGCGGTGGAATACGTGCAGGACTTGGTGCGCATCGGGGTCGATTCGCTCAAGATCGAGGGCCGCACCAAGAGTGTGTACTATGTGGCGCGCACCGCACAGGTGTACCGGCGCGCGATCAACGACGCGGTGGCCGGCCGGCCGTTCGACCCGGCCCTGCTCGCCGAGCTGGAGGGCTTGGCCAACCGAGGCTACACCAGCGGCCTGTTGGTGCGCCGTCCGGCGCAGGACTATCAGAACTACGCCAGCGGCCACTCCGCGCCCACCCGCAGCCAGTATGTCGGCGACGTCGTGGGGATGCGTGCCGACGGCTGGGCCGAAGTGCAGACCAAAAACCGCTTTGCCGTGGGGGACCGGCTGGAGGTGATCCATCCGCGCGGCAACCGCGTCGTGACACTGTCCGCCATGCAAGACGCCGATGGACGTGCGATCGAGGTCGCGGCCGGCAACCCACTGCGCGTTTGGGTGCCACTAGAAGGACCGGCCGACGGCGCCCTGTTGGCCCGTTTGCTGTGATTCAGATGGCCATAGCGGCGGCGGGCCGGGGCGGCGTGCCCGAAGACGGGCAGGCCCAGCAGCCCGGTCAGCCCCACGGCCAGACCGCCAGCCAGTCTCTACACACAGCCGCGACGGGTGGGCATGCGCGGCTCATAGGGCGGCCAAAACGGCGCGCGCGGCCTGCAGCGTCGCCTCGATCTCGGCCTCGCCGTGCGCGGCGCTGACGAACCCAGCCTCGTACAGCGCCGGGGCGAAGTAGACACCGCGCTCCAGCATCCCGTGGAAGAAACGGTTGAAGCGTGCGCTGTCGCTGGCCATCACCTGGGCGTAGTTCTGCGGTAGCTCGGGCAGCAGGAAAAAGCCGAACATGCCGCCCTCGCTGTCGACGCTGAACGGCACGCCGGCGCGTTCGGCCTCGGCTTTCAGGCCCTCGACCAGCGCACGCGTGCGTGCCCCCAGTTGCTCGAAGAAGCCCGGCTGCTGGATCAGGCGCAGCGTGGCCAAGCCGCAGGCAGTGGCCACCGGATTGCCCGACAGCGTGCCGGCTTGGTAGACCGGCCCGAGCGGGGCGAGCTGCTCCATCACCGCGCGCTTGCCGCCGAAGGCTGCCAGCGGCATGCCGCCGCCGATGACTTTGCCCATCACCGTCATGTCCGGCTCGAAGCCTGGGATCAGGCGCGCGTAAAGGCTTTGCGCGCCGCCCAGCGCGACACGAAAGCCGGTCATCACCTCGTCGAACACCAGCAGCGCCCCGTGCTGTGTGCATAGCTCGCGGCAGCGGCGCATGAACGGCACGCTGGCGCGCACGAAGTTCATATTCCCGGAGATCGGCTCGATCATCAGGGCGGCGATCTGCGGCCCGTGCTCGGCGAACGCCGCCTCCAGCTGCTCGACGTTGTTGTATTCGAGCACGAGCGTGTGCTGCACCACCTCCGGCGGCACGCCGGCGCTGGTGGGGTGACCAAAGGTAGCCAGCCCCGAGCCGGCCTTGACCAGCAAGGCATCCGCATGGCCGTGGTAGCAGCCTTCGAACTTGATGATCTTGGGCCGGCCGGTGGCACCGCGCGCCAGACGAATGGCGCTCATTGCGGCTTCGGTCCCCGAGCTGACCAGGCGCACCATCTCCAGGCTCGGCAGCAGGCGGATGATTGCTTCGGCCAGTTCGATCTCGCGCTCGGTCGGCGCGCCGAACGAAAAGCCCTCGCGCACGGCGGCTTGCACCGCCTCGACCACCTCTGGGTGGCCGTGGCCAAGGATCATCGGCCCCCAAGAGCCGATGTAGTCGATATAGCGCTGCCCGTTGGCATCCCAGAAATAGGGGCCGGCGGCCCGAGCCACGAAGCGCGGGATGCCACCGACGGCCTTGAAAGCACGCACAGGGGAGTTGACGCCGCCGGGGATGACGGCCTTGGCACGGTCGAACAGGAGCAGGTTGCGGTCGGTCATGGTGAAGGCGAGGAAGATTCGTCTGGGCCGTCGGTGCTGTCGCTATCGGCCCAAAAAAGTCGGTCGGGCACGGCGTGACCCATGCCGGGCTGAAAGCCATGGGCCAGTGCCTGGTCCAGGTACGCCAGCGCCTCGGCGCCGGCCTGTGAGAGCTCGCTGCCGTGTGCCAGCAGCGCAGTCAGGGCGGCAGAGAGCGTATCCCCAGCCCCGATGAATGTGGCGTCGATGCGCTCGAATTCGGCATGGGCGAGGACGACCTCGGGCGAGGCCAGATGGTTGTCGATGCGTTCGCCACGCGTCTGGCCGGTGACCAGGGTGTACGGCACGCCGTGCTGCGCCGCGGCGCGGGCGATATCGCGCGGACCGGGTGGGCGCTCATCGTCCCAGTCCGGCAGCAGCCAGCGCGCCAGGGTATGGTGGTTGCCCACCAGCACATCGGTTTGGGGCAGCACCAAATCCTCGCAGGCTTGCAGATAGACTTCGCGTTCGCTGTCGGTCCACCAGGCCAGCTCGGGCAGGTAAGTCACCACTGGCAGCTCGTCGTAGTCGCTCAGGATTTCGCCAATCGCAGCCAATCCAGAGGCACTGCCCGCGAAGCCGACCTTGATCGCCGCGACGGTCACATCTTCCAGCACGGCGCGGGCCTGATCGTCGATCCAATCGGCCTCCAGTGCATGATGGCCATGCAACTG
>NZ_JARJMT020000167.1 GCF_029335975.1 Tepidimonas sp.
GTGCTGGACGTGGCCCACAACCCGCACGCGGCGGCGGCCCTGCCAGTTCCACTGCTGTCGGTCGCCCGAGTGGCGTAAATCCCGCCCCGCCAGCCACACATCCGCCCCCACCTCGACGGCGCGATCGATCACACTGCGCGGCGGCACGGGGTCGGAGACCACGACCGGGCGGCCGGTGCGCACGATGCCCGCCTTCTCATAGCCGATCGCCTCGCGGTCGGGCCCCAGATAGGCCATGTGATCCAGATCGACGCTGGTGATGACGGCGCAGTCCGCATCCCACAGGTTGACGGCATCCAGCCGCCCGCCCATGCCCACCTCTAAAATCAGCACGTCGGGGCGTCGCGCCAGCAACGCATGCACAAGCGCGAGGGTAGTGAACTCGAAGTAACTGAGTGCGACGGGCTCACCCGCCGTGCGCGCCGCCTCCACCGCTGCGAAGGACGGCACCAGGTCGGACGCTGCCATCGGCACGCCATCCAGCCGGGCGCGCTCTTCGAAGTGCACCAGGTGCGGCGAGGTATAGAGCCCAGTACGGTAGCCTGCCTGGCGATAGATGGCCTCGAGCATCGCGCAGGTAGACCCCTTGCCGTTGGTGCCTGCCACGGTGATGACGGGACAGCACGGCTGTACCGCATCGCCCAGCCGGCGCGCGACGGTCTGCACCCGCTCCAGCCCTAGGGTGATGCGCTGCCCATGCAGCCGCTCCAAATGCGTGAGCCAATCGGCCAGCGATGCGCTGGCGTCGGGCGGCGACAGTGCAGATTCGGGGGGGATAACCATCATTGAATCGGTCATGGGCGCTCAAAGTCCGCATTGTGCCAAGCCCTTGCGCTACGATGACGGCCATGGTCTATGTCTACGGTATTCCGAACTGCGCAACCGTGAAGAAAGCCCGCGCCTGGCTCGCCGCGCAGGGCGTCGATCACGCATTCCACGATTTCAAAAAACTGGGCGTGCCCACGCAGCGGCTCGACGCCTGGCTGGCAGCCTTGGGTTGGGAGGCGCTGCTCAACCGCCGCGGCACCACCTGGCGCCAGCTCGACGATGCCACCCGAGCGGGCGTGACCGATGTAACCACTGCTCGGGCGCTCATGCTGGCCAAGCCGAGCGTGATTCGCCGGCCGGTCGTGGAATGGGACGACGCGGTGACGGTGGGCTTCGACCCCGACGACTGGCAGCGCCGCTGCTGACCCGCCCCTGCACGCGTCCGGCATCAGGTCATGCCCCGGTGTCGGCAGAGCGCAAGACGCAGCGCCCAGGGGGTGCAGCGCCTACAATCGGCGCACCATGAATGCCATCACCGACACCCTCAATGGCGCGATCGTCTCCACGCGGGCCAATGTCTATTTCGACGGCAAGTGTGTGAGCCACAGCCTGACGTTTGCCGACGGCAGTCGAAAGTCGGTCGGTATCATCCTGCCGTCTACCCTCACCTTCCGCACCGGCGCGCCGGAAATCATGGAAGGCGTGGGCGGACACTGCGAGGTGCTGCTGCCTGGGGACAGCGAGTGGCGGCGCTTCGGCCCCGGCGAGCGTTTTGCCGTGCCGGGCCAATCCAGCTTCCAAATCCGCGTCGACGGCGAACCCTATCACTACATCTGCCACTTCGGTTGACGCCCTCTTCTCGCCATCCCCAAGGTTCTATGGCCATGTCCACCATCCTGCAAAGCCTGCCCGTCGGCCAAAAGGTCGGCATCGCATTTTCCGGCGGCCTCGACACCAGCGCGGCCCTGTTGTGGATGCGCCAAAAGGGCGCCATCCCCTACGCTTACACGGCCAACCTGGGCCAGCCGGACGAGCCCGACTACGACGCGATCCCGAAGCGCGCCCTGACCTATGGGGCCGAGAAAGCGCGCCTGGTGGACTGCCGCGCGCAGCTCGCCTCCGAAGGGCTGGCGGCGCTGCAGTGCGGGGCATTCCACATCAGCACCGCGGGCGTAACCTACTTCAACACCACGCCGATCGGACGCGCAGTCACCGGTACCATGCTGGTCGCCGCCATGAAGGAGGATGACGTCCACATCTGGGGCGACGGCTCCACCTACAAGGGCAACGACATCGAGCGCTTCTACCGCTACGGCCTGCTCACCAACCCGGCGCTGCAGATCTACAAGCCGTGGCTGGACCAGGCTTTCATCGACGAGCTCGGCGGCCGCAAGGAGATGTCGGAGTTCCTGATCCGCAACGGCTTCGACTACAAGATGTCGGTCGAGAAGGCCTACAGTACCGACAGCAATATGCTGGGCGCCACACACGAGGCCAAGGACCTGGAACACCTGAACTCCAACATCCGCATCGTCAACCCCATCATGGGTGTGGCCTTCTGGAAGCCCGAGGTCGCAGTTCAGCCCGAAGCGGTCACGGTGCGCTTCGAGGAGGGCCGCCCGGTGGCGCTCAACGGTCGCGAGTACCCAGATCTGGTGGAGCTGTTCCTGGAGGCCAACCGCATCGGCGGGCGCCACGGCCTGGGCATGAGCGACCAGATCGAAAACCGCATCATCGAAGCCAAGAGCCGCGGCATCTACGAGGCCCCTGGCATGGCGCTGCTGTTCATCGCTTATGAGCGGCTGGTCACCGGCATCCACAACGAAGATACCATCGAGCAGTATCGCGACAACGGCCGCAAGCTCGGACGCCTGCTCTACCAGGGCCGCTGGTTCGATCCCCAGGCCATCATGCTGCGCGAGGCGGCGCAGCGCTGGGTGGCGCGCGCCGTCACCGGCGAGGTGACGCTGGAGCTGCGTCGCGGCAACGACTACTCCATCCTCGACACGCAAAGTCCCAACCTCACCTACCACCCCGAGCGACTGACGATGGAAAAGGGCGCCTCGGTGTTCACGCCGCGGGACCGCATCGGGCAGTTGACCCTGCGCAACCTGGATATCACCGACACGCGCGACAAGCTGTCCATTTACACGCAGGCCGGCCTGCTGGCGATCGGCAAGGACGGGGATTTGCTCAAGCTCGGCGGCTGATACCGCCCGGCTGACATCGCTACTCGGGCGCTGCTGGGCGCGCTCTCAGATCCCGTCGCGCGCCCAGAGCACGATGCGCGCGGCCAAGCGTTGCGTGGTGCCGGGCGAGCGAAGGTCGCCCGCGAGTACATGCTGGTCGTGGTCGGTGCTGTCCTCGACCCGCTCCAGCTGCTTGACGGGACTGCCCAAGCGGGCAAAAAGCGCTTCGGTCAGGGCTGGATCGA
>NZ_JARJMT020000175.1 GCF_029335975.1 Tepidimonas sp.
TGAGCACGGCACTGCACGAGCCACCTGGGGTAGCCCCCTCAGCCAGCGTCGGGGTACTCATGTTCCGCGGCCGCCACCCACTGCCGGCATTGCTGGCCCAAGCCGACCTGTTGATGTATCGCGCCAAAGGCTCCGGCAAAGGTCGGCTACGCATGTGCTGGTTCGGTCGCCACAGCCTCGACACCCGCGGCAGCCACGGTCAGCCGGCGACCAGTGTGCAACCCTCCCCATCGGGCAAGCCCAATACCTTGTCGGTCAGAGCAGATTGAGCGCCTTGCGCACGATGCGCACACTGTAGTGGCGTGCCACATCGCGCATGAAGGCTTGGAAGTCCACATGCGCCTCATCGTCGGCGCGGTCGGACAAGACGCGCACCGCGGCAAAGGGCGTGCCATAGTCCCAGCAAACTTGGGCCACGGCAGCGCTCTCCATGTCCACCGCTAGGGCATCGGGCAACGCCTCGCGCAGGGCCTGGGAGTCGGCTGCGTTGGTGATGAAGCGGTCGCCGCTGACGATCAGCCCGCGATGCACCGTGGGCCGGTGTAGGCCCAAGGCCCGCCGCGTCTCTTCGCCGACCAGCTTGGGCAGCCAAGTCACCGCATCGCGCGCCGCCTCTTCCAGCACCTGTGCCAGGACCAAGTCTGCGTCGAAATGCATCTTGCCAGTGCCGGGCACCTCCCAGCGCGGAAACAGCGGCGCAGCGCTCAAATCGTGCTGCAAATAGCGCGTTCCCACGACGACGTCACCGACCTCGGCACCGAAAGCCAGCCCGCCGGCCACCCCCGTAAACAAAATGTGCTGCGGCGCAAACCGTTCGTGCAGCACGGCAGCGGTGGTGGCCGCAGCCACCTTGCCGATTCCGCAGAGCACGGTCACGACCTCATGCCCCTGCAGGTGGCCCTGCCAGAACTCGCGACCCGCAGCGCTGACCTTGCGCTCATCAGGCATGAGCTGCAGGATCTCGACCAGCTCCTCGTGAACGGCACTGATGACGGCAACGCGGGCCATGGGGGCTCTCCGAGTGAAAGGTTACTTTTTGTCGCGCAATTCTCGCCGCAAAATTTTGCCGACCGGTGTCTTGGGCAGCTCGGTGCGAAACTCGATCACCTTGGGGCGCTTGTAGCCGGTCAGCCGCGCCTCGCAGAATTCGCGGATGTGGGCCTCGGTCAACGCGGGGTCTTTCTTGACGACGACCAGCTTGACCGCCTCGCCCGAGTGTTCGTCGGGAATACCCACCGCCGCGCATTCCAGCACGCCGTCGCACTGCGCGACCACGTCCTCCACCTCATTGGGGTAGACGTTGAAGCCAGACACCAAGATCATGTCCTTTTTACGGTCCACGATCTTGAAGTAGCCGCGCTCGTCCATGACCCCGATGTCGCCGGTGCGAAACCATCCGTCTGCGGTCATGACCTTGGCGGTTTCATCTGGGCGCTGCCAGTAGCCGGCCATGACCTGCGGACCGCGGATGGCGATTTCGCCCGGCGCGCCCTGCGGCACCTCGTTGCCGGCGTCGTCGATGCATTTCATCTCGGTGCTCGGCAGCGGCAGGCCGATGGTCCCTGTGAACTCGGTGTTAGTGACTGGATTGCAGCTCGCCGACGGACTGGTTTCGGACAGGCCATAGCCCTCGCAGATCGGGCATCCGGTGCGCTCCAGCCACTTCTTGGCCACGGCAGCCTGTACCGCCATTCCCCCGCCAATCGAGACTTTCAGGTTGCGCCAATTGACGATGTCGAACTGCGGGTGGTTCACCAGCGCATTGAACAGCGTGTTGACGGCGGGAAAACTATGGAAGGTGTGGCGCGACAGCTCTTTGAGCACCGCTGGCAGATCGCGCGGGTTGGGGATGAGGATCGTTTTGCCTCCTGTGCGCATGCTCAGCATCATATTGACCGTGAAGGCGAAAATATGGTAGAGCGGCAGGGCGCAAACCGCCGTCGGTTGCTCGCCCGACGGGATTTTTTTCATCACCGGATCGTTCCAGGCCTCGGACTGCAACACATTGGCCAGGATATTTCGATGCAGCAGCACGGCGCCCTTGCTCACGCCGGTGGTGCCTCCGGTGTATTGCAGCACAGCCACGTCGTCCGGGCCGATGTCCACCGAGCGAAAACCTTCCCGGCGACCGCGCGCCAGGGCGTCATTGAAACGCACGGCTCCTGGCAGTTGGAATGGCGGCACCAGCTTCTTGACGTGGCGCACGACCAGATTGACGATGAAGCCTTTGGCTGCGAGCAGATCTCCCATGGCGCACAGCACCACGTGCCGCAGCGGCGTGGCAGCGCGGCATTGCTGCAGGGTGTGGGCGAAATTCTCGAGAATGAAAATTGCCTTCGACCCGCTGTCCTTGAGCTGATGCTCCAGCTCCCGCGCGGTATAGAGCGGATTGACATTGACCAGCACATAGCCGGCGCGCAAGATGGCCGCGACTGCGATCGGGTACTGCGGCACGTTGGGCATCATGACCGCCACACGGTCGCCGCGCTGTAACCCAAGGGTTTGCAAATAGCCTGCTACGGCGCGCGACGCCTCGTCCACTTCGCGGTAGGTCCATTCCTTGCCCAAAAAGCTGTAAGCAGGCCGGTTGGCGTACTGGGCAAAGCTTTCCTCCATCAGCGCGACCAGCGAGCGGTAACGGCTGGGATCGATCTCGGCGGGCACACCCTCGGGATAGTGCTTCAGCCAAGGCTTGTCGGCGGCGGTGACGGTGCTCATGCAGTCTCCTGTCTAGGTTTCGGGAATCGCTTTGCCTGTCTGACAGCAGGCTGACGCTGTTGACATTATTCCCGAAACCCCGCTCACCGACACTGGATCTGCGGGTTTATCCGAACGGTCGTTCGCTCGACCTGACGGCCGGTCGACAGTTGGACGCGGCGGCCCGGTCACTCGATCGCTTTGACCATGTCCTCGAGGACTTTCTTCGCGTCCCCAAAGACCATCATCGTTTTGTCCATGTAGAACAACTCGTTGTCCAAGCCGGCGTAGCCCGCTGCCATCGAGCGCTTGTTGACGATGACGGTGCGAGCCTTGTAGGCCTCCAGGATGGGCATTCCGTATATGGGGCTGCCTTTTTGCAGCGCGGCGGGGTTGACCACGTCGTTGGCACCCAAGATGATGGCCACATCGGCCTGGCCGAACTCGCTGTTGATGTCCTCCATCTCGAAAACCTGGTCGTAAGGCACCTCGGCCTCGGCCAGCAGCACGTTCATATGGCCGGGCATGCGGCCGGCTACCGGGTGGATGGCGTACTTGACCGTCACCCCTTTTTGGGTCAGCTTCTCGGCCAGCTCCTTGACGGCGTGCTGGGCGCGCGCCACGGCCAGGCCGTAGCCAGGCACGATGATCACGGTTTCGGCGTTGCTGAGGATGAAGGCCGCATCTTCGGCACTGCCGCTCTTGACGCTGCGCTGTGGCTGCGCAGCCTGGGCCCCGCCGCCAGCGCCACCGCCAAAGCCGCCCAGGATGACGTTGATGAACGACCGGTTCATCGCCTTGCACATGATGTAGCTCAGGATAGCGCCGGACGAGCCGACCAGCGAGCCGGCGATGATGAGCATGGGGTTGTTGAGCGAAAAGCCGATGCCCGCCGCCGCCCAGCCGGAATAGCTGTTGAGCATGGACACCACCACCGGCATGTCGGCTCCGCCGATGGGGATGATGATCAACACACCGAGCACGAAGCTCAGCGCGGTCAGCGCGTAAAAAGCGGCCCCGCTGCCGGTGGCGGCAAAGGTCAGCCCCAGCGCGATCACGGCCACACCCAGTGCCAGGTTGAGCCAGTGCTGGCCGGCAAACACGACGGGCGCGCCCTGGAACAGGCGGAACTTATACTTGCCCGACAGCTTGCCGAAGGCAATGACCGAGCCGCTGAAGGTGATGGCGCCGATGGCTGAGCCGAGGAACAGCTCGATCTTGTTGCCAAACGGAATCTGCCCGCCCTTGGGCGCCAGGTCGAAGGCCCAGGGCTCGGTGACCACAGCGATGGCAATGCACACCGCAGCCAGGCCGATCATGCTGTGCATGAAGGCGACCAGCTCGGGCATCTTGGTCATCTCCACGCGCTTGGCCATGATCGCACCGATGGTGCCGCCGGCTGCCAAGCCCAGCGCCACCCAGCCCAGGCCGCTGACCTCGTCGAGCGCCATGCGGTCGGCCAGGGTGGTGATCAGGCCCACGGTGGTGACGATGGCAATACCCATGCCCGCCATGCCAAAGACATTGCCGCGGATGGAGGTCGTGGGGTGGCTCAGGCCCTTGAGCGCCTGGATGAAACAGACGCTGGCCACCAGATACAGCAAGACGACGACGTTCATGCTCATTGGGCGGCTCCTTCACCGGTGGAGCCAGCCGCCACCGGGGCCTTGCGCTCTTTTTTCTTGAACATTTCGAGCATGCGGCGCGTCACCAGGAAGCCGCCGAACACATTCACGGCGGCCAGCGCGACGGCCAACACACCCATGGTTTTGGCCAGGCCGGTTTCGGTCAGTGCGGCCGCGAGCATGGCGCCGACGATGACGATGGCCGAAATGGCATTGGTGACGGCCATCAGGGGCGTGTGCAGCGCAGGCGTGACGTTCCACACGACGTGGTAGCCCACGTAAATGGCAAGCACGAAGATGATGAGGTTGACAAGCAGGGGGGAGACGGCTTCCATGGGGGGAACCTCGTGAAGGGATGGGAGACGGGGCCTCAGGCGCGGCGCTTGACCTCGCCGTGCTGCGCCATCAGGCAGGCGGCAACGATGTCGTCGTCCAGGGGCACCTGGACAGCGGTGGCGTTTTTGGGCAGGATCAGCTTCAGGAAGTCCAGCACATTGCGCGCGTACAGTGCCGAGGCGTCTGCCGCCACCAACGCCGGCAGGTTGGTGTGGCCAACGATGGTGATGCCGTGCACCGTGACGACCTGATCGGGCACGGTGAGCGGGCAGTTGCCGCCGGGTTGGCCGTGCGGGCCGACTGGGCCGCGGCCGGCCGCAATATCGACGATCACCGAGCCGGGCTTCATGCTGCGCACCATGTCCTCGGTGACGAGGGTGGGGGCGGGGCGACCCGGGATCAGCGCGGTGGAGATGACAACATCAGCCAGCGCGACGCGCTTGGCCACCTCGACCTTCTGGCGGTCCAACCAACTCTGCGGCATCGGGCGCGCATAGCCACCCACGCCCTGCGCGCATTCGCGCTCCTCGTCCGTCTCGTAGGGCACATCGATGAACTTGGCGCCGAGCGATTCGACCTGCTCCTTGACCGCCGGGCGCACGTCGGAGGCCTCGATCACCGCGCCGAGGCGCTTGGCGGTGGCGATCGCCTGCAGGCCCGCCACGCCAACACCCAGCACGACGACGCGCGCAGCCTTGATGGTGCCGGCCGCCGTCATCAACATGGGAAACAAGCGCTGGTAGTGGTTGGCTGCGAGCATCACGGCCTTGTAGCCGGCGATATTGGCCTGACTGGACAGCACGTCCATGCTCTGTGCGCGCGTGGTGCGCGGGGCAGCCTCCAGCGCGAACGCCGTCAGGCCGGCGGCGGCCAGGCGCTGCAGGCCCTCGGCGTCGAACGGGTTGAGCATGCCAACCAGCGTCGCGCCCGCTTTCATCTGCGCCAACTCGTCGGGCGCTGGGCCGCGCACCTTCAACACCAGATCCGCCCCCAGCGCGGCGGCGGCGTCGACGATCTCGGCCCCGGCGGCGCGGTAGGCCTCGTCTGGGGCGCTGGAGGCCACGCCAGCACCGGCCTGCACCAGTACCGTATGGCCCTGAGCCACAAGCTTTTTGGCGGTCTCTGGGGTGGCGGCCACCCGGGTCTCCAGTGCTGCCGTCTCGGCAGGCACGCCTATGCGCATGGTGTTCTCCTCACTCGTTGGGGCACCGCAGGCGGTGCTCGGCATGATCGCCATGGTCATGTGGGCTGAGCAGCCCTGCAGCACCAGCCGCTCGGTTTTACCATCCCTGAGCGTCACCGTGCCGGCGCTGACTGCTAGGGTTTACCCGGATGATATCTCCGCCGTCGGATAATCGCTCCATGCGCACACGCTGGAAACCAAGTGTCACCGTGGCCGCCATCATCGAGCGCGAGGGCCGGTATTTGCTGGTCGAGGAGCATACCCCCGAGGGGTTGCGGCTGAACAACCCAGCCGGTCACCTGGATCCGGGCGAGGGGCCCTTGGAAGGCTGCGCGCGCGAGGTGCTGGAGGAGACCGCACACCTGTTCACGCCGACGGCGCTGCTGGGGGTGTATCTGTCGCGCTTTCGGCGCCCAGCCACCGGCGAGGACATCACCTACCTGCGGCTGGC
>NZ_JARJMT020000176.1 GCF_029335975.1 Tepidimonas sp.
CCGGTAGTGCCAGCCGGGCATGCATTCGAGGATTTGATACAGTTCGTCGGCCTTGGATTTGCGCAGTACGCCCTTCTCATCGACCACCGGCGCCTTCTTGCGGTTGACCGCCAGATGCACCCGGGTGGCGGGCAGGCCGGGCTCGCCACACCACACGGCATCGGCCAGTTGCACCAGGCGCATGGGGTCGCGCTCGAACCTGCCGGGCTGATACCGAAACAAACGGTTTTGCAATTCCTGATTGTTTTCGTCGCGGCGCTTGCCGGTGCGACGATCCTCAACCATTTGCAGGCGGGAGCCGCCATTGATCTTGTCGAGCAACGCGGTGCGGATGGCCCCTTTGAGCGATGAGCCATACAGCACCGGCAGGCGCGTCACGGGGTTGTAGGCGGTGCGGTCGATTTCCAGGCGGTTGAGCACTTGCTTGCCACCGGCTTCGCGGTTGGCGGTTTGACCGACACGACTGGCGTAGAGTGTGGTGACACCCCGCAGCACGGGAATCCGCTGCAGCGCATGCGCCATGAGTGTTTCCCGGCGTTCGTAGAAGAAACGCTGCACGGCCTTGATCATCTCGGCATCGGGGCGACGATCGGTAATTCTGAGCAGCGCCTGCCGGTCGGAGGCCGAGAGCGCCATCACCGTCGCGCCGGTGTCGAATTCATGCAGGATGCCATCGTCGATGACGTAATTGGTCGGTTCATAGCTCTCCCCTGTGCCGATATGGACGGGTGAGAGCGGCGTGATGTGCAGTCGGTAACTGTCAAAAGTTTTCATGCATACCCCGAGGCGCGCATGTTTGGAAAGGTACTGTCGGCGGTTTCGTGAACGACGATTTCACTGTTAACGACCGTCCCTATCAGGAAGTTTGATCCCAACCACGGGCGCATAGCCTTGATGAACGGTTTGCGCAATGGCCTTGGATAGCGTGCTGTCACCACCCAACCCCTGACCGGTAAACGAAACGCCAACAGCCATCGCAGGGCGCGGGGTGAGCACGGCACCGGTGTTGGCGAGCACGACCGGAGTTTTGAACGGGTTGCCCTGATGCACGCCAAGATCGCCGTGGCGGCCAAAGCGGGTGAACACCGTGTAGTGGCAGCGTGTGGCGTCCCAGTCGAGTCCTTGGGGGGCGCAGGGTGCCAGCGTCATCCAGGCGTCGGCCCCGCGCTGCATGGGGAGCTCGGCAGGGGTGAAGGCGTCCAGCCGAAAACGGCCCAGGCCGATGCTGGCATCGCGTCCGAAACCGAGTTCGCCGATGTCGCACAGCGCTCGTTCCAGCTCGCTCACCGATAGCCGCGTGTCGTCGAGCACGATGTAGATTTCCAGGGCGCAGCCTTGGCCATACCACAGCCGCGCCATTGTGTACGGAGCGAAAGCCTCGCCCGTGGTGCCGGTGCGGCGGTCGATGGCGTTGTGAGGGTGAGGGTGCTGCTGTGCTGCGCCACCGGGCAGTTCGCTGTCGGTGCGGCAATGGTGAAGCCAGTCGGCTACAGGTGTGTCAATGTGCTCAATTGGGAGCCAGGTGCGTCGCTTGGCGGCCTTACGATCATCGCCCGGCAGCGGGTTGAAGCAATGACCGGGCAGGGCAGGCCGCGGTAGATGGCCGGCGGGCAAGGCGTCGGAGACCACCGCGAACGGCCGACCCGCCGTGTATCCATCGAGCAATTGGTCTAGCCGCGTCTCCCCCAGCCGGTTGCGCAGCGTCCAGCACAACTGGCCGAACAGGGTGTCGCCCTTGGGGGGTGTGCCAAAGGCGGAAAGTGGCGTGATACGGGCCGTAAAGGTCAGCATGATGGATGCCTGCGTGGGTCGATCGGCATGTCAGGCCGCCACGGCGAGATCGATCCTGGCCAGCTCCGGCAACACGTCCTCGCCGTCCAGTTTCAGCTCGGCGAACTTCACCTTGCCATAACCGCGCGAGACGGAACCGCCCAGGCCGGTCAGCTCCAAAAGCTTGAGACCCTCGAACACCGTCGCGCGCAGGTCTTCGTCATCGTGCACGCGCAGGGTCAGGGCGAAATCGAAGCTGGCGCCCGCCGGCACGCGCTCGGTGTTGCGCGGATTCACGGCCACGCCCTGGATGCGGTCGATCATGTTTTCCATCTTGGTTTCGGTAAGCAGCAGGTTGCGCCGGCTCATCTCTTCCACCCAAGAGCGGGTCAGCGGGCAATCCCAAAAGGCCAAGCGCGTGGGGCCGATTTCTTCCACCAGCTTCATGTCTTGGCCAGCGCCTTCCGGTGCGCCGCCGAACAGCTTGAGCAGGTTTTTGGCCGCTTCGCGTTCAGCTCCTAACAACCCGTTGATATCGCGAAAACCTAATGGTTTGCCCTGGGTTTGCCCCACCACCCCAAGTTTCCATTCCAGGAGACTCCTGATCTTGCCCTTGAGGCTGGAACCAGGGATGTAGGGCTCCTGGGTGATGGGGTTCTTGAGCACCGGATTGTCGGTGCCGCCGATGTGCATTTCGTTGTTGCCGGAGCCGATGTGCAGTCCCGTGACCAGTTCCAGACGACCGGTGAATTTGCGGATGGCGGTGAGTTTCATGTGGGGTCTCCCTGGTTTTAGTCCTGGCGTTCCTGTTTGTAAAAGCCCAAGAAGGCTTCCCAGAAATACTTGCAAGTAGTCAAGGTTTGCGGGCTGGTGACTTCACCCAGAGTGTGGTGCATCAGATCGACGAAGGTGCGGTCGACAAGCTTGCGGCCTTCGGCATAGGCCACCTTGGCATTGAGTATGCGGATGAAGGGGAGGTATTCGGCGAACTTGGCTGCCCGCACATCGGGCGGCTGCTGGCTGGCGCGCGTCTCCCACAGCAGCAGCTCGTCATAGAAGCGGCGCAGCTGGGTGGGTTTGTTGCGGTTAGGATCGGCACGCGCCACGGCCTGCGCCGCTTGCTTGGCGATGCTGTTGAAGAGTTCTGCATCCGGCGAGGCAAAGCGGATGTTGCTGCGCCAGCCGGTATCGACCTGCTGGCGGGGTGCTTCCTCGCGCCTTTGCGGGTTGGGTCTGCCTTGATGGGGTTGGGCCATGTCGCTCTCCTCAGTCGCGTTGCTGATACAGATAAGTAAACAGGGCGATCTTGTAAGCCGCCCGGTGCCTTTCGATGCCCTGGCTGGCGATTTCCACCGCCAGTTGCTGTTGCAGTTGCCTGCGTTTGCGCTCGGCGGCATCACGGTCGCCTTCGTTTCTGATCCTGGCCTCCAGCATGCGCCGGGTGCGGTAGGCGAAGCGCGAATGCCAAAGGGCGTTTTCGGGGCGCGTTTGGTCAGCCGCCATGTCGGTGAGATGGAGCAGGCCATAGAGGTAACCGGCTGACAGCTTCAATTCGCGACTGAGCTGCTCGAGCGCTTCCTCGCGCGCCATGAGGTCGGTAAACGTCGACCAGGAAACGGATTGCCCGAAGCAGGTGACGGCATTCTTGCCCGGTAGTTTTTTGGCATCTTCCAGCGCCGCTTCCGCCTGTTGCGCGAGATGCCGGATGGGCAGGCCCGGCTTGCTCATGGACAGCCCGGCCGAGAAGTGCAGCTCCGGGTTGCCCGCGACGTAGCGGGCGAAGTCTTTATGCATGCGCTGCGCCAGGCGGATGGTGGAGCGCCACGGCCCGATCAGAAAGAAATCGTCGCCGCCGGCGAAGACGGTGTAGGTATTGGGGAATTCCTTGCGACACAACCAGGGTAGCCAGATGGTGAAGAAGGCGTTGACCTGGCGCGACAGTGCGGCCATGCGGGCAAAAGTGGGGCGTTCCAGACCCTTTTGGAAAATCAAGCCCAGGTTATCGATGTCGCCCTTGAGGGTCATCAGCGCCTCCACCCCTACCCAGCGACCGGTCTCGCCGAGGCGTCGGTCGTCGCGCGCGAGATGATTGAGGGTCTTCGGGGTCAGCGGATGCGGCTCGAAATCGTCGAGGTCGTCCAAGCCCCGGTAGCGGTCGGATTCCCAAGCATCGGGCTCGGCGAATCTAGGCAGGAAGGCGTTGATGGCGCGCCGGGCATAGCCATTCCACAGCGGCGCATCGGCAGACTCTGGCAAGGAAAAATCCCAGGCGCGCAGCAGGTTGCCAGATTTGGCCTCGCCACCGAACTTGCCACTGACCTCCTCCGCGCCGGTGAACAACACGTGGTAGCCGAAGATGGGCAGGCGCAGCTGGTTCAGTGTCTGCCCTTCGGCAAGCGGCTGGATGCGTTGCCGGGTGATGAGTAGACGATCCTGGTGGGCCAGCCATTTGCCGGTGTGCACCTGATCCCAGGCCAACTCGCTCACCCACACTCCATCCTCGAGTTGGCAGGCAGCCGGCGAGCGGCCATCGATCTTGCATTCGCCATGTTCGAAGCGGTCGAGGAAACCGCGCCGCACCGCTTCGGGTGGCGTCGCGCCGCACAGGTCGAAACGCCGCAGCTTGGCCGCTTCCAGTTGCTCGAACAGCCGCTTGATGAGCTCGCGAAATGGGCTTTCTGCAATGCCGTGGCGGAAATCTTTCGCCGCCGCGGGCAGCCAGGCGAGGTTGATGGCGCTCTGTCCATAGGTGTGCTCGATGAACCAGCGATTGAGCTCGTCTTGCACATCGCACAACTTGGCGACCGCCTCTGGAGTGTTCGGTGCGACGACGAGAAACTTGCCGGCGGCATTGACCACCTGACTCAGCGGCGGCAGATCGAGCGCTTCCAGGACCTTGAGCGCTGCCAGTTCGGACAGCAGCGAGACGTAAAACGAGCGTCCACGCAGCAGCCGCGCCACCTGCCGCTGCGATTCGCCGCCGGAGAAAATGAACTCCTGGATGCCGGTGAAGTCGCCCTGCACGAGCAGGAATTTTTCCGTCTCCCAGGCTTGGCGGGCCGCATCGTGCCCGGCGCGCTCGCGGTCCCATTGGGCACGCAGGCTTTCGCGCACCATTTCAGGGTCATGCCCCTGGTCGGCATGGAAACGCCACAACGCCACCGCCAGGGCCGCCGTGGTGCGAGAGTGGTCGTAGAGGGAAACATCGGGTCGCACACGGCCGCCGATACCCGCCGTGGCCGAAGGAATGGCATGGGTGAAAGCAAGCCACAGACTGTCGAAATGATCCAGCCACAGCGGCAGGTTGGCGCGATGGCTGGCGGGAATGGCTTGCAGACCGGCTTGGTACTGCTGCCACAGTTCCAGATAGTCGGCTTGCGCGGCGGCCTTGTCGCCGGTTTCGCCGACTTTCGCGGGAGCCGGAAAGATCGCCTCGGGCGAGAGCGGTTTGAGCGGGTAGCGGTAGGCGGGCGTGGTTTCTTCTCCCCCGGCCTCAAGATGAATGCCTTCGAGCAAGGTCCATTGCCGGGTGGTGTAGTGATTGAGCTTTTTATCCTCTTCGTCCGGCGCCTGGTTGTAGGCGACAAATTCTTCTCGCTCGAAACCGGAGGCGAGCCGGTCGGCGGTGGCGATGATCCATTGCAGGAAGGTTTCCGGCCGGTGATGCCGTGCGGCGGCGTTGATGATGGAATCGTCGGCGTTTTTATCGCGCCACGGCGCGAACGGGGTCATGTCTTCCCCCGTTAGTTCCGGCAACCAGGCCTCCAGCAAATCCATGGCGATGGCGGTGTAGGCCGCGTGGATGTGCGTACGCCGGCCATTGCTTTCCGGACAGGCCAAAAGTTCTTCGATGGCCTGGCGGGTATTGCCGTCGGCGTCTTTGGCAAGCGCCTCCGGGATGCGCGCCCGCTCGGCGAATTTGCCAAGATCGTGCAGAAGGGCCGCAAGCGCGACACGGCAGCTGGCCGCCATGCACTTGGAGATGGCTTTTTCAGTTGGTTGATCCATGTCGGGATTCTTGCTGGTTGAAACGGCGTGTTGAAACCTGGCAAGCTTGCAAAATAGGCCTCATGTGTTGGTCAGCTGGTTGAGCGTGGCACTGAGCTCCGTGCGCAGGCGATCGGGGTTTTTCAGTAGCTGTGCATGCGGCTTGTAGGTGGGCAGTGTGCCGTGAGCGAGGGCGTTGCGGATGTTGCGCAGCAGCCAGAAGTCGTTGCGCTTCCGGTCGGCATGTTCGCCATCGCGCAGTTCGCGGCCAAAGTCTTGGCCGGCTCGCTCGCGCGCGGCGTAGTCGAGCGGGTCACCGCCTTGCTCGGCCACGATGCGGGCAAGAAAACTCTCGAGCCCAAGAATGGCGGCGCGTAGAAAGTCGTCTCGGCGGAGGGCCTGCACCGCGAGTTGGAGCATCTGTTCGTGCAGTTCGGTCTCGTGCACCCAGCGCAGACTCTTGCGCAGTCTCTCTTGAAACAGACCCGATGCGCCGTGCAGGGGCTCGTCGAGCGCACGCACCGCCTGTCGCAGGCCGCGCGCGGCATCGCTCACGTTGTTCATGGCAAGCAGCGGCCACGCTTTGGCAAGCGCCCGGGTGTGGACGGGGTCGAGCCCGTCGCGTTCGAGCAGCTGCGCAAAGCGCGAAAAATCACCCGAAGCGTCGAAAGCGGCCAGCGCCTCGGCCCACTCCTGCAAGTGCGCAAGGCCAGAGAGCTCGACCACCGGCGCGACGCCCTCTTGCATCATGTCGAGCGCGCCGTAGTAGAGCCCTTGCGTGCATACGTTCTTGCTGTGCTGCAGGTAACGCGTGGCTGCAAGCCCGAGCATGGCCAGGTGCCGAAAGCCGTGTGTGATGTCGATGGCGACGTGCGCTTCGCTCTCGAGCAAGTCGCTCAGCCGTACGAGGAGTTGCTGCTGGTCGGCCGGTGCGGCTCCTGTCGGAATGACGATCGTTTTGATCTCGAAGCCGAGGTGCCGCGCAAATGCGGGCTGAAGTCGCTCGAGCAGAGCTTCATCGACCTGGCCCTCGCGCACCGCATCCATGAGCGCGAGTCGGGATTCCTCGGCCCCAGCATCACCAACGGTGTTTTCGATCAACACATCCCACATGCTCGAGGCCGTGCCGATCAGGATCAGCTTGGCCGCACGAAGCTGCTGGGCCAGCGCCAGCCCAAAGTAGGGTGTTTCGTGGATGGTGCCATCGGCAAACCGGTAGCGCGCAGGGCGGTAGCCACGGGATGGGTCAGCCACGCTTTTGCCGAGAAAGGAGATCAGCGTCAGGCTCATGTTTCTGCTCAGGGTAGGTTGCGGTGGGTGGTGAGATGGAACTGGCTGCTTGGCAGCCTGAGCGCATAGGCGCGCTGGCGGCCACGGCGGCCCGGTGCGGCGTTGTCGATGGGGTCTGCCATGCAGCAGCCCAAGGCGCTTTTGAGCGTGCGGCGCAGGCGGCTGAGGGCCTGCTCGAAGCCGGCTTTGTGGTCCGGCCCGTCTTGCAGCCAGTTGTCGAACGCGCTCGACAGCGCGCCGTGACCAAAGCTGTGAACGATTGCCTCGCGCGCTTCGTGAGCCCATTCGCCGTCGGTGCCTGCGTTGGAGACCGGGCAGCGGATTCCCCTGCCACGAGCGGTGCAGGCGGCCAGCAAGACGAGCACGCCCGCCTCGCGCGGAGAAAGGGCAACCTCAGCGGCACCCATGCGAAGCCTGTTGGACTCGAGGTCGAGCGTCCAGTCCTCCGCGCCGAGGTTGCGGTTGGCCAGGGCGACCAGGTCGGCGTAAGACAAATGCTGCGCCAACACCTGCGCGGGCAACAACTGCCGCAGTCGCACGAAGGGGATGTCACCCAGCCAGACGCGTGCGTCTCGGCAATCCAGCGCATCGCCAGTGGGCCCAAGCGCGGTGATGACCCGCGAAGACGCCGTTGGATAGAAGAACTCGGGGTGCGCTTCGTACTGCGCGGAGACGAGCACATGGCTCAGCCGGTCTTGCGGGCGACCATAGAGACTCATGGCGGCGCCGAGCAGGTAGCCCATCGTCTTTCGGCCGCCGGCGATCGAGGCGTGTAACTCGGTGTGCGGTTCGGCCGTCAGCCGCCGGATGAGATCGGCGATGGTGTTGGCCGCGCTGTCGTTGTCCTCGTCATCGCGGATATCGTCTAACTCGCGGTCCTGCGCATCGCGGATGACGTGAATCTGCTCCTCACCGAACAGGATGGGCGGAAGTTTTTCGTCGCGCCGCAGGCGCTCAAACCACCCTGGATCAGCCGAGAGCAACCGCAACCGGGCGTTTTGTGCGCCCTTGCGGGTGGTGATCAAGTGCACCTCGTGAGGCACCCACGGCGGCGTGCGCTTTGCAAGCGCGTGAACAGTCTCGGTCACAACCTGCGGCGACATGCCGGTGACACAGACGAGGATGCGCGTTTGGGTTTCCATCAGCCGAGTATCTGGCCACCCCGCACCAAGCCCCGCCCTCGGCAAGCTTGCCGCAACCGGTTGCTGCATGCCAATTGCGCAACCCGCCCACCGATCCCCAGCCCCCGCACGAGCTCTCCTCCACGCGTTTTTTGACCAATCAGCCGCAGCGGCTGATTCATTGTGCCGCCCACCGCCGCAACCTCGCAAGACAACGCAGCCCCCGTGTTGCAAAAGGACAACTGCCGCAGCGCCGATCTGGCGGCAAGGCTCAGCGGTCGACGAGATGGCGAGGGATCAATCCCTTTGTGATCAGGGCTTGGTTCTTACCGCAGGCCACGGCAATGGCTCGTGAGAAGCAGGAGTCTTAATCCCTTTGTGATCTGGGCTTGGTTCTTACGGTCGAAGGCCGAGCATATCGCTCGCAATCCCATGTCTTAATCCCTTTGTGATCAGGGCTTGGTTCTTACATTAAAACGTATTTCGAAATGGCTCGCCTTGGTCAAGTCTTAATCCCTTTGTGATCAGGGCTTGGTTCTTACCAATAGGGGCATAAGCACCGGAGAACGTTTGCTGTCTTAATCCCTTTGTGATCAGGGCTTGGTTCTTACACTCGATGCCGTTGCAAAGGGCATCCCAGAATCGTCTTAACCCTTTGTGATCAGGGCTTGGTTCTTACACCATAGGTAACAGAAATACGTGCCATGCGCAGTCGTAATCCCGGAGTGATCAGGGCAAGGGTCTTAACCGATTTTTATAGTTACAGAAGATGTGATCGGCATCATAATCACTTGGAGAGCACGTCGTGTGTCTGTCAAACAAGTA
>NZ_JARJMT020000036.1 GCF_029335975.1 Tepidimonas sp.
GTTGAACACCACGCCAATGGCCTGACCTGCGCGATGCAGCGCACCCCAGGCGTGCAGGTGGTCGATCAATACCCCCTCGTGGTTGCTTTGCGCTGTCTCGACGGTCAGCCCCAAGCGCGCGCCGTGTTCACGGCAGCGGGCCTCCAGATCAGCCAGCGTGTCGGCCCCGTACACACCGGGCTCGCGCGTGCCCAGCAGGTTGAGGTTGGGACCGTTGAGAACCAGGACGCGGGTCATGGCGAGGCTGGCGATGACGGGCGCGTCATTGGCGTTGAGGTGTGCTTTTACTTGGACTCGGCCGCGGGCGCTTCCGGCTCGGTGAAATTGGCTCCGCCTTGGTTGGCCAGATAGGCCACGGCGCGGGCAATTTCGATGTCTCGGAACGCGCCGCCGCCTTGGGCACCCATCGCGCCCTTACCTTTGAGGGCAGAGTTGACGAGCGTGTCGTACCCTTGCGCGATGCGCGCGGCCCAGGCCCCCTTGTCTCCAATTTTGGGCGCGCCGACCAGACCGGCCTCGTGACAGGCGGCGCACTGCGCTTTGTACACGTCGGCGCCGGTGGCCAGCGGACGGTTGGCGTCGCGCAGCTCGACCGTGCCAACCTTTTGGATTCGCTGGGCCGTGGCGAGTTCGGGGTTGACCACGCCAGCCTGGGGCTTGTCGGCTCGGCTCACGTAAAACACCAGCCCGATGATCAGGAGCACCGGAGCGACGAATGCGAAGAAGGCCGTCCACCACAGTTGCTTCGCGGTCTTGATCGGCCCGGTGTGATTGTCGTGCGCGTGCTCGCTCATGATGTCCCTTTGGAGGCGTGTAACGGAGATTCGATTGCCCGTGGTGCCGTGCGATGCATGCGGGGGCTGCCACACCCAGCCATTATACCGAGGGGGTTCCCCGCGGCTGTCCGCGCGTGCGGCGGCCTGATAGAATGTTTGACTGGATTGCGGCTGTAGCTCAGTGGATAGAGTATCGGCCTCCGAAGCCGAGGGTCGTGGGTTCGATCCCCGCCAGCCGCGCCATGGCTGGTCGGTCCCGCTGAATGGCAGCCTGAAGAGTGGGGCTTATACGCTCAGCAGCAAAAAGCGCCGCTCCCATGGGCTGATGACATCGAAATATTCGCGGTATTCAGCCTCTTTGATGGCGGCGTAGGTGCGCAGGAAATGCTCGCCAAACAGCTCGGCCAGCGGCTCGCAGGCCAGCAGGCGATCGATCGCGTCATCCAAGTGCCGAGGCAACTGGTGCCGATGCTCGTAGGCGCTGCCAGACAACGGCTCGGTGGGCTGCCGCCGCTCGCGCATGCCCAAGTAGCCACACGCCAGGCTGGCCGCGATGGCCAGATAGGGATTGACGTCCACGCCGGCCAGGCGGTTTTCCACGCGCCGGGCCTGTGGAGGCGAATGCGGCACGCGCAGGCCGCAGGTGCGGTTGTCGTAGCCCCAACTGAGGTTGATGGGCGCGGCGGTGTAGCGCGACAAGCGCCGATAGCTGTTGATATAAGGTGCAAAGAAAGCCATGGCTGCAGGCAGATAGGTCTGCAGTCCGCCGATGAAGTGCAAAAACGCGGGCGACGGCGAACCGTCCGCTTGGCTAAAGACATTGCGCCCGCTGGCGCGGTCGATGATGCTTTGGTGGATGTGCATGGCGCTGCCCGGCTGTCCCTGCATGGGCTTGGCCATGAAGGTAGCATACATGCCGTGGCGGATCGCCACCTCGCGCACGGTCCGCTTGAACAGGAACACCTGGTCGGCCAGGGCCAACGGCTCGCCGTGGTCCAGGTTGATTTCCATCTGGGCCGTGCCCATTTCGTGGATCAGGGTGTCGAGCTGCAGTCCCTGCGCTTCGCACCAGTCGTAGATGACGTCGAAAATGTCATCGTATTCGTTGACGGCATCGATGGAAAAGCTCTGCATCCCGGCCTCGGTGCGGCGGGTGCGGCCGATGGGGGGCTTGAGGGGGATGTCCTCGTCAGGCTCGACCTGGACCAGGTAGAACTCCATCTCGGGCGCCACGATGGGCTGCAGGCCCTCGCGCTCGTAAAACGAGAGGATGCGGCGCAGCACGTTGCGCGGTGCCAGCTCGGCTGCCGTGCCGTCGAAATGCACGCAGTCGTGGATGATCTGGGCGGTGGGCTCCTTGGCCCAGGGGACGACGCGCAGCGTGGACGGATCGGGCACCAGCCGCATGTCGGGGTCCGCGACGGGGGTGAAGTCCTGCTCCGGGTAGTCGCCGGTGACGGTCATGGTCAGCACGGCCTCTGGCAGGCGCAGGCCGACGGCGGGATCGTACTTGTGGCGCGGCACGATCTTGCCGCGGGCCTGGCCGGTCATGTCCGGGATCAGGCATTCGACTTCGGTGATGCGGCGCTCGTCGAGCCACTGCTGGATGCGTTGGACGTCGTCATTCATGAGCGGAGGGGGTGTCGGGGTGTGGCTGCCAGTATGCGGCGATGATGCTGCCGGCGTGGTGCCAGCTGCGGCCGATGGGCAAGCGCCATTGCAGAGCGCGTCGGAACAGAGACCGTACAAGCCCTGCGGCTGCGCGCTTCGACGCCACTGGCTACACTGTGCGCATGGTGCAGGGGCAGGCTCTGGTGGTAGTGCGGCCGCAGGGGTTGTATTGCCCGGCTGGCGATTTTTACATCGATCCGTGGCGGCCGGTGGCACGCGCCGTCTTGACCCACGCCCATGCCGATCACGCGCGGCGCGGACACGGCGCTTATTTGGCCCAGGCGCAGGCCGCCGGCATCTTGCGCGCACGGCTGGGGGGCGACATCGCGTTGCAAGCCGTTGCCTACGGCGAGGTTGTGGACTGCAGCGGGGTGCGTGTGTCCTTGCACCCTGCGGGGCATATATTGGGTTCGGCCCAGGTGCGGCTGGAGCACCGCGGCGAGGTGTGGGTCGTCTCGGGTGACTACAAAGTGGAGGCCGACCCCACCTGCGCGCCATTCGAGCCGGTGCGCTGCCACACCTTCGTCACCGAATCGACCTTTGGCCTGCCGCTGTACCGCTGGCGGCCGCAGGCCGCGGTACTGGCCGACATTCAGGCCTGGTGGCAGGCCAATGCCGCGACCGGCCGCGCCAGCGTTCTGTACGCTTATGCGCTGGGCAAGGCGCAGCGCTTGCTCGCGGGTCTGGACACGACCACCGGGCCCGTGGTGGTGCACGGCGCGGTGGAAACGATCAACCACGCCTACCGCGCGGCCGGCGTGCCCTTGCCCCTCACCCATCGACTGGGGGACGGGCTCAAGGCGACGGACCTGCAGCGCGCGTTGGTGATCGCGCCCCCGTCGGTGCAGGGCACGCCGTGGCTGCGGCGCCTGGGTGCCTACGCCGACGCGATGGTCAGCGGCTGGATGCAACTGCGGGGCACACGCCGGCGACGCGGTGTTGATCGGGGCTTTGTGCTGTCGGACCATGCCGACTGGCCCGGGCTCATGCAGGCGATCGCGGCCAGCGGAGCGCAACGGGTGTGGGTCACCCACGGCCACGTGGCGCCGCTGGTGAGGTATCTGGCGGAGCAAGGCTGGCAGGCAGATGCGCTGCACACCCTGTACAGCGGCGAGGCAGGCGCCGATGCGGCAGAAGGGGATGAGGCATGAAGGCCTTCGCGGCGCTGTATCAGGCGCTGGATGCGACCACGTCCACCGCGGCCAAGCAGGCGGCGCTGCAAGCCTATTTTCGCGAGGCACCGCCCGCAGATGCCGCCTGGGCGGTGTATTTGTTGGCGGGCGGCAAGCCGCGTCAAACCGTGCCCGTGCGCCGGCTGCGCGAGCTGGCGCGCGCCGCGGCTGGCCTGCCGCAGTGGCTGTTCGATGAGTGCTACCAAGCGGCTGGCGACCTGGCCGAGACCATCGCCTTGCTGCTGCCGCCACCTGCCCAAGCCGAGGAGCATGGACTGGCGCACTGGATGGCCGAGGTGCTGACGCTGCGTGCGCTGCCGGCGCACGAGCGCGACGCCGCCCTGTGCGCCCAGTGGACGCGCCTGCCCGCCGAGCAGCGCCTGTTGCACGGCAAACTCATCACCGGCGGCCTGCGCGTGGGCGTTTCGCGCCAGCAGGTGACACAGGCGTTGGCGGCCGTGGCCGGCGTGCCGCCCGCGCTCGTGGCCCAGCGATTGATGGGCTACACCCGCGCCGATGCCCGCCCCGGGCCGCAGGACTACCAGGCCCTGCTGGCTCCGCCTGGGGCCGTGGCCGACCCGGGCGCGGCGTCCCCTGCACAGGCGCTGACCGGCGCCGCGGCCCCCGTGCCGGATGCGCAGCCTTACCCCTTCTTTTTGGCGCATCCGCTGCCGGCCGAGCCCGAGAGTCTCGAGGCGCTGCTGGGCCACCCGGCCGACTGGATCGTGGAGTGGAAATGGGACGGCATCCGCGCCCAGCTGGTGCGTCGGTGCGCAGTGGCGCTGTGGACCCGGGGTGAGGAGCTGGTCACGGACCGCTACCCGGAGCTGGCCGCCTTGGGGCAGCGCTTGCCCCCGGGTACGGTGCTGGACGGCGAGATCGTCGTTGCAACGGACGAGGGGGTGCGACCGTTTGCTGCGTTACAGCGGCGCATCGGGCGCCAACGCTTGAGTGCTGCCTTGCTGCGGGAGTACCCCGTGGCGCTGATTGCCTACGATCTGTTGGAGGCGGACGGCCGCGACTGCCGTGCCCAACCCCAGTGGTGGCGGCGCGCGCGCTTGCAGGCGCTGGTGGAGGCGCAGGGCGATCCGGCGTTGCGCCTCAGCCCTGCTTTGCCTGTGGACAGCGATACCGATTGGGCTGCCCTGTCCGTCCAGCGCCGTGCGGCGCGCGAACGGGGGGCCGAGGGTTTGATGCTCAAACAGCGCGATGGCCAGTATGGTATCGGTCGCACGCGAGCCGTTGGCACCTGGTGGAAATGGAAGGCGGATCCCTGGACTGTGGATGCGGTGCTGGTCTATGCCCAAAAAGGCCACGGACGTCGCGCGGGGTTGTATTCCGACTATACCTTTGCGGTCTGGAGCCATGCCCCTGGCCACCCGCAGCGGCAACTCGTGCCCTTTGCCAAAGCCTATTCCGGCCTGAGCGACGCCGAAATGGCGCGGGTGGACGCCATCATCCGACGCACCACACGCGAGAGCTTTGGGCCCGTGCGGGCGGTGGAGCCGACGCTGGTGTTCGAACTGGGCTTCGAGGGGATGTCACGCAGCCCCCGCCACAAGAGCGGCGTGGCGGTGCGGTTTCCGCGCATGCTGCGCTGGCGCACCGACAAACGGGTGGAGGAGGCCGACTGTCTGCCCACGCTGCTGGCCTGGCTGGAGGCTGCCGGCCCTGGGGGCACGCCATGACCCGTCGCCGATCGGCCCAGGCCGCCGGGGGTTCTCCTTTTGCGTCTGCCGAGGGCTGGATGCGAGCGCAGGGCTGGACGCCCCTGGCCTTCCAGCGCGAAACCTGGGCCGCCATCGAGGCAGGGCGCAGCGGTCTGGTGCATGCCAGCACGGGCGCCGGCAAGACCTATGCCGTCTGGCTGGGGCTGCTGCAGCGGCATGCCCCGGCATTTTCTGCGACGGTCGGGCCGCGGCTGCTGTGGATCACGCCGCTGCGCGCGCTGGCCAGTGACACGGCTGTGGCCTTGCAGGCGCCACTGGCCAGCCTTGCCCCGGGTTGGCGGCTGGGCGTGCGCACGGGGGACACGCCCGACGCCGAACGGGCGGCCCAACAGCGGCGCTGGCCGCAGGGCCTCGTCACCACCCCAGAGAGCCTGAGCCTGCTGATCGCCCGCGCCGATGCACCAGCCCTGTTGGCCGGCGTGGCGGCCGTGGTGGTAGACGAGTGGCACGAGCTGCTGTCCAGCAAGCGCGGGGTCCAGGTGCAATTGGCGCTGGCGCGCCTGCGCGGCTGGCAGCCCGCACTGCAAATTTGGGGCATGTCGGCCACGCTGGCCAATCTGGAAGAGGCGGCGGCCGCACTGCTCGGTCCCGTCCATGCGCCCGGGGCAGTCCTGGTGCGGGCTGGCCAGCCCAAACCGCTGGTCATCGACACGCTGTTGCCGCCCCGAATGGAGCGCTTTCCGTGGGCGGGGCACCTGGGCCAGGGCATGGTGCCGGCCGTCGCGGCCGAGATCGACGCCTGCCGCAGCGCGCTGCTGTTCACCAATACCCGCTCCCAGGCCGAATGGTGGTACCAAGCCCTGCTGGCCGTGCGCCCTGATTGGGCCGGCCAGATCGCGCTGCACCACGGCTCCCTCGATCCGCAGGTGCGGCGCTGGGTGGAGCAGGGACTCAAGGACGGGACGCTGCGCGCCGTGGTTTGCACCTCCAGCCTGGATCTGGGGGTGGACTTCGCGCCCGTGGAGCGGGTGCTGCAGATAGGTTCGCCCAAGGGGGTGGCACGGCTGCTGCAGCGGGCTGGCCGCAGCGGTCACGGCCCGGGGCAGCCCTCGCGCGTGACGCTGGTGCCCACGCATGCGCTGGAGTTGATCGAGGCCGCGGCCGCACGCGATGCAGTACAGGCTGGCTGCATCGAGCCGCGCCATCCCTTGCAGGCGCCGCTGGATGTGCTGGTGCAGCACCTGGTCACGGTGGCGTTGGGTGGCGGCTTTCGACCGGAGTCGCTGCTGGCCCAGGTGCGCACCACCCATGCCTATGCCGGCTTGTCGGACGAGGACTGGCGCTGGTGCCTGGACTTCGTGCGTCACGGCGGGCCGTCGCTGCAGGCCTATCCCGAATACCGCCGCGTCCAGCCCGACGAGGCGGGCGTCTGGCGCGTGCCCGATGGCCGGCAGGCGCGCCGCCATCGCCTCAACATCGGCACCATCGTGGCCGATGCGCAACTGGAGGTGCGATTCTTGCAAGGCGCGCGCCTGGGGTTGGTGGAGGAGGGCTTTGCCGCCCGCCTGCGCCCGGGTGACCGGTTTTTGTTCGCCGGCCGCACACTGGAGCTGGTGCGCCTGCGCGATTTGACCGTTTGGGTGCGCGACGCACGCGGCCAGCAGCCCCGGGTGCCGCGCTGGCAGGGTGGACGCATGTCCCTGTCCACTGCGCTGGCCGATGCCGTGCTGGCGCGCTTGGCCGCCGCCGCCCGGGGCGAGCTGGACGGGCCAGAGCTGGCAGCGTTGCATCCGCTGCTGGCGCTGCAGGCGCGCTGGTCTTGTCTGCCCACCCCCGAGCGCTTGCTGATCGAGGTGCTGCACGACCGGGAAGGCTGCCATTTGTTTCTGTATCCCTTTGCGGGGCGCGACGTGCACCTGGGGTTGGCCGGTTGGCTGGCATGGCGGGCCGCGCAGGCGCAGCCGCGCACCTTTTCGATGGCGGTCAACGACTATGGGTTGACGCTGCTGAGCGTCCAGCCCGTGGATTGGGCAGCCGAGCTGCCGCGCTGGCTGCAGCCGCCCGATCTCGATACGCTGACTGCCGAGCTGCTGGCCAGTCTGAACGCGACGGAGTTGGCCCAGCGGCGTTTTCGCGAGATCGCGCGCGTGGCAGGCCTGGTCGTGCAGGCCCAACCGGGCGAGCGCCGCAGCCCGCGGCAGTTGCAGGCGTCGGCGGCGCTGTTTTGGGACGTGTTGGCCCGCCACGATCCGGCCAACCGCCTGTTGCACCAGGCGCGCGCCGAGGTGCTGGCGCAGGAGCTGGAGATCCAGCGTTTGTACGCCACCTTGCGGCGTATGGCCGGCCAGACGTGGCAGGTGCAGGCGCTGCGCCGCCCCACACCGCTGGCTTTTCCGCTGCTCGTGGAGCGTCTGCGCGAGCGTGTCTCCAGCGAGACATTGAGTGCACGTCTGCAGCGGTTGGTCGCGCAGCTCGAACGGGCGGCGGATGCTCCGGTGTCCCGCCGGCGTCGCGCCGCGGCGCGGGGAGCGGCCGCATGAGGGGGGCGTTCTCGGCCCCCGCGCCGGTCGTGCTGCAGGTGCCGCGCCATGGGCCCGAGGCGGCCCTGTGGCTGCTGCCGCAGCGGGCCGTCTGGTGGCCGTCCGGGGCCACGTTGTTCGTGGCCGACGTCCATCTGGGCAAAGCCGCCGCATTCCGCAGCGCCGGGCTGGCCGTCCCCAGCGGTACCACCGGGGACAATCTGCAGCGGTTGGGCGCACTGGTGCAGCGCTACGGCGCGCGCCGCTTGGTGGTGCTGGGGGATCTGCTGCATGCCCGCGCCGCCCGCACGCCCGCCGTGCTGCAGGCCCTGCGCCACTGGCGCAACCGTCACCCCGATCTGGCGTGGGTGCTGGTGCGCGGCAACCACGATGACCATGCGGGCGATCCGCCGTCCGACCTGGGTGTCACCGTCGTGGATGAACCCTGGTCCCTGGGGCCGTGGCATTGCCGCCACGCGCCGCTGGCCGGGGACGAAGCGGCCCCGCCAGGGCCCATCCTGTGCGGGCATGTGCACCCGGTATGCGTGCTGCGGGGTGCCGCGCGCGAGCGCCTGCGGCTGCCATGCTTTGTGCTCACCCCATCGGCCTTGTGGCTGCCGGCTTTCGGTGCCTTCACTGGTGGCTATACCGTGCGGGCTGCCGCCACTTGGCTGCGCTGCGCGATCGCCGACGATGCCGTCTGGCCGGTGGATGGCTCCCCGCCGGCGCCTTGGCAGATCAGCACGGGCCAATAGATTCCACCGGGCCGCCCATGCCTCACCCAGACCAGCCGCAGCCCGCGCAAGAGCCAAGAACCAAGAACCGCTGTGCTCTGGTCTGGGCAGCCGCGCAGCGCCATCAGGGGCAGGCCTGCAAGGCCCGCCCCATCCCATCGAGCGCGGCCTGCAGGCGGCCGTGCTCGGCCTCGGTCAGATCGGGCCAGCGCAGGGTGATCGTGCGGGTTTCGGGTCGCTCCTGCACCACGCGCGCGTCGCGCACGCCCTGACGCACCAGGTCTTGCAGCGCGTTGCGGGCCGCTGCCTCGCTCGAATAGGTGCCCAGCGCCAGCCCGGGCGTCAAGGCCGGCGTGTTGACCTCGCGCTGGTCGATGCCGGCTTGGCGCAATTCGGCCCGGCGTCGCTGCAGCGCGTCCGCACTCGGGAACTTGCCCAGATACACGATCCAACGCTCTGGCAAGACGGCGGCCGTCTCGGTGCGGCGTCCGCGCAGCCCCGCCTCGCCATCGGCGCTGCGCCGCACGGCATCGGCCTGGGCCGGTGTCAGCGCGGCCAGTTGCCAGCAGCGGCGCGGCTCCACCGGCGCAGGGGGGGCGGGACGATCGGGCAGAGGGTCCGGGGCGGCGCTGTCCGTGCTCGGGGCGGCTTGTGCGATGCCGGCAGGCGTCGACTCGGTCAGAGCGGCCGAATGGATCGCAGCCCCGCCGGGGGCGTTGAGCAGGCGCAGCCGCTCTGGCGCCACCTGCTGTGCCAGCCGCTGTGGCTCGCGCGCAGCGTCGGCCGCGCGGGGGGCATCCGTCAGGCCGAGCCAACCACGCTGCCAGGCCCACAGCGCGCCGTTGGCCACCAGCAGCACAATCACCAGCACCCTCAGCATGGTCGCACGCTCACTTCCCCTTGTTGCACGCGCAGCAGCCCCGCGGCCGTACGCAAGCGCAGCGCACCATCCAGATCCACGCCCTCGGCCGTGCCTTCGGTGCCGTCGCTCAGGCGCACGGCGCGGCCGCGCAGCGCATCCCGCGCCGCATAGCGCGCAGCCAGCGCTCCAAATCCCTCGCGCTCGAAGGCGTGCGCGGCCCGCAGCACGGCTGCGCCCAGCGCCGCCAGTGCGTGCCCCAAATCCCATGGCGTCTGTCCGCGCGCGTGTGCGAGAGCATCGAGCCCAATCGGGGGCAGCGCATTGGGCGCAGCATCCGGGGGCAGGGTCGGGGTGGCCAGGTTGACGCCGACACCGATGACGCAGTGGCGCCCCGGCTCGGTCGCGGCGGTGCTGGCTGTCTCGATTAGGATGCCGCCGAGCTTGCGACCGTCCCAGCACAGGTCGTTGGGCCATTTGAGCTGCACATCCGGGTCCAGCGCCTCGGCCACGGCCAGCCCGATTGCCAGCGACAGGCCCGACCAGTCGACCGGGGTCAGCCGCATGCCGACCGAAAAGGCCAGCGACGCGCCGGGCAGCGTCACCCAGCTTCGCCCCAGGCGCCCGCGGCCAGCGCTTTGCGCCAGGGCGGCCAGCACCACCGGGCCAGCTGCGAGATCGCCCACGCGCGCGCGGCGCATCAGCTCGGCATTGGTGGAGTCGATGGTGGGCACCACCTCTATCGACAGGCCCGGCCACGCCGGGCTGGCAGTCTGCCACAGGGCCTCGGCGCCGGCGTGCAAACGCGCCAACGCAGCAGTCGTCGCGGAGACGGTGGCGGG
>NZ_JARJMT020000197.1 GCF_029335975.1 Tepidimonas sp.
TGTGATGATCGATGCCGTCACGCGCCGCGCGTATCTGCTGGAGATCAACACCTCCCCCGGGATGACGGGTCACTCGCTCGTGCCGATGTCGGCCCGTGCAGCCGGCTTGGACTACGGCGCGCTGTGCCTGCGGCTGCTGGCGGACGCTGCGTTGGACAACCCGCTGCCCGCTGCCGCTGGCGCCAAAGAGGAATGCTGACATGGCCGCCCGCGCTGTTCCCACACCCATGCCGAGCGATGTGCGCATCATGAATGCCGTCGCCGCAGCGCTGTTTGCGCTCGCCGGCTTGGCCGCGGTCGCGGCAGGGGGACTCTGGGTCGCGCGGCATCCACTGTGGACCTTGCAGGGCATCGAGCTGCGTGGCGAGGTCGAGCACCAAAATGCCGTGACCGTGCGGGCGCTGGTCGTGCCGCACCTGCGCGGTACCTTCCTGACCTTGGACTTGGCGGCCGCGCGCGAGCGTTTCGAGGCCCTGCCCTGGGTTCGCGAGGCGGTGGTGCAACGGCAGTTTCCCAACCGCTTGCGTGTGACCCTGCGCGAGCACGAGCCGCTGGCCTGGTGGGGAGAGCCGGGGGGCGGCCGTCTGGTCAGTGTACGCGGCGAGGTGTTCGAGGCCGACCCCGACGACTCGGCCGCCGAGCACTGGAGTACGCTGCACGGCCCGGCTGGCGAAGCCGAAGCGGTGGTAGCCATGTACCGCCGGCTGCAACCGTTGGTGGAACGCTTGGGCCGCGACATTGGGCGGCTGGAGTTGTCCAGCCGGGGCAGTTGGCAGTTGACGCTCGACAGCGGGGCGCCGATCGAGCTGGGCCGCAGCGACGCCGAGGCGCTGGCGCGCATGCAACGCTTCGTCACCACACTGCCCGCGCTGCGGGCCCGCTACGGGCCGCGCGACATCGTCAGCGCCGATTTGCGCTATCCCAACGGTTACGCGCTGCAGCTGCGCGGCGTGACCACCCAAACCGGCACCCCGGCCGACCGGCCTGCGGCGACCCCGCCCGCTCATGCGCCGGCGTCGTCTTTGTCTCGCAACCCCTCTCGCTGAACGCATCATGGCCAAGGAATACAAGGACATCGTGGTCGGACTCGACATCGGCACCGCCAAGATCATGGCGGTGGTCGCCGAGGTCATGCCCGGCGGCGACCTCAAGCTCGCCGGGCTGGGTGTGGCGCCGAGCAACGGCCTCAAGCGCGGCGTGGTCGTCAACATCGACGCGACGGTCGCCAGCATCCAGCAAGCCCTCAAGGAGGCGGAGCTGATGGCCGACTGCCGCATCGCTCGCGTCTACACCGGCATCACCGGCAGCCATATTCGCGGCATCAACTCGCAGGGCATGGTGGCGATCAAGGACCGCGAGGTCAGTCCCGCAGACGTGGCGCGGGTGATCGAGACGGCCAAAGCGATCAATATTTCCACCGACCAGCGCCTGCTGCTGGTGGAGCCGCAGGAGTTCATCATCGACGGCCAGGAGGTCAAAGAGCCGATCGGCATGAGTGGCGTGCGCTTGGAGGCCAAGGTGCACCTCGTCACCGGCGCGCAGAGCGCGGCGGAGAACATCCTCAAATGCGTGCGCCGCTGTGGGTTGGAGGTGGACCAGCTCATGCTCAATCCGCTGGCGGCGGCGCAGGCGGTGCTCACCGACGACGAAAAGGAGCTGGGTGTGGCGCTGGTGGACATCGGCGCAGGCACGACTGATGTGGCCATCTTTGCTGGCGGCGCGATCCGCCATACCGCCGCCATCCCCATCGCTGGCGACCTGATCACCAACGACATCGCGATGGCGCTGCGCACGCCCACCAAGGATGCCGAGGACATCAAGGTGGACAGCGGCTGCGCCAAGCAATTGCTGGCCGACCCCGACCAGCAGGTCGAGGTGCCTGGCATCGGCGACCGCGGCCCGCGCCTGTTGAGCCGCCAGGCGCTCGCGGGCGTCATCGAGCCACGGGTGGAAGAGATCTTCGCGCTGGTGCAGCAGGTCATCCGCGAGTCCGGCTGCGAGGAGCTGCTCTCCAGCGGCATCGTGCTGACCGGCGGCAGCGCCGTCATGCCCGGGATGGTCGAGCTGGGCGAGGATATTTTTCTCAAGCCCGTGCGGCGCGGCGTGCCCAAGTACGCCGGCGCCTTGGGCGACATGGTCGCGCAGCCGCGCGCGGCCACGGTGATGGGTTTGCTCGAGGAGGCGCGCCTGGCGCGCCTGCGCGGGCAGAAGGTGGCGCAAAAAGCGGGCTCGGTCGGGAGCCTGCTGTCCCGCGTCAAAGAGTGGTTTGTCGGCAATTTCTGAGATTTCTGAGGTTAGGCAAGGAGCGTTCCATGAGCATCGAAATGATCGAGGTCGAAGAGTTCAACCGGGGCACGCAGATCAAGGTGATCGGCGTCGGCGGCGGTGGCAGCAACGCGGTCGAACACATGATTCAAAGCCGCGTGCAGGGCGTGGAATTCATCTGCGCCAACACCGACGCGCAGGCCCTGGCGCGCTCGTCCGCACACCGGCTGATTCAACTCGGCCGCACCGGGCTGGGCGCCGGCAGCAAGCCAGACAAGGGCCGCGAGGCGGCGCTGATGGCCGAGGCGGACATCCGCGAGTCTCTCGAAGGGGCGCACATGCTGTTCATCACCGCCGGCATGGGCGGTGGCACCGGCACCGGTGCGGCGCCGGTCATCGCCAAGATGGCCAAGGAAATGGGCATCCTCACCGTGGGCGTGGTCACCAAGCCCTTCGACTGGGAGGGCGGACGGCGCATGGCCAATGCCGAGGAAGGCTTGAGCGAACTGGAGCAAAACGTCGATTCGCTCATCGTCGTGCTCAACGACAAGCTGCACGAGGAGCTGGGCGAGGATGTCACGCAGGACGAGGCCTTTGCCGCCGCCAACGACGTGCTGAAGAACGCGGTCGGCGGCATCGCCGAGATCATCAATGTCGAGGCGCTGGTCAACGTCGACTTCGAGGATGTGCGCACTGTCATGGGCGAGCCGGGCAAGGCGATGATGGGCACCGCCGTGGCCAGCGGCCCAGACCGTGCGCGCATCGCCGCCGAGCAGGCCGTGGCTTGCCCGCTGCTCGAGGGCGTCGATATGCGCGGAGCCAAAGGCGTGTTGGTACTCATCAGTGCGGCCAAAGGTTCGCTCAAGCTGTCCGAGTCGAAGCTGGCGATGAACACCATCCGGGCCTTTGCCGCCCCGGACGCGCACGTCATCTACGGTACCGCTTACGACGAGTCGCTGGGCGATGCGCTGCGGGTGACCGTGGTGGCCACTGGCCTGAACCGCAACGGCCAGCGCCAGCCGCTGACGGTGGTGCAGTCCCAGCCGCAGCAGGGTCTGCGCACCGGCACCGACAACAAGCCCTTCATCCCAACGCTCAACCAGCCCGTAGGGGGCAGCGGGACGGCGACCAGCACCGGGGCCGCCGTCGGCGGGGCCGGCTTGCATCCCAATGTGCCGCGAGTGTGGATCAACGGCCGCAACAACCCAGGCAGCGCGGCCTCGCGCGTGGAGGCGCTGGCCTCCAGCGGCATGGATGACTTCGAGATCCCGGCTTTCCTGCGCAAGCAGGCCGATTGACCGACGGCCTACAATCTCACCCCATGATTGCGCAACGGACCTTGAAGACCCTGACGCGTGCCGTGGGCGTGGGCCTGCACAGCGGCGAGCGGGTCGAGCTCACGCTGCGCCCGGCGGCGCCCGATACGGGCATCGTCTTTCGCCGTGTCGATCTGGCCGAGCCGGTCGACATCCCCGCCAGTGCCACGGCCGTATCCGACACGCGGCTGGCCTCCACCCTGTCGTGCAACGGTGTGCGGGTGCACACCGTCGAGCATCTGATGAGCGCGTGTGCGGGGCTGGGCATCGATAACCTGATCGTCGATATCACCGCCGAAGAAGTCCCCATCCTCGACGGCTCTGCGGCGTCATTCGTCTATCTGCTGCAAAGCGCCGGGATCGAGACCCAGCGCGCGCCGCGGCGTTTCCTGCGGGTCAAGCGCCCGGTCGAGGTGCGCGAGGGCGAGGGCCGCACCCTCAAGTGGGCCCGGCTGGAGCCTTACCACGGCTTCAA
>NZ_JARJMT020000042.1 GCF_029335975.1 Tepidimonas sp.
CTCCAACATGTAGCCAGAAATGCGCGTGTCCTTGCCAATCAACACGGTGGGGCGCGCCTCGCTGCGCTTGAGCACCTGGCCGACCGCATGTGCCAGCCGCAGCGCAAAATCCGGCGTGATCGGCGCTTGGCCGACCGTGCCACGAATACCGTCGGTGCCAAAATACCGTCTAGTCATCATAGGCTCTCCCTGTTGTTGAGTGCCAGCCATACCTGTAGCGCCTGCACGGTGGCCGCCACATCGTGTACGCGAACGATGTGTGCGCCGCGCTGTACCGCCAGCAGTGCTGCAGCCACGCTCGCGCCCAGCCGCTCGGCGGCCACATCCACACCAGTGATGCGCCCCAGGGTCGATTTGCGTGACCAGCCGGCCAACAGCGGCCAGCCCAGCGCCAGCAACTCGTGCTGGCGGGCGAGCAAATCCAGGTTCTGTTGCACCGTTTTGCCAAAACCGATGCCATAGTCCAGCACGATGCGCTCGCGTGCCACGCCGCGCGCCAGCAGCGCCTGAGCGCGCGCGGCGAGAAACTCGCGCACCTGCGGTACCGCGTCGCCCTGCATCGGATGCACCTGCATATCTTGCGGCTGACGGTGCATATGCATCAGCACCACGCCGCAGGCCGGGTCCTGCGCCACTACGTCTTCTGCACTGCGGCCATGCGCGCCGGTGCGCCGCAGCGCCCACACATCATTGATGATATCGACCCCCAGCGCCAGACATTCGGCCATCACCTCTGGCTTATAGGTATCGACGCTGATCGGCACGCCCCAACGCACCGCCTCGCGCACCACCGGCACGACGCGGGCGAGTTCCTCTTCGAGCGGAACTGGCGGCGCGCCGGGACGCGTCGATTCGCCCCCGATATCCAGAATGTCGGCCCCGGCCTTCAGTAGCGCCTCAGCGTGCAGCAGGCCACTTTTGGTATCTGCGTGCACACCCCCATCAGAAAACGAGTCCGGTGTGACGTTGACAATCCCCATCACACGCGGGCGGCTCAGGTCGATGCGAAAGCGCGCCGTCTGCCAGCCAGCAGACGGGGATGCAGAGGAATGGGAGGGCGACATAGCCGCTATTGTGCCCGGGCCACAGCCCCACCCACCGGGGCCGCGACACCCCTCAAAAAGTATCGAGGCCAGGAGCACTGGCCTCGACACCCATTGGGGGGGACACGGATTTAGGCCGCCGTAGGCGCTTGTGGGGACGGGTCGGCCTTCACCGGCTCGGCGGCCCCACCCGCGTCACCGCCTCCCCCGGTGTTGGGGGCCCGTGGGGCCATATCCTTGGGCGGACGCGGTGGACGTCCGGCCATGATGTCGTCGATCTGGTCGCTGTCAATGGTCTCCCACTCGAGCAATGCCTTGGCCATGGCGTGCATCTTGTCAGCGTTTTCTTCGATCAGCCGGCGGGCCAGCGCGTACTGCTCGTCAATGATGCGGCGCACCTCGGCATCGACCTGCCGCATCGTTTCCTCGCTCATGTGCGTGGTTTTGGTGATGGAGCGACCCAGGAACACCTCGCCTTCGTTTTCAGCATAGACCATCGGCCCCAGTTTTTCCGACATGCCATAGCGCATGACCATGTCGCGGGCGATTTGCGTGGCACGCTCGAAGTCGTTGCTGGCGCCGGTGGTCATCTGATTCATGAAGACCTCTTCGGCAATGCGACCACCGAACAACATGCTGATTTGGTTGAGCATGTACTCCTTGTCGTAGGAGTAGCGGTCTTTCTCCGGCAAGCTCATCGTCACACCCAGCGCGCGGCCGCGCGGGATGATGGTGACCTTATGCACCGGGTCGCACTTGGGCAGCAGTTTGCCGATCAGGGCGTGGCCGGCCTCGTGATAAGCGGTGTTGCGCCGCTCCTCCTCGGGCATGACCATGCTCTTGCGCTCGGGGCCCATGAGAATCTTGTCTTTGGCCTTTTCGAAATCCTGCATCTCCACGACGCGGGCGTTGCGGCGGGCCGCCATCAGCGCGGCTTCGTTGCACAGGTTGGCCAAATCGGCACCGCTCATGCCTGGCGTGCCGCGTGCAATGATTTCCGGGCTCACATCCGGGCCGATCGGAATCTTGCGCATGTGTACCTTCAGGATCTGCTCGCGGCCGCGGATGTCGGGCAGCGTCACATACACCTGGCGGTCAAAACGGCCTGGGCGCAGCAGCGCCGCATCCAAAATATCGGGCCGGTTCGTCGCTGCGATAACGATGACGCCCAGGTTGGTCTCGAAGCCATCCATCTCGACAAGCATCTGGTTGAGCGTCTGCTCGCGCTCGTCGTTGCCGCCGCCCAAGCCTGCGCCCCGCTGACGGCCCACAGCATCGATCTCGTCGATGAAGATGATGCACGGGGCATTTTTCTTGGCCTGCTCGAACATGTCGCGCACGCGGGCAGCCCCCACGCCGACGAACATTTCGACGAAATCCGAGCCCGAGATGCTGAAAAACGGCACCTTGGCCTCGCCGGCAATCGCCTTGGCTAGCAAGGTCTTACCGGTACCCGGCGGCCCCACCAGCAACAAGCCACGCGGAATGCGTCCACCGAGTTTTTGGAATTTTTGCGGATCTTTCAGGAAGTCCACGACCTCCTTGACCTCTTCCTTGGCTTCGTCGCAGCCCGCCACATCGGCAAAGGTCACGGTGTTGGCATTTTCGTCCAGCATGCGCGCCTTGCTCTTGCCAAAACTGAACGCGCCGCCACGCCCGCCACCCTGCATCTGGCGCATGAAATAAATCCACACGCCGATGAGCAGCAACATCGGGCCCCAGCTCACCAGCAGGGTCATCAGCAGCGAACCTTCTTCGCGCGGGCGCACGTCGAATTTAACATCGTTGGCGATCAGGTCGCCCACCAAGCCGCGGTCGAGGTAGGTGGCATTGGTGCGCACCCGCCGGTCGTCGGTGGTGATGGCCAAGATTTCGGTGCCGTTGACGCCCTCATGGATAGTGGCGCTTTTGATGCGCTGGGCTTTGACCTCGTTGAGGAAGTCGGAATAGGCCATGTAGCCCGCACCGGTCGTAGTACGGCCGTCAAACTGCTTGAAGACCGTGAACAGAACCATGGCGATCACCATCCAGATCGCCACTTTGGAAAACCATTGGTTGTTCAACGAAGACTCCTACCTTGTCATGGTGAGGTAACGGCTGCCCAAAAAGCCCTCAGACCGCGGGCATCCCAGACGAGCCCAATTGTAGAACTTATCGAAAGCGACTCTCCCGACCAAGGCAAAACCCTTTCAATCAACGGGATAGCACGCGCGCATCCACTGCGCAGGCCCGGGGTTTTCACCCCTGCGCTTTCAGACCCAATCCGACCAGAAAGGTTTCCGCCGACTGCGGGCGCGACGCCCTGGGCTTGTGCGCCTTGACGGTGCGAAAGTGCGCCCGAAACAGCCGCACGGCACTGTCGTAAGCCCCGCCGTGAAACACCTTGGCCACCAGCGCCCCATCGGGCTTGAGGTGCGCCACCGCAAAGTCCACCGCCAGTTCGATCAGATGCTCGATGCGCGCGGCATCCACCTCCTCCACGCCGGACAGATTGGGGGCCATGTCCGACACCACCAGATCCACCCGTTGGGCGGCATCGCCGCCCAACGCCTCGGCCAAGGTTTGCCGCAGCGCGGCCAGCGTGGTCTCCTCGCGGAAGTCACCCTGGATGAAGCGCACGCCATCCACCGGCTCCATGGGCAACAGGTCCAGGCCGATGAGCGTTCCCTGCACCCGAGGCTGCCCGTCGGGGCCCATGGCCGTCCCCAAACGCCGGCGCAGATATTGGCACCACGCCCCTGGTGCACAGCCCAGGTCCACCACGCACTGGCCGGGGCGGATCAAGTGAAAGGTCTCATCCAGCTCCTTGAGCTTATAGGCAGCGCGGGCGCGGTAGCCCTCTTTTTGCGCCAGGCGCACCCAGGGGTCGGTGACATGCTGGTTCAGCCACGCCTTGTTGACCTTTTTGCTTTGTGTTTTGATCTTCATCGGTGTGGGACTATACGGCCACAGCGCACCCACGGAACGCAGCTCCGTAGCAGCCGCTCGACGGCAGCCGCAAGTGGGCCGCCCATCTGCCCTTGCCTCCCCGGATGCCCGATAATCCTTTCATGCCGCTCATCGAACTCACCCCTGCTCAGCGCGCCATCCACCGTGGCCAGGCGCATCATCTCGAGCCGGTCGTCATGATCGGGGCCGACGGCCTGACCGATGCCGTCAAAGCCGAGGTGGATGCGGCCCTCAATGCCCACGGCCTGATCAAGGTGCGCGCCCTGGAGGGCGACCGGCCCCAGCGCGAAGCCTGGCTGCGGACGCTGGCGGACGAACTCAACGCCGCGCCGGTACAGCACATCGGCAAGCTGCTGGTGCTCTGGCGCCCCATCCCGCCCAAGGCCAAAGCCGTCGACCAGGACCGCAAACCCGGCCCGCGCGAATACAAAGTGGTCAAGTACAGCAAAAAAGGCGGCCAGCGCCCCGAGATCAAAACCGTACGGGTGCTGGGCAACCAGCGGCTGACGCCCGGCGGGCTGGTCAAGAAAGCCAAGCGGCGCCAAAAGAGCGCCAAAAAATCCGCGTCCGCTGCCCACTGATCGGTCCCACAGCGGCGCGGCGACGGTTTCCATGGCATGCTTGTGCGCATGAATGACCGCATCGCCCCCACCCTCCTCGACAACCCCCTGCTCGATTTTTCCGATCTGCCGCGCTTTGATGCGGTCAGGCCCGAGCATGTCGCTTCGGCCATCGAATCCCTGCTGCGCGAGGCCGATGCGGCCCTGCAGCAGGTCACTGCCTGCGACTTCCCGGCCGACTGGAATGCCCTGGCGGCCACCCTGGATGTGGCGACGGAGCGCCTGGGGCGCGCCTGGGGCACCGTCAGCCATCTCAACGCCGTGGCCGATACGCCAGCGCTGCGTGCGGCATACAACGCCATGTTGCCGCGCGTCACGGAGTTCTGGACCCGGCTGGGCGCCGACGAACGGCTGTACGCCAAATACAAGGCCATCGATCCTTCTGGCCTGAATACAGCCCAGCGGCGCGCGCGCGAGATCGCGCTGCGCGGCTTCGTACTGGGCGGCGCCGAATTGCAGGGTGAGGCCAAGGCTCGGTTTGCCGCCATTCAGGAGCGCCAGGCCGAGTTGGCTCAAAAGTTCAGCGAAAACACCTTGGATGCGACCGACGCTTATGCCTACTACGCGAGCGAAGCCGAGCTGGCCGGCGTGCCTGACGATGTGCGCGCAGCGACCCGTCAAGCGGCGCAGGCCGAGGGGCGCGACGGCCACCGCCTGGGCCTGAAGCTGCCCGTCTATCTGCCGGTCATGCAGTTTGCCCACGACCGGTCGCTGCGCGAGCGTTTGTACCGTGCTTACGGCACGCGCGCCAGCGACCAGGCCGAGGGCGATGGTGCGCGCTTCGACAATACCCCGCTGATGCGTGAGCTGCTGGCCCTGCGCGCCGAAGAGGCGCAACTGCTGGGCTACCCCAGCTTTGCGCATGTCTCGCTCGTGCCCAAGATGGCGCAATCCCCCGAGCAGGTCATCGACTTTCTGCGCGATTTGGCCCGGCGCGCCCGCCCCTACGCCGAGCAGGATGTGGCCGACATGCGAGCCTTTGCGGCCGAGCGGCTCGACCTGCCCGATCCGCAAGCTTGGGACTGGCCCTACATTGCCGAGCAACTGCGCCAGGCGCGCTACGCCTACAGCGAGCAGGAGGTCAAGCCCTACTTTACGCTGCCGCGCGTGCTGCAAGGGCTGTTTCGTATCGTCGAGACGCTGTTCGAAGTCCGCATCCGCGAGGACCAAGCCGCTGTGTGGCATCCCACGGTGCGTTTTTTCCGGATCGAACGCGACGGCGCACTCATCGGCCAATTTTATTTAGACCCTTCAGCGCGCGCGGGCAAGCGCGGCGGCGCCTGGATGGACGATGTCCGGTCACGCTGGCGCCGCCCGGACAGCGGCAGCCTACAAACGCCGGTGGCGCACCTGGTGTGCAACTTCGCCGACGGCGTGGACGGCAAACCCGCCCTGCTCACGCACGACGATGTGATCACCCTCTTTCATGAATTTGGCCACGGCCTGCACCATTTGCTCACTCAGGTGGATGAGCACGACGTTGCAGGCATTGGCGGGGTGGAGTGGGACGCGGTGGAACTGCCCAGCCAGTTCATGGAGAATTTCTGCTGGGAATGGGTGGTGCTGCAGCAGATGACGGCGCATGTGGACACGGGCGAGCCCTTGCCGCGGGCGCTCTACGAAAAGATGCTGTCAGCGCGCAACTTCCAAAGCGGCCTGCAGACGCTGCGCCAGATCGAGTTTGCGCTGTTCGACATGCGGCTGCACCTGGAAGGCGCCCCGGATGGCGATGTGATGGCGCTGCTGCAGCAGGTGCGCGACGAGGTCGCCGTGCTGCAGCCGCCCGCCTGGCATCGGATGCCGCACACCTTCAGCCACATCTTTGCCGGGGGCTACGCGGCAGGCTACTACAGCTACAAATGGGCCGAAGTGCTCAGCGCCGACGCGTATGCGGCTTTCGAGGAGGCGGCCGCGCAGCGCGGCTCACCGCTGGACGTGGACGTCGGGCGGCGCTACCGCCAGCAGATTCTGGAGGTCGGCGGCAGCCGCCCTGCGCTGGAATCTTTCCGTGCCTTTCGCGGCCGCGACCCCCAGACTGACGCGCTGCTGCGGCACCAGGGCATGGCCTGAGACGCAAGCGCCTGGCGGAGCGCCAGCGCCCCTCAGGGGGTCTCGAACGCGATGGTGCGCACGCCCTCGGGCGTGCCCAGCAAGCAAACGTGGGCACGCTGATGCGCGAACACCCCCACCGTTACCACCCCCGGCCAATTGTTGACCATCGACTCGAAGGCAACCGGGTCGGGGATGCGCAGGCCGTGCACATCCAGAATGTGTTGGCCATTGTCGGTGACCAGCGGCACGCCGTCGCGCAGGCGCACCCGCGCTTCGCCCCCTAGGGCCGCAAATTGCCGAATCAGGCGCTGGGTGGCCATCGGAATGACCTCTACCGGCAGCGGAAAACGCCCCAGCGTCTGCACCCATTTGGATTGATCGGCAATACAAACGAAGCGCCGCGCTTGCGCAGCGACGATCTTTTCCCGCGTCAGCGCCGCACCCCCCCCTTTGATCATGTGGCCGCGCGGATCGATCTCATCTGCGCCGTCAATGTACACCGCCAGCTCCGCCACCTCGTTGGCGTCAAACACGGGGATACCGTGAGCGCGCAGCCGCTGTGTGGACGCCTCAGAGCTGGACACCGTGCCCGCAATGGACAGTTGCGCCTGGGCCAGCGCGTCGATGAAGCAGTTGACGGTCGAACCCGTTCCCACGCCGATGATCTGCCCCGGCTCCACATACGCCAAGGCGGCACGCCCGACCAGTACTTTGAGCTCTTCCTGTGTCATCGCCGGGGCGGACGGGTCGCGGTTCATCATGCAAGATCCTGTCTGTGGCAAAAAACGGAGGGTTGGGGTGCGACAATCGGCCACTCGCCGGCAGTGTGCCGATGACCGATACGACAACTGCGATTATCCGATGGCTTGGATTCCTTACGCGCCGGCCCGTGCGCTTTTATTCCGGCTCGATGCCGAAGCCGCACACGATCTGACCTTGAATGCCTTGGAGCGTTTGCAGCACAGTCCTCTGCGGTCGCTGATGGCCCAACCCCGGATCGACGATCCGCTCGAGCTGGCCGGTTTGCATTTCCCCAACCGGGTGGGGCTGGCTGCCGGACTGGACAAGAATGCGCGCTGCATCGATGCCTGGGCGGCCATGGGTTTTGGTTTCGTCGAGGTAGGCACCGTCACCCCTCGTCCACAGCCTGGCAACCCCCGCCCGCGGCTGTTTCGCCTGCCGCAGGCCGAGGCATTGATCAACCGCTTCGGCTTCAACAACGACGGTCTCGAAGCGTTCGTCCACAACATCGAGCGATCCCAGGCCCGCCAGGAGCGCGCCCGCGCACGCCCTTTGGTTTTGGGGCTCAATATTGGTAAAAACGCCAGTACCCCCATCGAGCGCGCGACGGACGATTACCTGATCGGCCTGGAGGGAGTGTACCCACACGCCGACTACGTTGCTGTCAATATCTCCAGCCCTAACACCCAAAATCTGCGCCAACTTCAGGGTGATGCAGCGTTGGACGGCCTGCTGCAGGCCCTGGCGCGACGGCGTGCGGACCTGGCCGACCGGCTCGGCGTGCGGCGGCCCATTTTCGTCAAGATCGCCCCCGATCTGGACGACGGGCAGATCGCCGTCATCGCCGACGCCCTGCAACGCCATGGCATGGACGGCGTCATCGCCACCAACACCACCCTGGCGCGTGATGCGGTCCAGGGCTTGACCCACGCGCACGAAGCCGGGGGCCTGTCCGGCCGGCCGCTGGCGCGCCACAGCAATCGCGTCATCGCGGCGCTGCGCCAGCGCCTTGGGGCCGGCTTTCCGATCATCGGGGTCGGCGGAGTGATGGACGAGGCCAGCGCGTGCGACAAACTCGCCGCTGGGGCCGACCTCATTCAGCTCTACACAGGGCTGATTTACCGCGGGCCGGACCTGGTGCCGACGGTGGCTCGGGCGCTGCGCGACTGCGCAAAGGGCCAGTGAGATGATCGACGCTGCCACCGCCTGGGATTTCTTCGACGCAGGGCTGCGGTTGACGCTCAGGCCCGGCCTGGGGATACCAGGACATCGCAGGGCGCCTCGGACAGCACATGCTCGGTGACGCTGCCGAGCAACAGTTCCTCTGCGGCGCTCAAGCCGTGCTTGCCAATGACGATCAGGTCGCACCCCCGTCGAGCCGCCGTCTGGACGATGCCCGGCGCCGCATCGCCCTCGTGCAGCATGGCGTGGTAGCGCGAAGGCGGCCAGCCCTGCTGTCGCGCCAAATCGTGCAGACGCGCGGCGGCGCGCTCGCGCGTCTTTTCCCGATACAGGGCGATCATGTCGTCGTCCACGCCGGCAAACCGCAGCTTTTCTTCGAACGGCACGGTGTAGGCGTGCAACATCTGGACCTCGGCGCGGGGCGCGAGCGTATCGGCGAGCGCCAGGGCGGGTGCCGACCAGGGGGAAAAGTCCACTGGCACCAACACGCACCGGTAGCCGCGTTGCACCGGCTGGCGCACCACGAGCAAAGGATAGCTGGCCTTGCGCAACAATCGCTCGGTCGTGGTGCCCAGCAACAGGTGCGGCAACCGCCCACGGCCATGCGCGCCCACCACCACCCAGCGCGCAGCGCAGCGCAGCGCCGTCTCGCCAATCGCCCGCACCGGATGACCCTGCGCAAACACCGGGTGTACGGGCCAGCCCTGCTCGTCCTGCAAGCGGCGCGCCCTGGCCTGCAAGGTGGCGTGCGCGTCGGCCACGATGCGGTCCGACGGACGCTCAGCCCCCAGCCATTCCTGCAAAGCGGCGATCCAGTCGTGGGGCAGGACATGCAGCAAAACCAGCGGCACGCCATGCTCACGGGCCAAGTGGGCGGCCCGCTGTTCGGCCAGCCGCGCGCCATCAGAAAAATCGGTCGCCACCAGCACGCCACCCGTGGGCGGGTCGGCCGGGGGACGGCAGCCTTCGTCGATCGTCATGGGTTGGCTCCCGAAGCAGGCGGCGACACCGTCAACACGCCGAGCAAGTGCTCCGCCGCGTGCACGGCGGCGTCGCGAAAGGGCAGATAGATGTGCTGCGCATCCAGGCGCTGCAACTCCTGCAGTGACGCTTCATCGCGTGCGGTGACGGCGATCGGGCCCGCGTAGCCGGCGCCGCGCAGGGCGTGCACCAACGCGCGGGTGGACGACACCAGTGGCAGCGTCACCACCACCCAGCGCGTGGCGCGCAAAGCTAGGGATTCGACGAAATCCGGGTTTTCTGCGTCACCATAGTGGACTGGCAGACCCTGCCGTTTGAGTTCGCGCACGGCCTCGGGGTCATGGTCGATACCAGCAGCCGCCACACCGAGGCGGCGCAGCTCACCCAGCAATCGGCTGCCGTAGCGCCCCAAGCCAAACACCAGCACCGCCGATTCATCGCTGCGCGGCGGATGGCGGTCGACCGCCAGCTCCCGGTGCGGGCGCTTGCGCTCGAACACCCCCAGCCATGGGGCCAGCCGCTCGTACAGCGGGTGGGAGTACAAGATCATGTAGGTGGACAGGGTGATGGTGATCAAGCCCACCAGCGTCGTCAGCCCCAGGGCCTGCACATCCAAATGGCCCAGGCTGATGCCCATGGCCACAAAGACGATGGAAAACTCGCTGATCTGTGCCACCGTCAGCCCGGCCAGAAACCCGGTGCGTTTTCGGTAGCCCATATAGCCCATGATGGCCATGACGATCAGTGGGTTGCCGATGAGTACGAACACCGCCAGCACCAGCGCAGGCCACAGCTCCTGCCCCAGGGTGGACAAATTCAGCTCCGCCCCCAGATGGATGAAAAAGAACAGCAGCAAAAAGTCCCGCACCCCGCCCAGGCGGGCATTGATCGCCTCGCGGAAATGCGTGGACGCCAGCGTAAAGCCCGCGACGAAGGCACCGGCCTCCATCGAAAAACCCGCCCAATCTCCCAGTGCCGCAAGGCCCACCCCCCACGCCAGGGCAAAGATCAACAGCAGCTCCTGCGAGCGCGCCATCAGCGCCACCACGCGCGGCAGTACCCAGCGCATCAGCGCCGCGATGATGAGCACCGCCAACACGATTCGCCCCACCAGCGAGGCGGCAACCATCCAAGCGCTGGCCGCCTCCCCTGCCTCGGGCGGGCGCAACGCGCTCATGGCCATCATCGCCAGCACCACAGCCAAGTCCTGCACGATCAGAAAGCCAACGGCGATGCGCCCGTGCAAGGCGTCTAACTCGCGCTTGTCGGTCAGCAGCTTGACGATGATGATGGTGCTGGAAAACGTCAGCGCCACGGCTACATACAGCGCGGTCATGACGTCCTTGCCGAGCGCCAAAATCAGGACGAACCCTCCCGCGATGGTGAAGGCCAACTGCCCCAGCCCGGTCGCGAGTGCTACCGGCCCAATGTGGCGTACATGGTGCAAGTCGAGCTTGAGGCCAACGATGAACAGCAGCACCGTCACGCCGATTTGTGCCAGCAGCGCCACCTCATCATGGGCCTTGACCCAGCCCAGGCCGGCCGGCCCCAGGGCGATACCGACCACGATATAGGCGATCAGAACCGGCTGGCGCAGCTGCACGAACAGCGCACCAGCGCCTGCCGCGACCAGCAGCAAAACAGCAAATTCGGCAAAGGGCGTGAAGGTCATGTTGGGCCGATTCTGCCTGGAATTCAACGTTCCCAGCCTTGGCTCGATTCCGATCAAAAAGCCGCCCAGCCAGCGACACGATGCGCTCGCGCACCGCCTTCGCGCTCGTTCGCCTCGCGAGCGGCGCGCCTAGCCGCCGCGCCCCATCAGCGGCCGCGACTCGACCACAGCCAGCCCAGCAGGGTCGCGGCAATGGCCCCGAAATTGAGAAACGACCAGTTCGCGATCGTCAAACCCAAAAAGGTCCAGTCGACGGCCGTGCAGTCCCCGCTGCCGCGAAAGATCATGGGGATGGCCCGTTTGAGGGGGAACGATTCGATCATGCCGAACAAATCCCGCCCGCAAGCCAAGATCTCGGGCGGATACCACTGCAGCCAGGACTGGCGTGCCGCCACGGCAGCCCCCGCCAGTGCGAGCACGAGCGCCAGCCACGCCAGCGCACGCCGCAGCCTACGGCCCGCCGCTGCCGCGCCCGCCGTGGCCAGCGCCACCAAAATCAGCGCATAGCGCTGGACGATGCACATCGGGCACGGCTCTAGCCCGACCACGTGCTGCAAATACAGGCCGAAGCCGAGCAGGCCCAAACACCACAGGGCCAGCCCCCCCAGAACCGCGCGGGGCGACATGGCCATCGCAGCCGCCCATCCGTTGCGGCCAGGGACCTCAGTTGGCATCGGCAAACGCTCTTTCGATGACGAACTGCCCGGGCGTGCTCGTGCTGCCCTCGACGAAGCCCAGACGCTCGCACATGGCCTTGAGGTCGCGCAGCATGGCCGGGCTGCCACAGATCATGACGCGGTCGGTCTCGGGGTTGAGCTGCGGCAAGCCCAACTCGCGCGCCATCTGGCCGCTTTGCACCAAATCCGGGATACGACCCTGCCGCTCGAAGGGCTCGCGGGTCACGGTCGGGTAGTACAGCATCTGTCGGCGCACATACTCGCCAAGAAATTCGTGCTGGGGCAGTTCCTGGGTCAGGTAGTCGCGGTAAGCCAGCTCGGCCACCTGGCGCACACCGTGCACCAGCACCACCTTCTCGAAGCGCTCGTAGGTCGCCGGATCGCGCACGATGCTCAGGAAGGGGGCCAGTCCCGTGCCGGTCCCAAACAGGTACAGGTTCTTGCCCGGCAACAGGTAATCGATGACCAGCGTGCCCGTGGGCTTGTGGCCGACGATCACCGTGTCACCCGGCTGGATGTGCTGCAGTCGGCTGGTCAGCGGGCCATCGGGCACCTTGATGCTCAAGAACTCCAAATGTTCCTCGTAATTGGCGCTGACGATGCTGTAGGCACGCAGCAGCGGTTTGCCGTTTTCCAGCCGCAACCCGATCATCGTGAACTGGCCGTTGAGAAAACGCAGCCCGGGATTGCGTGTGGTGGTGAAGCTAAACAGCCGGTCGGTCCAGTGATGAACGGTCAGCACACGTTCTTCGTCGAATGCACTCATGATCAGGTGGTAGAAAATCGGGATGGTCGAGCGTAGCCGCCCGCGGGGCGCGGCAGCTTGACCTGCCTCAATCCCTGAAGGCCCTTCGGGAAACGAACAACTGCGTTACAGTCCGAGCCCGACGCGATCAACGGGCGATCAACAGGGCTCGATAACAGGGCTCGATGATCGCTCACCGAGTCAAACCCGCATCGTATCAAACCCCTTATGCTGGTTCCGTGGAGTACTTATCACCATGGGGCATGAGGGGGGCCTTTCTCTGCACAGGAGCACGACACCATGGCACGCACCGTCCACTGCATCAAACTCGGCGTCGAAGCCGAGGGACTCGACTTCCCGCCCTACCCGGGCGAGTTGGGCAGGCGGATTTGGGAAAACGTCAGCAAGCAGGCATGGCAGGACTGGCTGCGTCACCAGACCATGCTGGTCAATGAAAACCGTCTGAACCTGGCCGACGCACGTGCGCGTCAATATCTGGCGCGACAGATGGAAAAACATTTCTTTGGCGAAGGCGCGGACGTCGCCGCCGGCTACGTTCCCCCTGCGCAGGGGTGAAATGGCCGGCGGCGTGGTCGAATGGCTGCCGGACGGCACGCCCCGCAGCCTGCACTTTGGCGACATTTACCGCAGCCGAGGCGTCGACGGCTTGGGCGGCCTGGCGCAAGCGCGCCATGTTTTTCTGAAGGGCTGCGGTCTGTGGCCCAGCGGGCCCGATGCGCTCTGGCGCGGACATGCTCGCTGGCATGTGTTGGAAAACGGCTTCGGGCTGGGGCTGAATTTTTTGGCCACCTGGCAGACTTGGCAGGCGGATGGATCGGCGCCGCCGACGCTGTGCTACACCGCGACTGAAGCCCATCCCGCAAGCGCGGACGATCTGCGCCGCAGCGCGGCCCCTTTTGCCGAACTCCACCCGCTGGCTGCTGCGCTGAGCGAACACTGGATCGGGCTGCTGCCGGGCGTGCACCGCTGGAGCTGGCAATGGCCTGCGGACCGCGCCGATGCCCCTGGCCGGCGCCTGCTGTTGACCTTGTGCGTGGGGGACGCGGCGCGTTGGTTGCCGACGTTGGATGTGCCGGTGGACAGCGTGTTTCTGGATGGTTTCGACCCCGCCCACAACCCCGACATGTGGTCGCCCGAAGTGCTGCGTGCAGTGGCGCGCCTGTGTCGACCGGGTACGCGACTGGGCACTTGGACGGTGGCACGCGCGGTCCGTGATGGGCTGGCACAAGTCGGCTTCCAGGTAGAAAAGACCCCAGGCCTGCCGCCCAAGCGGCACTGCCTGCGGGCAGTCTATGCGCCCAGTTGGACGCCCCGTGGTGCGTTGCGCACCGCCGTCTACAAGCTGCCCGCCCCAACCATTGCTGCGGCGTCGGCATGCCCAACACGGCAGGCGGTCGTAATCGGTGCGGGCCTAGCCGGCTCGGCAGCCGCTTGGAGCTTGGCTGCGCGGGGCTGGCGCGTCACCGTGCTGGATGCGGCCCATACCCCGGCTGCCGGCGCATCGGGCTTGCCCGTGGGTTTGGTCGCCCCGCATGTGTCGCCCGACGATGCGCCCCTGTCGCGCCTGACCCGGGCCGGCTTGGCCTGTACTCTCGAGCGCGCCCGGGCTTTGCTGACGCCGGGGGTGGACTGGGGCCCCAACGGCGTGTTGGAGCACCGCGTGGAGGGCAAACACGCGCTGCCCGATTCGGCGGTCTGGCATGAACACGGCCGGGCGTGGAGCGATCTGGCCGATCCGGCGCGGACCGCGCGCGCCGGCCTGCCTGCGGACACGCCTGCCCTTTGGCACGCCCAAGCGGCGTGGCTGCGGCCGGCGGCGCTGGTGGCCGCACAGTTGGCCCACACCGGGGTGCATTTCGTCGGCGCGGCGCGCGCCGCCGGTCTGCGCCACATGGCGGATGCTGACGAGTGGATCGTGATCGACGATGCCGACCAACCGCTGGCCCGCGCTGCCGTGGTCGTGGTGTGTGCAGGCTTCGATTCCCTGGCGCTGCTGCCGCGCGCCGACAGCCCGCCGCTGCCTTTGCATGCCTTGCGAGGACAGGTAACCTGGGGATCCATGGCCAGCCTGCAGCCATCGACGGTCGCTGCCCTGCCGCCGTTTCCTGTCAATGGGCATGGGTCGTTCATGGCTGGCGTGCCAGGACCCGATGGACAGCCGCTGTGGTGCATGGGCGCCACCTTCGTGCGCGGCAGCACCGACCGTTCCGTCCAAGATGGCGATCATCTCGCCAATCTGAACAAGCTGCGCCGCTTGCTTCCTCGCGCCGCCGAAGCCCTGTCCGGGTTCTGGCTCCAGGCACACGGCTGGGCCGGGGTGCGTTGCACACTGCCGGATCGCTTGCCCGCTGTCGGGGCGGTGGACCCCGAGCGGCTACCTGGCCTGTGCGTACTGACAGGACTGGGCGCACGGGGGCTGACCCTGTCTGCGCTGTGCGGCGAGGTGCTGGCGGCGGAGTTGCACGGCGAACCGTGGCCCGTGGAGCGCCCTTTGGCACAGGCGCTGCTGGCCCGGCGCTTCGCCGCCGCGGGTCGGCGGCGCGACACCGGGGGGCGGACGCCGACTTAGTCGCCGTAGCGCACCATCACATAGCGGCCCGGCGCCGGCCCGAGTGCCGGATTGTGTGGTGGCTGGCGCGCCGGCACCGCCTGTCCACTGCCACGCTGATTCAGCCACGCCGACCACGACGGCCACCAACTGCCCTCCAGCCGCGGCGCCACGGCCAGCCACTCGTCCGGTGTGCGCCACGGGTGGTCGGCCGGCGTCGTCAGCAGGTGATGGTAGCGTCCGCGATGCCCGGGCTCCGAGACGATCCCGGCGTTGTGGCCCCCACTGGTCAGCGCAAACGTCACCTCGGCCGAGACCAGGTGATGGATTTTGTAGACCGAACGCCAGGGTGCCACATGGTCCTTGACGGTGCCGACCGCGAACACCGGCACGCGGATGTCGCGCAGCGCGATCGGCTGCCCCTCGAACTGGAAGCGTCCCTCGGCCAGGTCGTTGTTGAGGTAGCAGCCGCGCAGGTACTGGCTGTGCATCACCGCCGGCAGGCGCGTCACATCGGCGTTCCACGCCATCAGGTCATTGCCAACCTCGTCCTCGCCGAGCAACCAGCGCCGCGTTTGGCTGGACCAGACCAGCTCGCGCGAGTGCAAGAATTGAAACGATCCTGCCATCTGCTGCCCGGTCAGATAGCCGCGCGCCGCCATCATATCCTCGAGCAGCCGAACCTGTGCCTCGTCGATCAGAATGCCAAGCTCGCCTGGCTCCTTGAAGTCCGTCTCGGCGGCCAGCAGCGTCAGACTCGCCAGCACCCCCTCTTCCGCGACACCCGCTGCATGCTGACAACCCAGCCGCGCGTCGCCGCCGCCCAGCGCCGCTGCAGCGATGGCGGCGAACGTCCCGCCCAGGCAATAGCCCATCAGATGCACCGGCGCGCCGGTCGCGCAGCGCACATGATCCAACGCCGCCAGCACCCCGTCGCGGACATAGTCGTCCATCGCCAGCAGTGCGTCGTCCTCGTCCGGGTTCTTCCACGAGACGATGTAGACGGTGTGGCCCTGTCCGACCAGCCAGCGCACGAGCGAGTTGTGCGGGGACAAGTCCAGGATGTAGTACTTCATGATGCACGAGGGGATCACCAGCACCGGCTCGCGCTGTACCGTGGGTGTGCTGGGCGCGTATTGAATCAGCTCGATCAGCGCGTTGCGCAGCACCACCTGTCCCGGCGTGGTGGCCAGCCCCCGGCCAGGGGCGAGCTCAGGATCGAAACGCTGCGGCGGCGGCTGCAGGCCCAGGCGCCACTGCATGTCCTGCACCATGCGGCCCCAGCCCCGCAGGAGCGACTGGCCGCCGGTTTCCCAAGCGCGCTGCAGCGCCTGCGGGTTGGTCCAGAGCATGTTGCTCGGCGCCCAGGCATCCAGCCATTGGCGGCCGTAGAAGCGCATCTGCTCGCGGCTGTGCGCTTGCATGCCGCGCAGCGCCGCCGCCTGCTGCCACCACAGCTCCACCGCTTTGCTCGCGCTGGCCAGTCCCGACCATGGCCAGCGCTGCCACGCCGGGTCGGCATAGCGCGGGTCCTCGCGCACTGCACGCAGCAGTGGCGAGGCGTCCTCGGGCCGCGCGTCCTCTCCCCCCGAGCCATCGGGCAGACCGCTCGCTGCCGCCCCGGGTGGCGGGAGGGCCGTCGCTGTGGCGGTGACCGTCTCCGCCCAAGCGCGGCATGCATCCTGCCACCATGCCTGGCTCAGCTGTGCTGCCTGTTGCGCCAACCGCCGTTGGGACCCTGGCGAACTCAGCGCGTGCAATGCCCAGTCCGTTGCCGCCAACGCCAGGGATATCGGCGACAGGCCGCTCCACCATCGGGCCATCAATACCGATGCCTGCTGGTCCAGGGCATCGGCCGCATCGGACTGCCGGCGGTGGGGCTCGCCGGACGCAGGCGCAGACCCGGTATCAAGCCCGGTGGAATGGAGCGGACGTCGGTGTAGCGTATCGGTCATGAGTAAGGTCCCCGCAGCGGTCGGCGCACGAATACCGTGCATCGGCACAATAACCGTTTTGCCACTCGGTGTGCTGACCCAGATCAAGCAGCGGCGTGACCCGAGCGCCTACAATTCTTAAATCGCTCACATACGACTGCGCGGCTCGCGCCGTGTCGGGGCCACTGTCGCCCCTAAAAGATCCTGCGCCATGACACACGTTGTTACCGAAGCCTGCATCGCCTGCAAGTACACCGACTGTGTGGACGTCTGCCCCGTGGACTGCTTCCGCGAAGGGCCCAATTTCCTGGCCATCGACCCCGATGAATGCATCGACTGCGCGGTTTGCATCCCGGAGTGCCCGGTCGGGGCGATTTACGCCGAAGAAGACGTGCCGCGCGACCAGCAGCACATGATCGCTCTGAACGCCGAGCTGGCCAAGCTGCCGACCTGGAAGAGCATCACCAAACGCAAGGCACCGCTGCCCGAGGCCGAGCAATACAAAGACAAGACCGGTAAGCTGCCACTGCTCAAGCGCTAATCCCGGGCGCGCTGCGCTTCGCTGCGACTGCCATGGCGACGGCCCCTCCCATCCGCACCGATGTCGTCGTGATCGGCGCTGGCCCGGTCGGGCTCTACCAGGCCTTTCAGTTGGGTCTGCACGAGCTGGACGTGCACGTGGTGGAGGGGCTGCCCCACGCCGGAGGGCAATGCGCCGAGTTGTATCCCGACAAGCCCATCTACGACCTGCCGGGCATCCCCACCTGCAGCGGGCGGGAGCTGACTCAGCGGCTGCTGCAGCAGTTGGCACCGCTGCGCATCCCCCTGCATCTGGGGCAGATCGTGACCTCGCTGCAGCGCCGGGCAGCCGACGGGGCCGCACCTTCCGCACGTTTTCAGCTGGAAACGGAGGGTGGCCTCGGTTTCGAATGCGATGCGCTCGTCATTGCCGCAGGCGTGGGCGCGTTCCTGCCGCGCAAGGTGCCGCTGGTCGAGCTGCAGGCCTGGGAGGGCCGCCAGGTGCACTACCGCGATCCCCCTTCTGACGTCTGGGCGGGCCAGCGCGTCGTCGTCATGGGGGGGACCGAGTCGGCCGCGGCACTGGCGCTGCAACTGGCCGATGGCGGGGCGGCCGATGTCACGTTGCTGCACCGCAACGACCGCTTTGCCATCGACCCCGCGCTGGATGAACGGCTGCAGTCCGCCATCGGCGCAGGCTGGGTGCGCCTTTGCTTGGGCCAGCCGGTGGGGGCCATCGCTGCCGCTGATGGCCGTCTGGAAGCGCTGGAAATCGCCACCGCCGACGACCGGCGGCTGACGCTGCCTCTGGACCTGTTCATGCCCCGCCTGGGGCTCAATCCCCGTCTTGGCCCCATCGCCGATTGGGGGCTGGCGCTCGAGCGCAAGCACCTGGTCGTGGACACCGCAGCTTACCGCACCGCCGAGCCGGGCATCTATGCGGTGGGGGATGTGAACACCTACCCCGGCAAGCGCAAACTGATCGTCTGCGGCTTTCACGAAGCCACGCTGGCGGCATTTGCCATCGCACAGTGGCTGCGGCCGCAGGAGCGTATCGTCCTGGAGTACACCACCACCAGCACCCGGCTGCAGCGGCTGCTGGGTGTTGGGCCGGACTGATCAGTCGAGCAGCCGCATCGGCACCGGCGCATAGCCATGGTTGAGCGGCCCACTGCCCTGCCCAGTGCGCACATGGGCGCCGGCGGCGATCGCCCCGCGCACCCAGCCTTGAGCGGACTGCACAGCCTCCTCCAGCGTTTGGCCCAGGGCCAAGAACGACGCCACGGCCGACGACAGGGTGCACCCTGTGCCGTGCACATTGTCGCTGACGATGCGCTCACCGGTCAGGCGGATCCAATACGCTGGCGGCTCGCCTCGGATAGCCAGCAGATCGGTCACCACATCCCCGGGCAAATGCCCGCCTTTGAGCAGGACGGCGGATGCACCGCGCTGCAGCAGACCAGCCGCTGCGGCCTCCAGCTCGTCCGCCTGTGTCAGCGGTCGTCCCAGCAGCAAGGCCGCCTCGTCCAGGTTGGGGGTGACGACGGTGGCACGCGGAAAGAGCTCCCCCACCAGGCGCTCGACGGTGGCATCCTCGATCAAAGTGTCACCGCTGGTGGCCACCATCACCGGGTCTAGCACCACGTTGGGCAGGCGGTAGGTATCGATGGCCCAGGCCACGGCATCGACGATGTCCGGTGCATGCAGCATCCCGATTTTTACCGCATCGACGCCGATGTCTTCCACCACGGCGGCGATCTGCTCTTTCAAAAACGAAGCCGGCACCCCCTGAATGGCACGTACCCCCAGTGTGTTTTGGGCCGTCAGCGCCGTGATCGCCGTCATGCCATAACAGCCCAGGGCTGCGATGGTCTTGAGATCGGCCTGGATGCCGGCACCGCCGCCGGAATCGCTGCCAGCGATAGACAGCACGCGCGGATAGTGCAGACGGGGCGGGTGGGCGAGATCGTTCAGGTGCGACATGCGCGACATTATCCGTCGCGCGCGCACGGATGCGGGACCTGCAAGCGGGGCCCGGGTTTCCCTGGGGTACCATCCGGGGCATGCATCTGCGCGAACCTATTCTGATCCTCGGCGCCGGACTGATGGGGCGCCTGCTTGCCGTCACCCTGGCGCGCGCCGGCCACCCGGTCCGTATCGTCGATCCCGCCCCAGACGCTGCGCAGGCCGGCGGCGCGGCTCGGATCGCAGCCGCCATGCTGGCGCCGCTGGCCGAATCGGCCGTGACCGAGCCCAACGTCGTCGCCATGGGCCGCTATGCGCTGCCGCGCTGGCAGGCGTTGTGCGCGGATCTGACGCAACCCGTGTTTTTTCAGCAAAACGGCACACTCATTCTGTGGCACCGCCAGGATGCCCCGCAAGCCACCCGTTTCGAGGCGCTGCTGCGCCACACCACCGCGCAGCTGCCCGATTTGCCCGCCCCGCGCGCGCTGGACGCGCAGGGCGTCGCCGAGCTGGAGCCGGCTGTGGCCGGGCGCTTTCAGCGGGGACTGTTCCTGCCCGATGAAGGCCAACTCGACAACCGCCAGCTCCTCGACGCGCTGCTGGCCACGCTGACCGCGCTGGGAGTGGATATGAACTGGGGCACTGCCATGACGCTGCAGCAGGCCTGCAGCTGGCAACGCGACCACCCCGACGGTTGGGTGTTGGACTGCCGCGGCCTGGGCGCGCGCGAGGACTGGCCAGCTCAGATTGCCAAGGGCAAGGGCCCCCTGCGCGGGGTGCGTGGCGAAGTGGCGCGCCTGCATGCGCCGGATGTCACCCTGCAGCGCCCCACCCGGCTGCTGCATCCGCGCTACCCCATCTACATCGCCCCCAAGCCCGGCCATCTGTTCGTCATCGGAGCCACCCAGATCGAGTCCGACGACCTGTCCCCGACCAGTGTGCGCTCCACCCTCGAGCTGCTCAGCGCCGCCTACGCGGTCCACCCCGGCTTTGGCGAAGCCCGCGTGCTGGAGCTGTGCGCCCAATGCCGCCCCACCCTGCCAGACAATCTGCCCGCCGTCGTCGAGCGCGCCCCGCGCGTGCTGCAGATCAACGGGCTGTACCGCCACGGGTTCATGATCTCGCCTGCGGTCCACGACGCCGTCGTCGAATACCTACACAGCGGCCGCATCGATTTGGCGCAGCGCCTGGGGCTGGCATTCACCCGGGCCCAAGACGCCATGCCCGCCAGCATGCCATGAGGATTTGGATCAACGCGCAACCCGTGGAGCTGCCAGACGGCGCCAGTGTCGCCGACGCGGTAGCCCACGCCACCGACGGCCAAGCCCCTGGAGCGCCGTTCGCCGTGGCGGTCAATCTGCAGTTCGTGCCGCGCGCACAATATGCCCTCACGCCACTGCGCGATGGCGACCGCGTCGAAATCATCTCCCCCATCACCGGCGGCTGATCCCACCATGACTGCTCTCGCCAACCCCGATACCCCCCCGTCCGATCTGCTCGTCCTGTACGGCCAAGCCTTTGGCAGCCGCCTAATGCTGGGTACCGCACGCTACCCGTCGCCCGCCGTCCTGGAGCAGGCCGTGCGGCGCTCCAGCCCCTGTATGCTGACCGCATCGCTGCGCCGCCAAGGGGCGCTCGGCCTGGATGCTTCGCACGGCTTTTGGACGCTGCTGAAAAAACTGGACGTGCCCGTGCTGCCCAACACTGCGGGCTGCCACAGCGTGCAAGAGGCCATCACCACTGCGGAAATGGCGCGCGAGGTGTTTGGCACCGAGTGGATCAAGCTCGAGCTGATAGGCGACGACTACACGCTGCAGCCCGACACCCTGCAACTGCCCGTGGCAGCGGATCAGCTCATCCAACGCGGCTTCAAGGTGTTGCCCTACTGCACCGACGACCTGGTGCTGTGTCAGCGCCTGCTGGACGTGGGCTGCCAGGCGGTCATGCCCTGGGCAGCGCCGATTGGCACCGGGCTGGGCCCCATCAACCCGCACAGCCTGCGCACCTTGCGCGAGCGTCTGGATGTGCCGCTGATCGTGGATGCGGGGCTGGGCTTGCCATCCCATGCCTGTCAGGTGATGGAGTGGGGCTTTGACGCCGTGCTGCTCAACACCGCCGTGGCGCTGGCGCAGGATCCCGTTGCCATGGCCGGCGCCTTTGCCGATGCGGTGGCCGCGGGACGCGCAGCCTACCGGGCGGGGGCGATGGCACCGCAAACGTCGGCACAGCCGAGCACACCGGTGCTCGGCACCCCCTTCTGGCACCAAGGCTGAGACCACCATGGACGCCGCCCCTGCCGTCCTCGATGCGCCACTGGACGCCGTGGCAACCATCGTGCAGCTGCACCGCGGACTGCTGATCGAGCGCGACGCCGAACCCAACGCCACGCCTGCCAATCACACCGTATCCGCTGTGGCCTACGCCGCCGCGCGCCGGCTTGGGTTCGTGGATGCCGATGCGCACTGCGTTGCGCAGGCCTGGGCACGGCGCAGCGCAAACCGCCCGTTCGACCCCACTGACTGGCCTGATGATCCGGCGGATTTCGGGTTCGACCTGCCTGCGGCCCGCTTTGCCCCCTGCCCGCATCGGCTGGGGCTGTACGCGGTGCTGCCAGACGCGACATGGGTGGCCCGCATGGCGCGTGCTGGGGTGCCGACCCTGCAACTGCGCTTCAAACACCCGGACCCCGAGCGCATCGCCCACGAAGTGCGCGCCGCCGTCTCCGCCGTGCGCGGCACCCCCGCGCGGCTGTTCATCAACGACCACTGGCGCGAGGCCATCGAGGCCGGCGCCTACGGCGTCCACCTGGGGCAAGAGGATCTGGATACCCTGACGGCAGACGACCTGGCCCGCCTGCGCCACTGCGGTCTGCGCTTGGGGATCAGCACCCACGGCTATGCCGAAATGGCGCGCGCCTGGCGTATCGGGCCCAGCTACCTGGCGCTGGGTGCCGTGTTCCCCACCACGCTCAAGGCCATGCCCACGGCCCCGCAAGGGCCACAACGGCTGACGCATTACGCCCGCCTGGCGCGCGATCTGCCCACGGTGGCCATCGGGGGCATCGGCCTGGCCGAATTGCCCGCCATCGCAGCCAGCGGGGTGGGGTCGTTCGCCGTGGTACGGGCCATCACCGGCGCGACCGACCCCGAAGCAGCTGCCGCCGAGCTGATGCGCACCTGGGCCCGGCTGCGCGCCAGCCCCCATGGGCAGGGCCCCGACCTGGCGCTATAATT